>JBDTUG010000322.1:0-4767 GCA_040007855.1 Caldimonas sp.
AACCTCGCCCACGAGATCAAGAACCCGCTCGGCGGGATCCGCGGCGCGGCGCAGCTGCTCGAGATGGAGATCGAGTCGCGCTCGCTCACGGAATACACCCAGGTCATCATCAACGAGGCCGACCGGCTGCAGTCGCTGGTCGATCGCCTGCTCGCGCCCCATCGCAAGCCGCATGTCGTTGGCAACGTCAACATCCACGAGGTGTGCGAGCGGGTGCGCTCGCTGATCGACGCCGAGTTCACGCGCGGGCTCGTCACCGAGCGCGACTACGACACCTCGATTCCCGAGTTCCGCGGCGACCGCGAGCAGCTGATCCAGGCAGTTCTGAACGTCGCCCACAACGCCGCCGAGGCGCTCACCGAACGCATCGAGATCGGCGACGCGAAGATCATCCTGCGCACTCGCGTGGCACGCCAGATGACGCTCGGCAAACATCGCTATCGTCTGGCACTGGAATTGCATATCGAGGACAACGGCCCAGGTGTCCCGGAGTCGTTGCGTGAACGGGTGTTCTTCCCGCTCGTGTCTGGCCGCGAAGGAGGCTCGGGACTCGGCCTCACGCTCGCGCAAACCTTCATCCAGCAGCACCATGGCATTGTCGAATTCGAAAGCCAACCCGGCCGGACGGTCTTCAAGATCGTGATCCCGATTCAATGAAGCCATCTCCTTCGAAAGGCCCGGCCGGCCGCGGCCCCGGACCGGGCAGCGAACCATGCGGGCACGGGGGCCTCGTTCCTTGAAGCCCATCTGGATCGTCGACGACGACCAATCGATCCGCTTCGTTCTCGAGAAGGCCCTGACGCGCGAGGAATTCGTCGTGCGCAGCTTCACCAACCCGCGCGACGTGCTTGCCGCGCTCGAGGACGACCAGCCGCAGGTGTTGGTGTCGGACATCCGCATGCCGGGCGGCTCCGGGATCGATCTGCTGACCAAGATCAAGGCCAAGCATCGCGACCTGCCGGTCATCATCATGACCGCGTACTCCGACCTCGACAGCGCCGTCAGCGCCTTCCAGGGCGGCGCTTTCGACTACCTGCCCAAACCCTTCGACGTGCCCAAGGCGGTCGACCTGATCCGCCGCGCCGTCGAGGAAAGCCTGCACGAAGGTCAGATCGAGGCGGCGTCGGCCCAGGTGCCGGAGATCCTCGGCCAGGCGCCGGCGATGCAGGACGTGTTCCGGGCGATCGGCCGGCTCAGCCAGAGCGTTGTCACCGTCCTCATCACCGGCGAGTCGGGCTCGGGCAAGGAGCTGGTCGCGAACGCGCTGCACAAGCACAGCCCGCGCTCCTCGGGCCCGTTCGTCGCGATCAATACCGCGGCGATCCCGAAGGACCTGCTCGAGTCGGAGCTGTTCGGCCACGAGCGCGGCGCCTTCACCGGCGCGCAGACGACGCGGCGCGGCCGCTTCGAGCAGGCCGACGGCGGCACGCTCTTCCTCGACGAGATCGGCGACATGCCGTTCGACCTGCAGACCCGACTGCTGCGCGTCCTCGCCGACGGCCAGTTCTATCGGGTCGGCGGCCACAACCCGATGCGCAGCAACGTGCGCGTCATCGCCGCCACCCACCAGGACCTGGAGGAGCGGGTCAAGGCGGGGTCGTTCCGCGAAGACCTGTTCCATCGCCTCAACGTCATTCGCCTGCGCCTGCCGGCGCTGCGCGAGCGCCAGGAAGACATCTCGTCGCTGACCCGCTTCTTCCTGCAGAAGAGCGCGCGCGAGCTTGGCGTGGAGGGCAAGCGCATCACCGATGCCGCGCTGGCGCGCCTGACCCAGTTCGACTTCCCGGGCAACGTCCGTCAGCTCGAGAACATATGCCACTGGCTGACCGTGATGGCGCCGGCGCAGCTGGTCGATGCGAAGGATCTGCCGCCCGAGTTCCAGCCGAAGGCGGTGGTGCCGCCTGATGCGGCGGTGGTGGTGGCCGCGGCCGCGCCGTTCGAGCGCGGCCCCGAAGCCGGCGCCCGTGTCGCCGAGCCCGCGGCCGTGCCGGCCGCCGTCGCGCGCGCCGTCGCCGCCGTGGCCGCGGCGCCGGCGTCGGCCGCCGCCCCGGCGAGCCCGCCGCCAGCCGACGTTCACTGGCTGTCCGGGCTCGAGCACGAGGCGCGCGAGCTGCTGCGCGCCGGCGAGCCGATGGTCTGGGAGACGCTGACCCGCCGCTTCGAGGCGCAGCTGATCCATACCGCGCTCGAGATCACGCGTGGCCGGCGGATCGAGGCGGCGCAGAAGCTCGGCATCGGCCGCAACACGATCACCCGCAAGATCCAGGAGCTGGGCCTCGACGAGAAGTGAGCCGGACCCCCGCGGACGCGGGGTGGTAGCGGTGGCAGGCGGGAAATAGAGTCGGCGTTCCCCTTGTGCGGAGGAAGCCATGAAGACGTCCCACCGGTTCGGCCCGACCTGGCTCTCTGCCTGCGCGGCGTTCGCCCTCGCCGGCGCGGCACAGGCCCAGGTCTTCGACGTGACCATCGACGGCTCCGACGCGATCTGGCTCGCCGGCCGCACCGACCTCGCCATCCCTGCCGCCAACCTGACCTGGTCGGGCGGCCTGCTGCGCCACCCCGGACCGACGCCCGAGGAAATCCTCGAGACGATGCCCTCGTTCATCTCGGTCGTCACCGGCGACGTCGTCAAGGCGCTCGATCCCGCGCTCGGCGGCATCAGCTTCTTCAACGGCTTCGGCGCGCCGCTGTTCGGCCCCGGTGGCAACGGCGCGACCGGAAGCAGCCTGACCTTGTTCGGCGGCATCAGCGGCTACATCGGCCCGCAGGGCCCCCTCGTCGGCGTTTTCCTGTCCGCCGCGATCCCGGCCGCCGGGCCGCCGGCCGGCCTCGATTTCTCGCCGTCGGGCCTCGGCATCGACTTCCTGACGCTGTCACCGGATCTCGGCCAGATCTTCTACATCGGCGACGGCAAGAACGCGAGCGACCAGTTCCAGTCGTTCATCGCGCCCACCGGCGCGACCCGGCTCTTCCTCGGCATCCCCGACGGCTTCGGCTTCGGCGGCGCGCCCGGTGCCTACGACGACAACGACGGCAGCTACCGCGTCCGGATCGGCGTCAACCAGGTGCCGTCGATTCCCGAGCCGGAAACTTATGCGCTGATGCTCGGCGGGCTGGCCCTGCTGCGCCTGGCGACCAGGCGCCGCCGCGCCTGAGCGTTGCCGGCGTGCCGCCTCAGATGTGGAGGGCGGCGAGGATACCGAGCGCGACGCCGATCGTCGTGAGGCCGTAGACGCCGACTTGCAGCCGGCGGCTTCTGGTGAGCAGGGCGATCGCCGCCATCGCGATCGCAATCGAGAGCGCGGTCGTCGCCTGCTGCCAGCGGTGGTGCTCGTGGATCTCGTGCTCGCTGCGCAGGTCCCATTCCTTCGATTCCTTCTCGAGCTCCTCGGCCTTCTTCTGGATCTCGCCCTTTTCCGACTTGTAGCGGGCGGCCTCGGCGCGGTAGTAGTCCTTGCGGGCATCGGGCACGATGTCGATGGCGAGCTCGGCGACGTTCTGCCGGTTGTTCTTGGCCTGGTAGAAGGCCCAGGAATTCGCCGCGTCGGTTTTCTTGATCGCCGCCTCGTTCTTGTAGAGCCCGGCGTTGACCTGCTTCAGCCCGCCCATGTAGGCGAACAGGGCACCGACCGTGGCGATGATCGCCGTGGCCACCGCAAGCCGGCCGGCCATGCCGCCCGGCTCGGCATGCGCCTGATGCTCCATCTCGTGCTCGTGCGGACCATGCACGTGAAAGCCTTTGCCCGACATCGTTACTCTCCCGGATCGATTCTTCGATAGCTGACGAAGCTGTAGCGCAGCCCCTCCGGCGTCTCGTGTGCCTCGCGCGCAGTCTGCCTGAATTCGGCCGGGCTCCAAGCCGGGAAGAAGGCGTCGGCGGGGAGCACGGCGTCGATCTCGGTGAGCTCGAGCTCGTCGGCGACGGGCAGGGCGAGGGCGAAGATTTCGGCGCCGCCGATGACGGAGACGCGCTCGGCGGGCGTCGCGCGCGCGAGCGCCGCCGCCAGCGACGGCACCGCCAAGGCACCCTCCGCGCGCCACGCCGGGTCGCGCGTGACGACGATGTTCTGCCGGCCCGGCAGGGGCCGCCCGATGCTCAGCCAGGTCTTGCGGCCCATGACGACCGGCGCGCCGAGGGTCAGCCGCTTGAAGCGGCGCAGGTCGTCGGGAATGCGAACCAGCAGCGCCCCGGCGCGGCCGAGGCCGCCGTCGCGGGAGACTGCGGCGACCAGGCAGACGGCGGGCTTGTCCATGGCTGCGGATTGTCGCCGTCGGCCGCCGCGATAATCGACCTCGCCCCTACCGCTTGCGATCCTTCGATGACGAAAGCTTCCGACGACGATTCGCCCGCCCTCGCCGCATGGCGGGTTGCCGCCGCGCGCTCGGCGCCCGGGGGCGACCTCGACGCGCTCGCCTGGAAGACGCCCGAGGGCATCGTCGTCAAGCCGCTCTACACCGCGGCCGACCTGCGGGGCCTGGCCGCGACCGATACGCTGCCCGGCTTTGCTCCCTACATCCGCGGCCCGCAGGCGACCATGTACGCGGTGCGGCCCTGGACGATCCGTCAGTACGCCGGCTTCTCGACCGCAGAAGCCTCGAACGATTTCTACCGCAAGGCGCTCGCCGGCGGCGCCCAGGGCATCAGCGTTGCCTTCGACCTGGCGACCCACCGCGGCTACGACAGCGACCACCCGCGCGTGACCGGCGACGTCGGCAAGGCCGGCGTGGCGATCGATTCGGTCGAGGACATGAAGATCCTGTTCGACC
>JBDTUG010000323.1:0-4733 GCA_040007855.1 Caldimonas sp.
GGCGAAGCGTTGATCCTGTTCCAGGTGCGCGACTCCTCGCCGCCGAAGGAGATGCCGCAGATCTGGTACACGGTGCGCAAGAAGCTGGGCGACATCCGCGCCAGCTTGCCGCCGGGGGTAGTGGGTCCCTTCTTCAACGACGAGTTCGGCGACGTCTACGGGTCGATCTACTCCCTGTCGGCCGACGGTTTCAGCTACGCCGAGCTGAAGGACCACGCCGACCAGGTACGGCAACGCCTTTTGAAGGTGAAGGACGTCAGCAAGGTCGCGATCTTCGGCGCCCAGGACGAGAAGGTGTTCGTCGAGATCCCGCAGCGGCGCCTGGCGCAACTCGGTCTCGACTTCACCCAGGTGCTCGGCCAGCTCGGCCAGCAGAACGCGATCGAGTCGGGCGGGACGATCAACGCGCCCACCGATTCGATCCAGGTCCGCGTCGCCGGCCAGTTCAATTCGCTCGACGACCTGCGCCGCTTTCCGATCCGCGCCAACGGCTCGGCGTTCAGGCTCGGCGACATCGCCGAGATCAGGCGCGCGACCATCGACCCGCCGCTGGTCAAGGTGCGCGACCGCGGCAAGGAAGTGATCGCGCTCGGCATCTCGATGGCGCGCGGCGGCGACATCATCGAGCTCGGCAAGGCGCTCGCAAAGACCTCGTCGGAGATCCGCGCCGAGCTGCCCGCCGGACTCGAGCTGCACCAGTTCCAGAATCAGGCCGAGGTCGTCTCGGGCTCGGTCAACGAGTTCGTCGGCACGCTGATCGAGGCGATCGTGATCGTGCTGGCGGTCAGCTTCATCGCCCTCGGGCTGCACTTCAAGCCGCTGCGGATCGACTGGCGGCCCGGCCTGGTGGTGGCGATCACCATCCCGCTGGTGCTGGCGATCACCTTCGTCGTGATGTTCTACGCCGGGGTCGGCCTGCACAAGATCTCGCTCGGCTCGCTGATCATCGCCCTCGGCCTGCTGGTCGACGACGCCATCATCGCCGTCGAGATGATGGTGCGCAAGCTCGAGGAGGGCTTCGACCGGGCGCGTGCTGCGACCTTCGCCTACGAGGCGACAGCGATGCCGATGCTGACCGGCACCCTGATCACCGCGGTCGGCTTCCTGCCAATCGGCCTGGCCCAGTCGACGGTCGGCGAGTACACGTTCGCGATCTTCGCGGTGACCGCGGCGGCGCTGGTGATTTCCTGGCTGGTCTCGGTCTATTTCGTCCCCTACCTCGGCACGATCCTGCTCAAGGAGCGCGCCCATGGCGCCGCAGGCGAGCAGCCGCACGAGCTGTTCGACACGCCGTTCTACAGCCGCTTTCGCGGCGTCGTCGCCTGGTGCGTGCGACATCGCTGGAGCACGATCGGCGCGACCGTCGGGACGCTCGTGCTCGGTGTCGCCGGGATGGGCGCGGTGCAGCAGCAGTTCTTCCCCGATTCGAGCCGGCTCGAGGTCCTGGTCGACCTCTGGTATCCCGAAGGCACGTCCTATGCGGCCAACGAGGAAGTGACCAAGCGGGTCGAGGCGCGGATCCTCGAGCTCGACGGCGTCGCCAACGTGACCACCTGGGTCGGCAGCGGCGCGGAGCGCTTCGCGCTGGTCCTCGACCAGATCTTTCCGCAGACCAACGCCAGCCAGATGATCGTCCTGCCGCGCGACATGAAAGCGCGCGAGAAGCTGCGCGCGGCGCTGCCGGCTCTGCTCGCCACCGAGTTCCCGGAGGCGCGCGCCCGCGCCAAGCTCCTGCCGAACGGCCCGCCGGTGGCCTACCCGGTGCAGTTTCGCGTCGTCGGCCCGGAGGCCTCGCACGTCCGCGCCTACGCCGACGAGGTGAAGGCGATCATGCGCGCCAACCCGAACCTGCGTGGCGTCAACGACAACTGGAACGAGTCGGTGAAGACGCTTCACCTCGACATCGACCAGGACAAGGCGCGCGCCCTCGGCGTCACCAGCCAGGGCATCGCCCAGGCGGCACACACCATCAACGGCGGCAGCAACGTCGGCCAGTTCCGCGACGGCGACAAGCTGATCGACATCGTCCTGCGCCAGCCGCTCAACGAGCGCGGCGCGATCTCCGACATGGCCAATGGCTACGTGCCCACCGCCGGCGGCCGGAGCGTGCCGCTTGGGCAGGTCGCGACCGCGCGCTTCGCCTGGGAGCCGGGCGTGCTCTGGCGCGAAGGGCGCGACTACGCCGCGACGGTGCAGGGCGACATCGTCGAGGACCTGCAGGGCGCGACCGTGACGGCCCAGCTCGACCCGCAGTTCGCGCCGATCCGGGCGCGCATGCTGCCCGGCTACCGGATCGACATCGCCGGCGCGGTGGAGGAGAGCAGCCGCGGCCAGGGCTCGATCGCGGCGGGCGCGCCGCTCATGCTCTTCATCATGTTCACCCTGCTGATGCTCCAGTTGCACAGCTTCAGCCGCTCGGTGCTGGTGTTCCTGACCGCGCCGCTCGGCATCGCCGGCGTCGCCGCGGCGCTGCTGCTGCTGAACCGGCCGTTCGGCTTCGTCGCCTTGCTCGGCGTGATCGCGCTGATGGGGATGATCATGCGCAACTCGGTGATCCTGATCGACCAGATCGAGCAGGACCGGGCGCGCGGGGTGGCCGCCGGCACGGCGGTCGTCGAGGCGGCGGTTCGCCGGGCCCGGCCGATCATGCTGACCGCGGCCGCCGCCGTGCTGGCGATGATCCCGCTCTCGCGCAGCGTGTTCTGGGGGCCGATGGCGGTGGCGATCATGGGTGGTCTGATCGTCGCCACCGCCCTGACGCTGTTCTCGCTGCCGGCGATGTATGCCGCCTGGTTCCGCGTCACCGCTGAGCCGTTAACATAGTCGGCTTTCCGAAGCCGACCCGAACACATCCATTCAGGGGTCGCACAGCGACCCCGCTGTCCTTCCCAACATTCACCGCGCGGGTGGCGAAATTGGTAGACGCACCAGGTTTAGGTCCTGACGCCTTCACCGGCGTGTGGGTTCGAGTCCCGCCCCGCGCACCAGCAAACTTTTGAAGTCGAATCATCATGGCCGTTCACGTTGAAACGCTCGACAAGCTCGAGCGTCGGATCACCCTGTCGCTGCCGGCAGCGACGATCGCCTCCGAAGTCGAGTCGCGCCTGAGGCGGCTCTCGCGCACGGTCAAGGCCGACGGCTTTCGGCCGGGCAAGGTGCCGATGAGCGTGGTCTCGCAGCGCTACGGCTACTCGGTGCAGAACGAGGTCCTCAACGACAAGGTCGGCCAGGTGTTCTCGGAGGCCGTCAACGAGGCCAAGCTGCGCGTCGCCGGCCCGCCGCGGATCACCGAGAAGCAGGGCGCGCCGGAAGGCGAGGTCGCCTTCGACGCCACCTTCGAGGTCTATCCCGAGGTGAAGATCGGCGACCTGGGCGCGGCCGAGGTCGAGCGGGTCTCGACCGAGGTCGGCGACGAGGCGGTCGACAAGACGATCGACATCCTGAGGAAGCAACGCCGGACCTTCCAGCAGCGTCCGGCCGCCG
This sequence comes from Caldimonas sp., assembly GCA_040007855.1. Taxonomy (GTDB): domain Bacteria; phylum Pseudomonadota; class Gammaproteobacteria; order Burkholderiales; family Burkholderiaceae_C; genus Schlegelella_A. The sequence goes on from JBDTUG010000323.1 coordinate 3,484, forward strand.
AGCCGGCGGCCGCCGGCGATCGCGTGACCATCGATTTCGCCGGCACCGTCGACGGCGTTCCCTTCGACGGCGGCAAGGCCGAGGCCTTCCAATTCGTGATCGGCGAAGGGCAGATGCTCGAGCAGTTCGACGCCGCGGTGCGTGGCATGAAGTCGGGCGACTCCAAGACCTTTCCGCTGCAGTTCCCGGCTGACTACCAGGGCAAGGACGTCGCCGGCAAGGAAGCCGATTTCATGGTCACCCTGAAGAAGATCGAGACGCCGCATCTGCCGGACGTCGACGAGGCGTTCGCCAAGTCGCTCGGCATCGGCGGCGGAACGGTCGCCGCCCTGCGTGACGACGTGCGCAAGAACCTCGAGCGCGAAGTCAAGTTCCGGATCCAGGCCCGGAACAAGACCAGCGTGATGGACGCGCTGGTCAAGGCGGCCGAGCTCGAGGTGCCGAAGGCGCTGGTCGCCGGCGAGACCGAGCGGATGATCGAGCAGATGCGCGCCGACCTGAAGAAGCGCGGCATGAAGGACGCGGACACCGCGCCGATGCCGGCCGAGATGTTCCAGGCCCAGGCCGAGCGGCGGGTCCGGCTCGGGCTGGTGGTCGGCGAGCTGGTGCGCAGCCAGAACCTGCAGGCCAAGCCCGACCAGCTGCAGGCGCACATCGAGGAGCTCGCGCAGAGCTACGAGAAGCCGGCCGAGGTGATGCGCTGGTATCTCAGCGATCGCAACCGGATGGCCGAGGTCGAGGCGGTCGTGGTCGAGAACAACGTCGCCGCGCACGTCCTCGAGCGCGCCAGGGCGACGCCGAAGAACGTGCCGTTCGACGAGCTGATGGCGGGCTGACGGGCGCTGTCCGAACGGGCAGGGGCGATCCCGACGCCGGGCCTTGCCAACCCATAATCGAACCCGACATGTCGATCATCCAAGAGAGCAGGAACGATTCATGAGCGCGCTGCAAACCGAAGGGCTGGGCCTGGTGCCGATCGTCATCGAGACGTCGGGCCGAGGCGAGCGCGCTTACGACATCTACAGCCGGCTGCTGCGCGAGCGGCTGATCTTCCTGGTCGGTCCGGTCACCGACCAGACCGCCAATCTGGTGGTCGCCCAGATGCTCTTTCTGGAGAGCGAGAACCCGGACAAGGACATCCATCTCTACATCAACTCGCCGGGCGGCTCGGTGAGCGCGGGCCTGTCGATCTACGACACGATGCAGTTCGTCAAGCCCGACGTCTCGACGATGTGCATGGGCATCGCCGC
>JBDTUG010000324.1:0-4724 GCA_040007855.1 Caldimonas sp.
CCAGCGTCACCTGCTGCAGGTTCGACAGGCCGATGAAGGCATGCATGATTCCCCACACCGTGCCGAACAGGCCGACGTAGGGCGAGACCGAGCCGACCGAGGCGAGGAAGGAGAGGTTCGACTCGATCGTGTCGAGCTCGCGCTGGAAGCTCGCCCGCATCGCCCGACGCGCGCCGTCGAGAAGGGCGCCGGCATCGACGACCCGCTTCTCGCGCAGCTTGAAGAACTCGCGCATGCCGGAAGCGAAGATCCGCTCCATCGCCGAGCGCGGCGCCCGCTTGGTGGCATCGCTGAACAGGTCGTTGAGATTGCGGCCGGCCCAGAACTCGCGCTCGAACTCGTCGTTGTCGGCGCGTGCCTTGCGCAGGCCGAACAGCTTGCCGAAAATGACCGTCCAGCTGGCGAGCGAAGCGACCATCAGGCCTGCCATCACGAGCTGGACGACCAGGCTCGCGTGCAGCACGAGGGTGACGATCGACAAGTCCTGGTTCATCGTGGGGGGTCGTTTCCCGAAAGCTGGCTGAGGATGGTGTCAGGGATGCGGCGCGGCCGGAAAGTTCCGAGGTCGACACAGCCGATCCGGATCGTCCCTTCGGCCAGCAATCGATCGGCCCGCCAGGCGTGCTGGCTGACCACCAGGCTGGCCTGGCCGAGCCGCTCGACGTGCACGTCGACCTCGATCAGGTCGTCGAGCCGCGCCGGCAGGAGGTAGCGCAGCGATGTTTCGCTGACGACGAAGGCGACCCCGGTCTCGGCGCGCATCCGCTCCTGCGCCAAGCCGTGGCCGCGCAGCCATTCGGTGCGGGCCCGCTCGAAGAACTTGAGGTAGTTGGCGTAGAAGACGACCCCGGCGGCGTCGGTGTCTTCCCAGTAGATGCGGATCGGCAGGCGGAAGTCCCGCTCTTTCCCGGGCTGGCCCGGGCCGCCGGGGTCGGTCATCGGGGGACGGCGCGGCGGGCGCGCTCAGGGCGGGACGAGCTTGCGGTAGACCGGGCCCCAGGCCGGATGGCCGGCCTCGGAGCGGTCGAGCGCGAATGCCGGATCGGCCTGGAGGGCGAGCCGGAACTCGGCTTCGCACTCGGCCAGGCGCGCCGCCGCGCAGTGGATGAAGGCGAGCCGCTTGTACGCTTCAGCGCGGTCCTTCGCCGACGCCAGGCCGAGCCCGAGGGCTTGCCGGAACTGTTGCTCCGCGGATTCGTATTGGGCGTCGTCATAAGCCTTGAGGCCGTCGAGCAGGGCTTTCTCGGCCGGTCGCCCGCTCACGTCGAGCAGGCCGACCGGAACCGGCGGCGTCTGCACGCATGCAGCGAGAAGCAGCCAAGCGAGCGATGCTAGCGCGGCCTTGGCCGCGCGGCTCGTGGGCGGGCGCCGGGCCGTCCCGTGACTGGCCGGCAGTGCGGAATCCATGCCTAGGATCCGAACTTGTGCCTGAGGGTGAGGACCTGGCCGGCCACGACGTTGATCGAGGCGACGAAGGGCGGCGAGTCGCCGTTGCGGACGACGATCTGGTGGCGGCCCTCGGCGAGCGTGAGCTCGGTCAGCGGCGGCGCCGCGCCCGATGGCGTGCCGTCGACCTCGACCTGGCCCCAGGGGCTGATCGCGATCCGGACGCTGCCGGTGGCGATCGCTGCCGGTGCAGCTGCCGTGGCGACGCGCCCCTCGCGCTCGCGGCCTTCGCGATCGCGCCCTTCGCGCGCCTCGCGCGCCTCGCGCAGGCGCCGGTCGCGGGCCGATTCCTTGGCCGCGGCGGCGTTGCGGGCGGCGCCCGGATCGGGCTCGGTGCGCCGCACCGGGGCGAGCGCCGCGGCCGGGCCCGCGGTGGTGGCCGCGGCGGCGACTCCGGCCGGCCGCTCGGTCGGGACGATGGTCGCGAGCAGCAGCGAATCCTGGGCCGAGGTCGTGGTCGCGGCGGAGCCGGGCGGTGACAGGGCGACGGCCGGGAGTGCCGTTGCGGTGGCGACGGCGCTGGCACGGGCAGCGATGGTTCCGGGAGCAATGGTGCGGGGAGCAATCGTGCCGGTAGCGGCGGTGCCGGTGGCGGCGGTGCCGGTGGCAGCGGCGCCGGTAGCTCCAGCGTCGGCAGGGCGAGCCCCTCCCACGGCCGGGGGTGCTGCGGCGGGGGGCGCGTCGATCGTGGGTTCAGCAGGCCCGGTCGCGGTAGCCACCGTCGCCGGCCCCGGTGGGATGGCGGCGGGCGGCGTCGCTGCCGACAGCGGCGCGGCCGGCAGCCCGGCGGCCGGTTCGCGGGCGGCCGCCGTTGCTCCACTGCGGCCGCGCTGCGCCGGGCTCGCCGGTGCGCCGTTGGTGGCGTTGGCAGCGCGTTCGACGGACGTGCTCTGCTGCCACGAGAACGCCCCGCCGAGCAAGGCGACGACGGCGAGCGCGATCGCCGCCGCCTTGGGCACACGGTGGGGCGGCGCCTCCGGCGCGGCGGCAGCCGGCGCCTGGCCGACTTCGCCTTCCGGCCCGACCGGGTTGGCGTCGAGCCACTGGCGGAGCTCCCGGGCGAGCGAGCGCGCCGAGCGGAAGCGCTGGTCCGGGTCCTTGGCCATCGCCCGCGCGGCGATGTCGGCGAGCGCCTTCGGCACCAACTTGTCGACCTTGCTCGCGAGCGGCGGCTCGAAGTCGAGGACGGCGTCGGTGATCTGCTTGAGCGACTCGCCGGCGAACGGCTTCACGTCGGTCAGCAGCTCGTAGAGGACGACGCCGAGCGAGAACACGTCGGCGCGCCGGTCGGCCGGCTCGCGCCGCACCTGCTCGGGCGCCATGTAGTAGGGCGAGCCGGCGCCGGGCAGGGCCTCGATGCTTTCCCGCTGGTGGGCGATCCGGGCGATCCCGAAGTCGAGCACGCGCGGCTGGGTACGCCCGACCATGAAGATGTTGGCCGGCTTGATGTCACGGTGGATCACGCCCTTCGAGTGGGCGAAGGCGAGCGCGTCGGCGACCCGGCGGACGATCAGCGCGGCCTGCGCCGGCGTCGCCCGCCAGCCCTCCTGGCGCAGCTGGCGCAGGTCGCGGCCCTTCAGCAGTTCCATCGCGATGTAGGCACGGTTGTCGCTGATGCCGGCGTCGAACACGGTGACGATGTGCGGGTGGCTGAGGCCGCCGGCGGCGCGCGCTTCGTTGATGAAGAGGGCATTGAAGGCCTCGCGCTCGTCTTCCCTGATCTCGAGGTTGAGCGTCTTGACCGCGATCAGGCGCGACAGCAGCGGGTCGTGTGCCGCGAACACCGTGCCGAGCCCGCCGCTGCCGAGCTGGTACTTCAGCGCATAGCGGCCGATGTGGCCGATCGTCGGCATGGCGCGGTCGGCGGGTGCGGCGACCAGGCCGGCGAAACCGGGAGCGCTGGGCCGGCCGCCACTGTCCGAATCGCTCCACAGGGCGACGCCGGGAACGCTGGGCGGCGCGCCCGGTACGGAATCGCCGGGGAAGGCAGGCGGGGGCGTGCTGCTGTTCACGTCGCCAGCTTAAGTGAGGTGCCCGGACCCGAAGCGTGAAAAAGGCGTCGCCGACAACGTTAGTAACACAAGCTCACCATTCGGAGGGCCCATGTCACGGTTCGCGCAGCCCCCGAAAGCTCTCGTGCACGAGGACGAAGCGGCGGGCCGCGACCTCGCCCGCCGCGCCGGCCGAATCGAGGGGTCAGCCGCGCCGCGCGCGGGCAGCTTCGACCTCGAGGCCGCGCAGGTCGGCGGCGGTCTTGTCGAGCACGCCGTTCACGTACTTGTGGCCGTCGGTGCCGCCGAAGCTCTTGGCCAGCTCCACCGCCTCGTTGATGACCACCTTGTACGGGATGTCGATGCAGTGGCGCAGCTCGTAGGCGCCGATCATGAGCACGGCGTGTTCGACCGGCGACAGATGCGCGGTGCTCCGGTCCAGGTGCGCGGCAAGCTGGGCGTCGAGCTCGGCCGCTTCGCGGATGCAGCCGTGCAGCAGCAGGTCGAAGTGGGCCGTGTCGGACTGGGCAAAGCCCTCCTGCTCGCGCACGTGGGCATCGACGACGCCGGCGTCGGCGCCGCCGACCCGCCATTCGTAGAGGCCCTGCAGCGCGAACTCGCGCGCCTTGCGGCGGGCGCTGCCGGCCGGGCTGCGGCGCTTGCGCTTGTCGCCGCCTGCCGGCGTCCCGCTCACGACCAGTCGTCCAGCAGGTTCGCCATCTCGACCGCGACGCGGGCGGCGTCGCGGCCCGCGTCGTCGGCGCGTTCGCGCGCCTGCGCCTCGTTCTCGCAGGTGAGCACGGCATTGGCGATCGGCACGCCGTGGTCGAGTGCCACGCGGGTCACCGCCGCGCCGCTCTCGTTGGCGACCAGCTCGAAGTGATAGGTCTCTCCGCGAATCACGCAGCCGATCGCGATCAGGGCGTCGAACTCGTCGGTCTCGGCCAGCGCAGCGAGGGCGATGCCGATCTCGAGCGCGCCCGGAACCCGGACCCACCGGGTCGAGTCGGGCGCGACGCCGAGCACCGCGAGCTCGACCCGGCAGGCGGCGGCGATCCGGTCGGTGAACTCGATGTTGAAGCGCGCCTGGACGATGCCGATGTGCAGCTCGCGACCGTCGAGGCGCGCCGCCTCGCCGCGGTCAGCGCTGCGCATGGCTGGCGACGGCGATCGGGACGGTGGGCTCGTCGGCGACGAAGCCGCTCACCTCGAGCCCGTAGCCGGCCATGCTGGGCATGCGGCGCGGGCTGCCGAGCAGCTTCATGCGGGCGATGCCGAGGTCGCGCA
>JBDTUG010000325.1:0-4715 GCA_040007855.1 Caldimonas sp.
CCGCTTCCTGATGTGCATCACGCTCGGCTACCCCGACCGCAAGAGCGAGCGCGAGTTGCTCGCCGGCGCCGACCGGCGCGAAGCGATCTCGAAGCTGCGCGCCGTCATGACCCCGGTGCAGCTCACCGAGGCGCAGCGCGCGGTGCAGGCGGTACACGCCTCGGAAGCGCTGCTCGACTACCTGCAGGCGCTGATCCAGGCGACCCGCTCCGGCGCCTGGTTCGTCGAGGGACTGTCGCCGCGCGCCGGCATCGCCGTGCTGCGCGCCGCCCGGGCGCGCGCGCTGCTCGGCGGCCGCGACTACGTGGCTCCTGACGATGTGCAGTACGTCCTGCCGCAGACGATCGCGCACCGCCTGGTGCCGGTGCCCGGCGCCGGGCGCGGGCGGCGCGAGCAGGTGCGGGCGATGGTCGAGGCGGTGCCGCTGCCGTGAGCCTTCCGCACGGCCGCTCCGAAGGAAGGCAGTTCCCGCTTGGCGGGACGGCGCGTAGCGCCAAGGGTGCCACATGAGCGTCGCCGTGCTCAACCCGGCGGCGTTCGCGCGCTCGCGCTTTCGCATCTGGTGGCAGTCGCGCCTGCCGCGCACCGACACCCAGACGCTGACCCAGAACAACGTCTACATCCTGCCGACCCGCGCCGGCTGGATGTTCGGCCTGACCCTGATCGTGCTCCTGCTCGCCTCGATCAACTACCAGCTCAACCTCGGTTACGTGCTGACCTTCCTGCTCGCCGGCAGCGGCATCGTCTCGATGCACCTCACCCACGGCACCCTGCGCGGCCTCACGCTGCACCTGAGGCCGGTGGCGGCGGCCTTCGCCGGCGATCCGGCGGTGCTCGACATCGTCATCAGCAGCCCGACCGCGGCGCGCTTCGGCATCGGCCTGCGCCTGCTCGACGCCCCCGGGGCGACGCTCGCCTGGTACGACGTCCCGGGCGGCGGCCAGACGACCGCGCACGTCAGCTTCGTCCCGGCGGCGCGCGGCCTGCACGAAGTGCCGACGCTGAGCGCGGAGACGCGCTTCCCGCTCGGCCTGTTCCGCGCCTGGACGGTCTGGCGGCCGGCCGCACGCCTGCTCGTCTACCCCCGGCCCGAGGCCGACGCCCCGGCGCTGCCGGCGGCGCGGCCGGTCGCCGGCGGTCCGGCCCGCACGCGCAACAGCGAAGGCGGCGAGATCGAGGGCGTGCGCGCCTATCGGCGCGGCGACCCGCTGAAGCTGGTCGCCTGGAAGAAAGCCGCCCAGGCGCTCGAGACCGGCGCCGAGCTGGTCAGCCGCGACACCACCGTCTCGGCGCGCCAGGAGTTGTGGCTCGACTGGGCGGCCTGCAGCCCGCTCGCGCCGGAAGAGCGGCTCGGGCGCCTCGCGGCCTGGACGCTGGCGTCGGAACGCGCCGGCACCGACTACGGTCTGCGCCTGCCGGGACTCGAGCTGGCGCCCGAAGGCGGCGAAGCCCAGCGCCGGCGCTGCCTCGAAGCGCTGGCGCTATGGCAGGCCTGACCCCGGCGGCGAACGCACCGTGAGCATCGCCCTCACCCTCACCCGTCCCCGCCTGCCGCACTGGCCCGGCTGGCGCCGCCTGCCGCGCGAGGCACGCGACACCCTGTTCCTGCTCGGCGTGATCGCCTGGACGGTGCTGCCGCATGCCTCGCACCTGCCGGCCTGGACGATCGCGCTGACCGGCGTCGTGCTCGCCTGGCGCGGCGGACTGGCGGTCTCCGGCGGCGCCCTGCCGAGCCGCTGGATGCTCGCCGCGGTGCTCGCCCTGGCGATCGGCCTGACCTTCTGGTCGTACCGCAGCCTGCTCGGCAAGGAGCCGGGCGTGACGCTCGCCGTCGCCCTGATGGCCCTGAAGACTCTCGAGCTGCGGGCGCGTCGCGATGCCTTCGTCGTGTTCTTCCTCGGCTTCTTCATCATCCTCACCCACTTCCTCTACTCGCAGTCGCTGCCGGTCGCGCTGGCAATGCTGGTTTCCATCTGGGGCCTGCTGACCAGCCTGGTGCTGGCGCACATGCCGGTCGGCAAGCCGAGCCTGCGCCAGGCCGGCGGCCTGGCCGCCCGCACTGCCTTGTTCGGGGCGCCGGTCATGGCCCTGCTGTTCATGCTGTTTCCGCGCCTCGGCCCGCTCTGGGGCGTGCCGCAGGACGGCATCTCGACGACCGGCCTGTCGAACTCGATGCGGATGGGCTCGATAACCGAGGTGGCGCGCGATGAATCGGTCGCCATGCGGATCCGCTTCGCGGGCCGGCCGCCCTCGCCCTCGGACATGTACTTCCGCGGCCCGGTGCTGACCCGCTTCGACGGCGCCGAGTGGCGACCGCTCGGCCTGCCGTTCGCGCCGGCCAGCGTCGCGCCCCGTCCGCCCGACCTGAAGACGCAGGGCGAGGCGATCCGCTACGAGCTGACCCTCGAGCCGCTGCGCGTGGCCTCGGTGCCGCTGCTCGAGGCGACCACCGCGGTGGAGCCCGTCGAAGGCTTTCGCCTCAGCCCGCGCGAAGACCTGCAGTGGCTCGGCGAACGGCCGATCTACGAGCGGCTGCGCGTCAAGGCCGAGGCCTACTCACGCTTCACCTTGCGGGCAGCGCGGCGCACCGGCGAAGTGCAGGAAAGCCTCGAACTGCCACCCGGCTTCAATCCGCGCACGATTGCCTGGACGCGCGCCTTGCGCGACCAGCCCGCCCTGCGCGGCAGCGACGCCAGCACCTTCGCCCGCGCCCTCCTCCTGCACATCCGCCAGGGCGGCTACGACTACACGCTCTCGCCGGGCGAGTACGGGCGCAACGCGGTCGACGAGTTCTGGCTCGATCGCAAGACCGGCTTCTGCGAGCACTTCGCCGCCGCCTTCGTGGTCATCATGCGCAGCGCCGGTTTCCCCGCCCGCATCGTCACCGGCTACCAGGGCTCGGACCAGGAGCCGGTCGACGGCTTCTACATCGTGCGGCAAAGCTCGGCACACGCCTGGGCCGAGTACTGGCAAGCCAACGTCGGCTGGATCCGGGCCGATCCGACCGGCGCCGTCGCGCCCGACCGGATCGGCCGCAGCACCCGGCTCGAGACGCAACCCGGCCTGGTGGCCGGGGCGTTCGCGGCGATGAGCCCGCAGCTGTTCGCCAACCTGCGCAGCGGCTGGGAAGCGCTCAACAACCGCTGGAACCAGTGGGTGCTCAACTACACCCGCGGCCAGCAGCTCGAGGTGCTGAAGAACGTCGGCTTCAGCGCGCCGGGTTGGGAAGACCTCGCCTATCTGCTGATCGGCTCGCTGAGCTCGCTGGCGCTGGCCGGCGCGGCCTGGGCCTGGTTCGACCGGCACCGGGTCGACCCGTGGGTGCGACAGCTCGAGCGCATGAAAAGCGCCTTGCGCCTGCTCGGCATTCCGGCGGCGTCCCACGACGCGCCGCGGGCGCTCGCCGCCCGGGTGCGCGAGCGGCTCGGCGCCGCCGGCGAGCCGCTTGCCGCCGCCCTCGACACCCTCGAGGCGCAGCGCTACAGCCGCGCCGGCGCCCGCCATCCCGACCCCCGCCTGACGCGGCGCTTCGGCGCCGAGTCGCGCCGCCTGCGCACGACGCTTGCCCGATGACCGACCGCGCCCGCCTCTGGCCCCTTCGCCGTGCCCTCCTGCTCGGCGGCGCCGCGCTGGCGGCCGCCGCCAGCCTGCCCGCCGCGGCCGCCCGCAAGGCGGCCCGGCGGCCGGCCGCGGCGGTGGCCGACGACGGCGCGCCCGACCTCGTCACCTACGGCCAGCGCAGCGACGTGATGGCCTTTGCCGACGGCGTGGCCGAGCGGCGCGGCCTCGACGCCGCCTCGATCCGCGCCGCGCTCGAGCGGGCGCGCTTCGTGCCGAGCGTGGCGCGCTACATCATGCCGCCGCCCGTCGGCACGGCGAAGAACTGGGCCGCATACCAGGCCCGCTTCGTCGAGCCGATCCGCGTGCGCGCCGGCGTCGCCTTCTGGCGCGCCAACGAGAAGTGGCTGGCGCTGGCCGAGGAGCTGTACGGTGTGCCGCCGGAGATCGTGGTCGGCGTGGTCGGCGTCGAGTCGATCTACGGCCGGCAGATGGGCAACTTCCGCATCATCGATGCGCTGGCGACGCTGAGCTTCGACTTCCCGCCCGGCCGCAAGGACCGCAGCGACTTCTTCCGCGACGAGCTCGAAGCCTGGTTCGTCCTGTGCAAGAGCGAAGGCATCGATCCGCTCGCCTGGAAGGGCAGCTACGCGGGCGCCATCGGCATGGCCCAGTTCATGCCGTCGAGCTTCAACAAGTACGCGGTCGACCTCGATGGCGACGGCCACGTCGACCTGCATGCCAGCGCCGCCGACGTGATCGGCAGCGTCGCCCACTACCTGGCCGAGTTCGGCTGGAAGCGCGGCCTGGCGGTCCGATTCGCCGTCACGCCGCCGAGCGACCCCGACGATCGTGCCGCGCTGCTGGCGCCCGACATCCTGCCGAGCTTCACGGCGCAGGAAATGGCGGCCCGCGGCGCGACCCTGTCGCCCGATGCGCTCGCCGCCGACGGGCCGCTCGCCCTGGTCGAGCTCGAGAACGGCGCGGCCCCGCGCAGCTACGTCGTCGGCACGATCAACTTCTACGCGATCACGCGCTACAACTGGTCGAGCTATTACGCGATGGCGGTGGTGGAACTGGGGGAGGCGGTGGCGCGGGGCAGGCGCTAGCCCGGATATTTCATCAGTAGAGGGTCGGCAGCCTCGTGCGTGAGCGCG
>JBDTUG010000326.1:0-4679 GCA_040007855.1 Caldimonas sp.
GCGTACTCGCCGGTTCCCGAACTGCTCCGATTCTGCGCTTGTCGAAGCCCGCTGACGGGCCCAGGGACATGGCTCGGACGCCCTCGCCGCTCTTCCGCCGCCACGATTTCACGGCAGGAGACAGCCATGCTTCCGGGAAGCCCGATCGCCCTTGCCGCTTTCGCGCCCGGCCTTGCCGCGCTTCCCGCCGGCGCGCCGTCTCAGGGCGCCAGCGCGCGCGCCAGCTCCGCCGCGCACATCGCGACCGCGGTGTTGGCTTCGTCGATCACCTTGCCCATGGTGATGAAGCCGTGGATCTGCCGGTCGAAGCAGAGGTAGCTCGCCCGATTGCCGGCGGCGACGAGCGCGTCGGCGTAGGCCAGCCCCTCGTCGCGCAAGGGGTCGAAGCCCGCGGTCAGCAGCAGCGCGGGCGGGAGGCGCGACAGGTCGGCACTCAGCAGCGGCGAGGCGCGCCAGTCGAGGTCGTGGTCGGCCTCGGCGATGTAGTTGTCGTGGTAGTAGTCGATCGTGTCCTTCTCGAGCAGGTAGCCGCGGCCGTTGGCGGCATGCGACGGGTGGCCGCGGCGCATGTCGGTGGCCGGGTAGATGAGCAGCTGGTAGGCGAGCGGCAGGTCGCCGGCATCGCGTGCCAGCAAGGCGACCACTGCGGCGAGGTTGCCGCCGGCGCTGTCGCCGCCGACCGCCAGGCGCGCCGGGTCGAGGCCGAGCCCTTCGGCGTGGCGACGCACCCAGTAGGTTGCGGCGAGGCAGTCGTCGACGGCGGCCGGAAAGCGGTGCTCGGGGCCCATCCGGTAGTCGACCGAAACAAACGTGCAGCCGGAGGCGTTGGCGAGCTGGCGGCACAGCACGTCGTGGGTGTCGAGGTCGCCGATCGTCCAGCCGCCGCCATGGAAGTAGACGAGGACCGGGGCCGGCCCGCCCGCCTCGCTGCGCCGGACCGGCCGGTACAGGCGGAGCGGGATCGCCCCGTGCGGGCTCTCGGCCGACAGCTCGGCGACCTCGGCCACGGGCGGCGCGTCGGGCTGGGTCAGGGCGCGCCGGTCGCGGTAGAAGACGCGTGCCTCGACCGGCGGCAGGGATTGCATCGGCGGCAGGCCGCGCTGCTCGATCAGGTCGAGGAGGACTCTGGCGTGAGGATGGAGCATGGGCTGCCTTGCGGTTAGAGCTGCCGGCTGCGCGCCAGCGGCGGATTGCGCGCGAAGTAGCGCTGGATGCCGGTGGCCAATGCCTCGACCAGCTGGGCGCGGTAGGCCGGATCGCGCAGCTTGGCTTCTTCCTCGGGGTTCGAGATGAACGCCGATTCGACCAGGATCGACGGGATGTCGGGCGCCTTGAGCACCGCGAAGCCGGCCTGCTCGACGCTGCCCTTGTGCAGCTTGCCGACCTTGCCGATCTGGCCGAGCACTTCGCCGCCGAGCTTGAGGCTGTCCTTGATCTGCGCCGTCGTGCTCATGTCCAGCAAGGTGCGCAGCACGGTCTGGTCCTTGACGGCGACGTTGACCCCGCCGACCAGGTCGGCGGCGTTCTCGCGGTTGGCCATCCAGCGCGCGGCACTGCTCGAGGCGCCGCTCTGGCTGAGCGCGAACACCGAGGCGCCGCGTGCCTCGGGGTTGAGGAAGGCGTCGGCATGGATCGAGACGAACAGGTCGGCCTGGACCCGGCGCGCCTTCTTCACCCGCTCGTGCAGCGGCACGAAGAAATCGGCGTCGCGGGTCAGCATCGCCCGCATCGACGGGTTGGCGTTGATGCGGTCGCGCAGCAGCAGGGCGACCGCGAGCACCACGTCCTTCTCGCGCAGGCCGCTCGGCCCGACCGCGCCCGGGTCCTCGCCGCCGTGGCCCGGGTCGAGGGCGATCACGACCAGGCGGTCGATCCTGGCCTGGCTCAGGACCGGCGGGACGATCGGCGCCGGCAGGATCGGCAGCACGTTGACCGCGCCCGGGCTGGCGCCGGCCGACGCCGTGGCCGTGGCCGCCGCCGACGAAGGGGCCGACGCCGCCGCGACCGCCGAGCCCATCCGGCCGATGAACTCGCCGAGCGCGTCCTGCACCGCCTGCGCCGCCTTCGTCTCGGCCCGCTCCTTGTCGCGGATCAGGGCGAGCAACGGGTCGACCTCGTGGACCGGGTGGAGATCGAAGATCAGCCGGTGCCGGTAGGCTGCAACCGGCGCCAGCGTGAAGAGCTGCGGCGCGCTCGCCTGCTTGAGGTCGATCACCAGGCGCACCACGCGCGGCTGGCTCTGGCCGACCCGCACCCCGGCGATGAACGGATCGTCGGAGCGCACCTTGCCGACCAGCTCGCGCAGCTGCGGGCTGAGTTCGAGGCCGTCGACGTCGATCACCAGGCGGGCCGGGTTCTGGGCCAGGAAATGCTTCTCCGAGAGCGGTGCGTCGGACTCGATGGTGACGCGGGTGTATTCGTCGGCCGGCCAGACCCGCACCGCGACGATCGCCGCGCCGAGGGCCAAGTCCCTTGCCCCCAGGCTCAGTGCCAGTGCACCCATGGTCCGGAGAGCGCGGCGGCGCGCCGGCGAGTTCACGCCAGCAGCTCCCTGCCGCGCGCGCTGAGCGCCTCGACGCGCAGCTCGCGCGCCGGGCTTTCGTCGTGCGGCGCGATCGACAGGCGCAGGTCGCAGCGGGGCAGCAGCGCCTCGGCCTTCTCCGGCCACTCGACCAGCTTCAGGCCAGGCGCGGCGAACACCTCGCGAAAGCCGGCGTCCTCCCATTCCTGGGCGTCGTCGAAGCGATAGAAGTCGAAGTGGGCGATCGGGAAGGCGCCGTGCGCGGCATCGCTGCGGTAGGGCTCCATCAGGGTGTAGGTCGGGCTCTTGACGCGACCCTCGACGCCGAGCGCGGCGAGCAGGTGGCGGGCGAAGGTCGTCTTGCCGGCGCCGAGCGGGCCGTGCAGCTCGACGAATGCATCGGCCAGGCCCGCGTGGCCGGCGAGGGCGGCGGCGCTCGCCGCGCAGGCGCGCTCGTCGGCCCAGTGCACGAGGCGGGTTCCTAGAATCGAAGACTGCAATGCACGAATCTCACGTCCTGGATGGCGAAGCCCTGCTGGCGCAGCTGCGGGCCTGGGGCGGCGAGCTCGGATTTTCCCAGATCGGGGTCGCCGGCATCGACCTCTCCGCCGCCGAGGCTCCGCTGCTCGCCTGGCTCGACAACGGTTTTCACGGCGCAATGGACTACATGGCCGCGCACGGCCTGAAGCGGGCCCGGCCGGCCGAACTGGTGCCGGGCACGCTGTCGGTGGTGACGGCACGGCTCGACTACCTGCCGCGCGAGACGCCCGACGAGTGGCAGGCCGACGAGTGGCGGCGGCTCGGCCGGCCGGAGCAGGCGAGCGTGTCCATCTATGCCCGCGGCCGCGACTACCACAAGGTCTCGCGCGGCCGCCTGCAGCGGCTCGCCGATCGGCTGGCCGGGGCGATCGGCCCGTTCGGGCATCGCGTCTTCACCGACTCGGCACCGGTGCTCGAGGTCGAGCTGGCGGCCCGCAGCGGCCTCGGCTGGCGCGGCAAGCACACCCTGGCGCTGGCGCGCGACGCCGGCTCGACCTTCTTCCTCGGCGAGATCTACGTCGACCTGGCGCTGCCGCCGACGCCGCCGGCCGAGCCGCACTGCGGCACGTGCAGCGCCTGCATCGGCGTCTGCCCGACCCAGGCGATCGTCGCCCCGTACCGGCTCGACGCGCGGCGCTGCATCTCCTACCTGACGATCGAGCTGAAGGAGGCGATCCCGGTCGAGTTCCGGGCCGCGATCGGCAACCGCATCTACGGCTGCGATGACTGCCAGCTCGTCTGCCCGTGGAACAAGTACGCGCAGCGCAGCCCGCTCGCCGACTTCGACACCCGGGCTGAGCTCGCCGAGCCGTCGCTGCTCGGGCTGTGGGCCTGGGACGAAGCCGAGTTCCTGCGCTGCACGGAAGGCAGCGCGATCCGCCGGATCGGCTTCGAGCGCTGGCAGCGCAACCTCGCGGTGGCGCTCGGCAATGCCCTGCGAGCGACTGGCGATCGGGCGATCGTAGTAGCGCTGGCAGCGCGCCGCGAGGCCGCTGGCGTGCTGGTCCGCGAGCACATCGACTGGGCCCTGGCGCAGGCAGCGCCGGCCGGCGACGTCGCCTGACGAGCGGCGTCGCCGTCCGCGCCGGCGCCGCCGGCGGCGCGCGTCACGCGACCCGGCCGAGCACCGCCAGCCAGAGGGGTACGCTGATCATGCCGAGCAGCGTCGAGACGGTGACCAGCCCGGCGACGAAGCTGCCGTCGCCGCCCATCCGCGCCGCCAGCACGTAGGCGCTGGCGGCGGTCGGCATGGCGCCGAACAGGACGACGATGCTGCGCTGCTCCGGCGGCAAGCCAAGCAGCAAGGCCAGGCCGATCGCCACCGCCGGCATCAGGGCGTGGCGGATCGCCAGCAGCGCCGTCGCCAGGCCGGGCGCCGCCTTCAGGCCGCCCAGGGCGAGGCCGGCGCCGACCGCCATCAGGCCGATCGGCAGGGCGGCCAGGCCGATCCGCTGCAGCGTCGTCGACAGCGCTTGCGGCAGGACCAGACCCAGGGCGTTGCCGGCCAGGCCGAGGACGGTGCTGATGATGAGCGGGTTGCGGGCGATCTCGCGCGCATAGGAGTGGCCGCCGTGGCGGGCCAGCGGCCAGACCGCGGCGACGTTGCAGATCGGGATCG
>JBDTUG010000327.1:0-4666 GCA_040007855.1 Caldimonas sp.
TCTCGGCCAGGTAGGTCGAGTTGTCGCCGACCAGCTTGTAGCCCTTGAGGAAGTCGGCTATCGCGCCGCGATCGACGTCGGCGGCGGCGAGCGCGTCGGCCTTGTCGCTGGCCGAGGCCACCACGCCCATCAGTGCCATGAAGCCCTGGTTCGAGGTGGCCGGGTTGGACAAGGCGTAGGTCAGCTTGCCCTCGGCGGCCGCCCGGGTGATCGTCTTCCAGGTCACTTTCTCGGCCGTGGCGGGGTCGTCCCAGCCGAGCTTCTTCGCCGCCGATTCGCTCACGCCGACGGTGATCGGCGACAGCATGATCTTTTCCTGCAGCTTGACCCGCGCCTGGCCCTGCGGATCGGAGAGCAGGTACTTGGCATTGGCGAACCAGGCGGCGTCGGCCTGGGTCTTGCCGGTCAGCACCGCCTCGGTGCTTTCCATCGTGCCGCCCCAGGAAAACCGCAGCTTCACGCCGGTGGCCTTCTCGACCATCTGCTCCAGCGCCTGGGCATCGCGCAGGTCGGTGGTGGCGAGCACCGAGAACACCGCGGCCTCCGGGCCGGCGGGCGCCCTGGCGGCGGGCTCGGGCTCGCTCTTGCCGCAGGCCGCGAGCGCGAGCGCCGCGCCGGCCAACAGGGCCACGAGCGGGCGGCGAGACAGGATCGTCAGCATCGTCATTTCGCCATCTCCTGCGTCACCACGTCGATCATGCCGGCCATGATGTCGAACGAGGGCGGGTCGATCAGCTGCGTCACCCGTTCCTCGACTGCCAGTCCGGTCGGCTTCACAAGCTCCATGAACACTTTGGTATCGGCGATGCGAAAGCCGTACTCGACGCCGATGCGCTGCAGCTCCGCATTGTTCGCCAGCAGGTCGGCCAGGGCACGCGAGCGCTCGTTGGTGGCCATGAAGACGACCTTGTTGACGATCGTCGGCTGCGGATACATCAGGACCATGTCGGCGGCGACGCCCTTCTTGGCGAGCGCGTAGGAGACGATCTGGTATTCGTAGATGAAGGCCATCGGCGCCTTGCCCATGCCGATCGCGACGTAGTCGTCGAAGTTGCCGTTGACGTAGTTCTCCTGGTAGCCCTGGCGCTTGAACAGCTCGGCCAGCTGGCGCGCCAGCGGCTCGGCGGCGGCGCGGTCGGTGACGACGTCGCCGTTCTTCGCGTAGCTCGTCAGCGCCAGGTACATCGCCGCCGAGTTGCTGCGCCGCACGTCGGTGGTCGAGACGAGCACGCCGCGCGAGACGTCGTAGGCCTCGGCGCCCTTCAGGTCCTTCCAGCGCTTCCTGGCGAGCATCGTCTCGGTGAGCTTGACGATGTCGACGCCGTAGGTGCGATCGCCGAGAGGCTTGGCCATGCCGTTGGCGACCAGGATCTTCGCCACCGGCTGCCAGCTGGCGATGACCATCGGCGAGAAGAACGGCGACGACTGGGCGATTGCGATCTTCGCCTTGGCGGCGGCGTCGGCGATCTGGTTGGCGGCGACCACGCCTGAAGGAAACAGGAAGTCGGGCATCGCGCCGGGAACGACCCGGGCCGCCATCTCGCGACTGCCGATCCGCGTCACCGCGACCGGCAGCCGTTTCTCCGCGAAGATGCGCTTCACCCGCGGGTCGGCGAAGAACGGCTCGACGTCGAGGGCGATCAGGCCCTTCAGCTCGGTCGCCGAGGCGACCGCCGCTGCCTCGGCGCGCTCGGCCTGGTCGACGCTCTGGCCGCGCAGGGCGAAGAACAACGCCGCTCCGAAGCCGACGAGCAGCAGCAAGGTCAACACCACTCTGCCCGGCTTCGACATGGCTTCGCTCCCTTCGGCGCGGACTTTAACCGGCAGCGCGGCATCATCCGCGGATGCCGAAGCCGCCGACGCTCGACGACCTGCGCCGATATGCGGTGGCGCGGACCCTGTTCAAGCCGACCACCCTCCTTCGGGCGATCGAAAAGCTCGGCTTCGTGCAAGCCGATCCGATCCGCGCGCCGGCACGCGCCCAGGATCTGACCTTGCGCCACCGCGTCGCCGGCTACCGGGCCGGCGACCTCGAGCGCCGCTACGCGCGGCTGGCCGTCGAGGAGGACTGCCTGGTCAACTACGGCTTCCTGCCGCGCCGGCACCTGGCGCTGATGCACCCGCGCATCGCCGCCCGCAAGTGGACGCCGGCGACGAAGAAGAAGGCGATCGAGGTGCTCGCCTTCATCCGCGAGAACGGGCCGACCCACCCGCGCGCGGTCGACGACCGGTTCGCACATGGCCGCACCACCAACGCCTGGGGTGGCTCGAGCAATTCGACCACGCATCTCCTCGACGGCATGCACTACCGCGGCCTGCTGCGCGTGACGCGGCGCGAGAGCGGCACCCGCATCTACGAGGCCATCGAACACCCGCCCGCCGACACGAGTCGCGCGGCCCGGACCGAGCGCGCGGCAGCGCTGCTCGAGCTGGTGCTGCGCAAGTACGCGCCGCTGCCCGGCACGAGCTTCCGCTACCTGACCTACCTCCTGTTCGGCTACGGCGCGCCGCACCTGGCGAAGGAGGCACGCGCCGCGCTCGCCGGCGCGCGCGAGCGGTTCGCGACCGTCCGGATCGGCCGCGTCGACTGGTACTGGCCGGCCGACGAGAACCCCCGCTCGTCGCGCTACGCGCCCGACGAGCGGGTGCGTCTGCTCGCCCCGTTCGACCCGATCGTCTGGGACCGGCGCCGCTTCGAGCTGTTCTGGGGCTGGACCTACCGCTTCGAGGCCTACACGCCGGCGCCGCAGCGAAAGCTCGGCTACTACGCCTTGCCGCTGCTCTGGCGCGACCGGGTGGTCGGCTGGGGCAATGCCTCGGTGCGCGACGGTCGCCTGCTGCTGCGCACTCACTTTGCCGACGCGACGGTGTGCGAGCCGGCGTTCAGGCTCGAGTTGGCGCAGGAGAAGGCGCGGTTGAAGGATTTCCTGGGGCTGTAGTCGAGCTCGCCGTGTGATCGGGATCGGGGCGGCCCGGGATCCTTCCCGCGCACGGGTGGCGCAGGCCGGCGCGGGAGGTGGCCGGATGGCACACGACTGCAGGTAACGCGCATTCGCCGATGGCCGGATTCGTCTTCGCGACGCGTACGAAGGGGTGTCCACACCTTCGAACTACAAGAACGCCATGCTGCAACGCTCGCAAGCCGCCCACCGCCGGGCAGCCGTTTTCCGGGACCTGCCGGTCGGCCACGACTTCGAATTCACCGGCGTCTTCGTCGTGCCCGAGGCCATGACCGCGCGCTGCGTCTTCACGACGTTGCCGCACGGCGCTGCCTTTGCGCAGCGGATGGTCCCGGCGCTGGCGACCGGCCTGCTCGTCTCGGTGGTCGAGTCGGTGTGCGCCGAGGCGATGCAGGAACGGCTGGCCGCCGACCAGACCCTGGTCGGCTCCGAGGTCGAGATCCGCCACGAGCGGCCCGCCCTGCCGGGATCGACGCTTACCCTGCGCGGCAGCGCGCGGGTGCAGAGCGCGACGGCGACGAGCTTCGAGGTGAGCGTCGAAGACCGGTTCGAGCGGATCGCGACGGTCCGCGTCGTGATGTGCGCGGTCGCGGCGCCGCGCTTCGAGGCCAGTCTGGAGCGCAAGGCGGCGCTGCTCGCCGCCGTCGATGCGCGGGAGCGCGCTGCGAATTGCTGACGCCCCGACTCAATGGTGGCTGCCGGCCTGCCGCAGGGCGCGCAGCTCGTCGTCGCTGAGTCGGGGGCCGTCCAGGGTGACGCGCTGTTCCTGCGTTTCGGCGCTGCGAAAGCGCGCCATCACCGGCTTGAGCTCGTCCTTGACGTGGGTCTCGTCGTAGCCGTTGAACAGGTGGCCGAGCAGGCCGCGCTTCAGGTCGCTGGTCTTCATGGCCCAGTCGGCGATCGGCAAGGTGAGGTTCATGTTGCAGTGCATCATGATCCCCATGTTGTGGTGCGCCGCGTGATGCCGGCGGATCGTGTTCACCAGCGGCAGGTTGCGGACGACCGAGTTCTCCGGCACGTGGCAGCAGAAGTGGAAGGTCTCGTACACCATGTAGTGACCGATCATGGTGATGAAGACGACGTAGCCGGCGTTCGGGCCGAGCACTTGCGCGGTCAGCCAGCCGAGGCCGCCGCCGACCACGGCCAGCACCATCAACACGCGCCAGGGGAAGAAGACGATCCGGAATTCCTTGACCGTGCCGATCGTCGGATCGCCGTCGGTGAAGTACTGGTGGTGCTGGCGGGTGTGCCGGTCGTAGATGGCGCGCAGCGCGAACACGTCGACCAGGCGGTGCATCACGAACTTGTGCATGCCCCACTCGACGAAGTTGCCGGCGATCGCCACCGGCAGGATCAGCAGCCACTCCCAGGAAGGGTGCAGCATCCGGCTCACGCACCAGACGATCGCCGAGATGCCGGCGGCGTACATCACGCCGACGTGGAGCAAGCCGTTGTACCAGGGGCTGATCTGCGCCACGTACTGTTCGCGGAATCGGCGCTGCCGGTCGGTCATCATCGAAAGTCCCCTTGCCTGCGGAAAAGCAACTGATATATTAGGTGTCTATCAGGTCGCCGTCAACGAAAGCCACTCCCTTGAACCGCCGCGCCGCCGAAGAGGAGATCACGCCGGCGCCGAGCCTCACCGATCGCGCCTACGCCGACATCGAGGAGATGATCGTCTTCCTCCGGCTCGCGCCGGGAAGCGC
>JBDTUG010000328.1:0-4658 GCA_040007855.1 Caldimonas sp.
GTGCGAGAACTTCCAGCGCATGGGCGCCTTCAAGTTCCGCGGCGCCTTCAACGCCCTGTCGCGCTTCGACGCGGCGCAGCGCAAGGCCGGCGTGGTCGCCTTCTCGTCGGGCAACCATGCGCAGGCGATCGCCCTCGCCGCCCGCCTGCTCGGCATGCCGGCGACGATCGTCATGCCGCACGACGCGCCGGCCGCCAAGGTCGCCGCGACCCGCGGCTACGGCGGCCAGGTGGTCGTCTACGAGCGCTACCGCGAAGACCGCGAGGCGATCGGCCGCCGCCTCGCCGAGCAGCACGGGCTGACCCTGATTCCGCCGTTCGACCACCCCGACGTGATCGCCGGCCAGGGCACGGCCGTCAAGGAGCTGATCGAGGAGACCGGGCCACTCGACGCCCTGTTCGTGTGCATGGGCGGCGGCGGGCTGATCTCGGGCTCGGCGCTGGCGGCGCGCGCGCTCGCTCCGGGCTGCCGCATCTACGGCGTCGAGCCGGAGGCCGGCAACGACGGACAGCAATCGTTCCGCGCCGGCCGGATCGTCCACATCGAGGTGCCGAAGACGATCGCCGACGGCGCGCAGACGCAGGCACTCGGCCTGATCACCTTCGAGATCATCCGCCGCGACGTCGACGACGTGCTGACGGCGAGCGATGCCGAGCTGATCGAGGCGATGCGCTTCTTCGCCGAGCGCATGAAGATGATCGTCGAGCCGACCGGCTGCCTCGGCTTCGCCGCGGCGCGGCGGATGAAGGCCGAGCTGCAGGACCGGCGGGTGGGCATCGTGGTCAGCGGCGGCAACGTCGACCTGGCGCGCTTCGCTGCCCTGCTCGCTGGCTGAGCCGTCGCGCCGTCGCGCGGCCGCCGCGTCGGCAGCCTTGCCGTGCCGATCCGGAGCGCCCGGCGGAGGAGACGGTCCCTGCAAAAGATGAGACAGTCGCAGCACAACGACGATTGGCGAGGGGGCCCGAGATGGACACGACGAATCGGTTCGCACCGCCCGGTGCGCGGGTGGAAGACGTGGCGCTGGCCGGCGAGGGCGTGCAGCCGATCAGGCTCTGGCCACCGAACGGGCGGATCGGCCGGCTGCGCTTTCTGGCCTACAGCTCCGGCCTGTACATCGTCTTCTTCGCGATCACCTTCCTGCTCGGCGTGCTCGCCGGCGTCACCAACATGAGCCCGTTGATCGCCAGCGTGATCGGCTTCGCCATCTACGCGATCGGCACCGCGATCCTGCTGGTCGAGCGCTCTCACGACATGGACCTCTCCGGCTGGTGGGGCATCGCCGCGCTGATCCCGCTGGTCGGCCTGTACTGGCTGTTCAAGGGCGGCACCCGCGGCGCCAACCGCTGGGGCCTGCCGCCGCCACCGAACGGCTGGGCGGTGCGCATCATCGGCCTGATCTTCCCGGTGATCTTCGTCATCGGCATCGTCGCCGCGATCGCCCTGCCCGCCTACCAGGACTACAGCACGCGCGCCAAGGCCGGCATCAGCCGCTAGCTAGCGCCTTTGCGCCCGGCGTCGCGCAGCAGCGCGAGCAGGCTCGCATCGTCGAGCCGGTCGAGGCCGGCGGCGCAGGCGCGCTGGAACAGGGCGGCGGCGGCACTGCCGAGCGCGGCGTCGAAGCCGGCTGCCTGCGCCATCGCGATCGCGAGTCGCGAGTCCTTGGCCAGCAGGCTGGTGTGGGCGCGCGGCGCCAGGTCGCCGGCGAGCGCCCGGCGCATCCGGTCGCTGCCGATCCAGCTCTGCCCGCTCGACTGCTCGATCACGTCGAGCGTGCGGGCGGCATCGAGGCCGAGCTGCCCGGCCAGCGCCAGCGCCTCGGCGGCACCCGCCAGGTTGACGGCGGCGAGCAGGTTGTTGACGAGCTTGGTGCGCGCTCCGTCGCCCGGCCGCTCGCCGACCCGGAACAGCTTCGACGAAAGCGCCTCGAGCAGCGGCCGATGGCCGGCGAAGGCAGCGTCGCCGCAGGCCACCATCAGGCTCATGCTGCCGTCGCGGGCCCGCGCCGGTCCACCCGACATCGGCGCGTCGATGCAGTCGACCCCCAGCGCGGCGAGCCGCGCGGCGAGGTCTTCGGTGCTCGCCGGGCCGATCGTCGGACAGAGCACGACGCAGGCGCCGGCGTCGAGCGCGCCCGCCGCGCCGTCGCGGCCGAACAGGACCGTTTCGCTCTCGGCGGCATCGACGACCGCGACGATGACGACGCGGTGCGCCACCGCCAGCGCTGCCGGCGTCGCGAAGGCGCGCGCGCCGTGGCGCACCGCCTCGGCTTCGCAGGAAGGCACGAGGTCGCGTACACCGACGTCGTAACCCAGCGAGAGCAGGCGCACGGCCATCGCCCCGCCCATGTTGCCGATGCCGACGATGCCGGCCCGGCGCCCGGTCGCGAGCTTGCTCACAGGGCTAGCCGCGCGGGTGGTGGCTCGCGTGCAGGGCCTTCAGCCGCTCGCGCGCCACGTGGGTGTAGATCGTCGTCGTCGAGATGTCGGCGTGGCCGAGCAGCATCTGCACGGCGCGCAGGTCGGCGCCGTGGTTGAGCAGGTGGGTCGCGAAGGCGTGGCGCAGGGTATGCGGCGAGAGCGGCACCGCGACGCCGGCCTTCAGGGCGTGCGCCTTGACCAGCTTCCAGAACATCTGCCGCGTCATCGGCCCGCCCCGCCCGGTGACGAACAGGGCGTCGCTGGCCTGGCCGGCGAGGATGGCGGCGCGCGCCTCGGCGAGGTAGCGCTGCAGCCAGGCATGCGCTTCCTCGCCGAACGGCACGAGCCGTTCCCTGGCTCCCTTGCCGGTGACGCGCAAGGCGCCTTCGACCAGACTGACCTCGACCGTCTTCAGGCCGACCAGTTCGCTGACGCGCAGGCCGCTCGCGTACATCAGCTCGAGCATGGTCCGGTCGCGCAGGCCGAGCAGCGTGCCGGCCTCGGGCGCACCGAGCAGGGCCTCGACCTGCGCCTCCGAGAGCGACTTCGGCACCCGCATCGGCTGGCGCGCCGTCGCCAGGCGCAAGGTCGGGTCGGCGCTCGCCAGCCGCTCGCGCAAGGCCCAGCGGAAGAAGCGCCGAAATACGGTGAGGCGGCGATTCGCACTGCTCGCCGCGCTGCCGGCATGGCGGGCGACGCCGTACTCGCGCAGGTCGGCTTCGCTGGCGTCGACGATCGCCGTGCCGGCCGCGCGGGCCAGCCAGTCGGCCAGCCCGGTCAGGTCGCGCCGGTAGGCGGCCAGCGTGTTGGCGGCCAGACCGTCCTCGATCCAGAGCGTCTCGAGGAAGCGGTCGATGCTCGCCGTGCTCGCCGTGTCCATCGTCGCCGCTCGCGTTGCCCCGGGGTGAGCAGGCCGTCTCGCGTCGCCGGCGCCGACCTCGCCCTACTCGAGGGTGAGCTTCTGCGCCGCGACCACCTTCTTGTAGACCTCGAACTCGGCGGCGATCTGCGCCGCGAACTGCTCGGGCGTGTTGGCGATGATGATCGAGCCGGTTTCCTCGATCCGCTTCTTGACGGCGGGATCCTCGAGCGTCTTCTTGACCGCGTCGTGGACCTTGTCGACCACCTCCTTCGGCAGACCCTTGGGCCCGTAGATGCCGTAGTAGGCCGGCCGGTTGACCGGCTCGAGGCCGACCTCCTTGAAGGTCGGTACGTTCGGCAGGACCGCCAGCCGCTGCGGCGCCGCGACGACGATCGGGATCAGTCGACCGTCCCTTATGAAAGGCAGCGCCGAGGGCAGGTTGTCGAACAGCATCGGCACCTGGCCGGCCACCGTGTCGTTCAGGGCCGGCCCGGCGCCGCGGTACGGGATGTGGGTGACGAAGGTGCCCGAGAGGTTCTTGAACAGCTCCATCTGCAAGTGACCGATGCCGCCGGTGCCCGAGCTCGCATACGAGTACTTGCCGGGATTTTTCTTGAGCTCGGCCATGAAGCCCTTGTAGTCATGGTCTGGCCGAGCGCGAGGTTGATCTTTTCCGAGACCCACCCGGGCGACGATGTCGGTTGTGCCGCCGGGCGCGAACGGAACGACCAGCCGCACCGGCTTGTTCGGGTAGGACGACTGCGCCCAGAGCGTGCCGGGCAGCACGGCGAGGGCCGCGGCGGCGATCAGGGTTCGGCGGTGCAGCATGGCAGGCCTTCTCCGGCAGGGTTTTCTTCGAGGCGCGAGTCTAGGCGATGGCCCCGGGCGGGGCCCTCCGCAATAGCCCGCTCGCCGCCCGGCATACTGGTCCGGATGGCGAACCCGCTGCTGCTGCTGCCGGACTTCCTGCTGATCCTGCTCGGCTTCGTCATCTGCCGGCGCACGGCACTCGACCGCAGCGTCTGGGAGGCGGCCGAAAAGCTCGTCTACTTCCTGCTCTTTCCGGTGCTGCTCTTCAACTCCATCCTGAAGAGCCCGCTGCGGCCGGCGCAGGCGCTCGACCTCGGCCTGGCCGGCCTCGGCATGCTGGCGATCGGCATCACCGCGGCCCTGTCGCTGGGCCGCCTTCCGGGCGTCGACCCGCGCCTGCACGCCTCGGGCGCGCAGGTCGCCTACCGCTTCAACTCGTACATCGCGCTGGCCCTGGCCGAGCGGCTCTACGGCGCCCAGGGCCTCGCCTGGATGGCGCTGCTGATGGCGCTCTCGATCCCGATCTGCAACGTCGCCGCGGTCTGGCCGCTGGCCCGCCACGGCGGCCA
>JBDTUG010000329.1:0-4608 GCA_040007855.1 Caldimonas sp.
TAGCCCCAGAGGTACCTGACGTTTTCCGCCTGCAGGCAGCGAACCAGGATCTCGGAGCCGTTCGGCTCGGGGGCGGGAGTGGCGGGCGAAGCGAGCGCAGGCGCGCGCTTCAGGTCGGGCGCTGACGTTTCCATGATGTCGAAACCTTTGTGAATTTCTCTGACGAAAAACCATCGGTGCACCTTTCCTCGCCTTCGTGGGACGGGTGTGGTGCCTGGGAAGATCGCCCGGCGCGACTACGCGGTCGGGGCGCGCCGGCGATCGAAACTGTCGTGCAACCGCGAATTATCGCATCGACGCGGCCTGCGTTCGCTCCCGCGAGGCCGCTTCGGGAGCCGATGAGATAATCCCGCCGCTTCGAGCTGCGGCCCTCTCAGGCTTGCCTTCCTTGGCGACCGACAAAGAACTTTCCGACTTTCTGAAGAGCGTCGAGAAGCGTGCCTGGAAGCGCGCCGTGTACGCCGTCCGTGACGAAGACGCGGCGCTCGACATCGTTCAGGACGCGATGATCCGGCTTTCGGAGAAGTACTTCGACCGCCCGGCGGCCGAGTTGCCGCTGCTGTTCCAGCGCATCGTGTCGAACGCCACCATGGACTGGTTCCGGCGCCAGAAGGTGAAGAACGCGGTCGTCCGGAACTTTTCCGACTTCGAGTCGGTCGGCAGCGAGGGCGACTTCGATATCCTCGAAACGCTGGAGAGCCTGGGCAGCTCGCTCGAGCACGAGAGCGCGGCCGACTCGGTATCACGGGCTCAGATCTTGCAACTCATCGATGCGGAGGTCGCACGGCTGCCCGGACGTCAACGAGAGGCATTTCTCCTGCGTTACTGGGAGGAACTGGATGTCGCCGAGACAGCTGCCTCGATGGGTTGTTCGGAGGGAAGCGTCAAGACCCACTGCTCGCGGGCGGTTCACGCCTTGGCCAAGGCCCTCAGGGCGAAGGGAATCGGATCATGAAGACGCGTGAAACTGTTTACGGGCTCGCCGCCCGCGAGGCGATCGAATCGCGATTTGCGCGCAGCATCGCCGCGCGCCTGAGCGAGCGCGCCGAAAACGTCGCCCCGGAGATCGGCGAACGGCTCCGTTTTGCCCGCGAAAAGGCGATCGAGGCAGCCCGCCTGGCCCGCCCGGCGGGTGCGCTGCAAGGCGTCAGCGCCCAGGGCGCCGGCGTGCTCGGCTTCAGCCGATCCCCCTGGTGGATGCGGTTCGCCTCGGCGGTGCCGCTGGCCGCCCTGGTCGTGGGCCTGGTCCTGATCGAGGACTGGCAGACCCGCTCGCAGATCTCGGTCGCGGCCGAGGTCGACGCCGCCTTGCTGGGCGACGACCTGCCCATCAACGCCTACCGCGACGCCGGCTTCGTCGAGTACCTGAAAGCTCTGCCCGGCGAATGAGGCGGCCGGCCATGACGCCCGGGCCGCAGCGACGCGCCGTTTCCCTCGCCCTTGCCGCGGTCGCGCTCGGCACCTGCGGCGTGACCCTGGCCCAGGGCGTTGCGCCGGCGCCCGTGCCGCGCCCGCCCTACACGACCCCTACCGCCACCCCCGCGCCGGTGCAGGCTCCCGTGCCACGCCCGCCCTACGCGACCACTGCGCCGCGCCCCGAGGCCGGCGTTCGCTGGCAGACCCTGAGCCCGCTGCAACGCCAGGCGCTGGCGCCGCTGGAGCGCGAATGGGCGGGCATCGACGCCTCGCGCAAGCAGAAGTGGCTGGCGATCGCCGACCGCTACCCGACCCTGCCGGCGCCCGAGCGTACCCGGATCGCCGAGCGGATGACCGAGTGGGCGCGCCTCTCGCCGGTCGAGCGCGGCGAGCTCCGCCTGCGCTACCAGGAGGCGCGCCAGGTTCCGGCGCCCGCCCGCTCCGCACGCTGGGAGGAATACCAGAACCTGCCGGCCGACCAGAAGGAGCAGTTCGCCGCGCGCGCCGCCGCCTCGGCGGCGGTTCGCGGCCGCGCAAAAGCGCCGGCCGCCGGCAAGGGCAGCCTGCCGCCGCGCGACGCGAACCAGGCCAAGGCCAACGTCGTGCCCAATCCGGCGCTGGCGCAGCCGCCGCGCCTGGTCGCGCCCACCGTCGTCCAGGCGGCAACCGGTGCGACCACCCGGCTCATCACCCGCCCGGTCACGCCACCGGCGCACCAGCAGTCGGGCATGCCGAAGATCGCCGCGACGCCCGAGTTCGTCAACCGGTCGACCCTGCTGCCGCGGCGCGGCCCCCAAGCGGCGGCGGTCGCGCCGGCTCCCTCGACGCAGCCGGTTCCCCTTTCGACGCAGCCGGCGCCCGCCCCGGCGCCGCGCGCCGCCCTGCCCGCCCCGGCGCCGCGCGCCACCCTGCCCGTTCCGGCCCGGCCGGGCGAGCCGACGCCGCCACAGTCGCAATGAACGCCGAAGGCGGCGCCGCAGCGCCGCCCGGCGCGGTCGCGCAGCCAGCGCCCCCGCTGGCCCGCCGGATGGCCTGCTTCCTCTACGAGGCGATGCTCCTGTTCGGCGTGGCGCTCATCCCCGCCGTGCTCGGCACCCTGTTCCTGGCCCAGACCGGACAGAGCCATCCGCTGCAGAGCGAAAGCGCCGTGCGCAGCTTCGCCCTGATCGTCTACGGGGTCTACTTCGTCGGCTACTGGTCGGCGCGCGGCCAGACCCTGGCGATGCAGACCTGGCGGATCCGGGTCACCGACCGGGCCGGCCGGGGCCTCACCCAGGCGCGGGCGCTGGCGCGCTATGTGGCCTGCTGCCTGGGCTGGTTCGCGCCGGCGGCGCTGCTCGCGACCGTGGCACACCTACCGCCCTGGCCCAAGCTCGCAGCGATGGCGCTCGGCGTCGCCGGCTATGCCTTGCTGGCCCTGGCCGCACCGGGCCGCCAGTTCTGGCACGACATCGCCTGCGGCACGCGGCTCGTCGACACGCGCGGCAAAACGTAGGCACGGGCTCGGGCCCCGTCGAACGAGCCGGAGATCGCGGCGCGCCTGCTCCGGCCGGCGAGGCGGCCCTAGGAGCCTGGGCGGCAACGCCGGCGGGCGCCGCGAATCGCCCCGGCGCGGGCCCGTCTCTCTGCCGCCCAGTCTCCTAGACCGCGTCTTCGTTGACCTCGCCGGTGCGGATCCGCACGACACTCTCGATCGTCGTGACGAAGATCTTGCCATCGCCGATCTTGCCGGTCTTGGCCGCCTTGATCACCGCTTCGATGCAGCGTTCGGCTTCGGCATCCTTCACCACGACTTCGACCTTGACCTTTGGCAGGAAGTCGACGACGTATTCGGCGCCCCGGTAGAGCTCGGTGTGGCCCTTCTGGCGCCCGAAGCCCTTGACCTCGGTGACGGTCAGCCCCGATACGCCGATTTCGGCGAGCGCCTCGCGCACTTCCTCCAGCTTGAACGGCTTGACGATGGCGGTGATCTGTTTCATGAGCCGACTCCGGGCGCGTGGATGCGCCGAGTTTAGAGGCAAGGCCTCCTTCCCACGCGGCGCACAGGACAAGCCGGCGTCGAAAGCGCGGGCCTTTTCGCCCCGGCACGCTCTTCGCAAGAACTGGCCCTAACATGCGCCGCTTGAAAACGCCCCGCCCCGAGCCCGACGCCAGCGCGAGCCGCGCCGCCGAGGCCGGCGACTGGACGGTCGAGGTCTGCCGCGACCCCGCCGAGATCGACGCCGTCGCCTGGAACGCCCTCGTGGCGGCGCAGCCCGGCGCCACCCCGTTCGTTGCCATCGAGTACCTGCGCGCCCTGCACGCTTCGGGCAGTGCGGTCGCCGCCACCGGCTGGGCGCCGCACTTCCTGCTGGTCAAGGACGCCGGCGAGCTGGTCGCCGCCTGCCCGCTCTACCTCAAGGACCATTCCTACGGCGAGTACGTCTTCGACTGGGCCTGGGCCGATGCCTACCGGCGGCGCGGCCTCGACTACTACCCGAAGCTGACCGGGGCGATCCCGTTCACGCCGGTGCCGGGGCCGCGCCTGCTGGCGCGCAGCCACGAGCATCGCCTGCTGCTGTTGCGCGCCATCGAGCAGTTGGCCCGCTCGGCCGGGCTGTCGTCGGCGCACCTGCTTTTCCTCGACGAGGCCGACCAGGCGGCGGCGCGGGAGGCCGGCTGGTCGATGCGCAGCACGGTGCAGTTCCACTGGCAGGACCGCTCGCCCACGCCCTATGCCGACTTCGCCGACTTCCTGGCCAGCCTGCAGCGCGAGAAGCGCAAGAAGATCCAGCAGGAGCGGCGTCGCGTCGCCGAGGCCGGCGTCACCTTCAGGAGCGCCACCGGCCCGGCCATCGGCGCGGAAGACTGGAGCTTCTTCTACCGCTGCTACACCCTCACCTACCGCGCCCACCATTCCTCTCCCTACCTCACGCGCGACTTCTTCGCCCGCGCCGCGGCGACGATGCCCGGCAACTGGCTGCTCTTCACGGCGTGGCGCGGCACCGAGCGGATCGCCTGCTCGCTGATCGTCATCGACCCCGTGCGCCGGACCGCATTCGGCCGTTACTGGGGCGCCGTCGAGTACGTGCCCTGCCTGCACTTCGACGCCTGCTACTACGAGCCGCTCGCCTGGTGCATCGCCAGCGGCTACCAGCGCTTCGAGGGCGGCGCCCAGGGCGAGCACAAGATGGCGCGCGGCCTGCTGCCGGT
>JBDTUG010000330.1:0-4603 GCA_040007855.1 Caldimonas sp.
GCCATCGTGAGACCAGACCGGCACGCTCCACTTCCACTCCTCGACCACCTCGGGGTCAGCCTGCTTGATGAAAACGCGGACACGGGAGAGCGTCTTGCCTCTCCAGTCGTCCAGTCCCTCGATCTTCGCGTCGATCAGCCGAGAAGGGGATTCGCCTGGGGTCGTTACGCTCTTTTTCATGGTGCCTTCGAGGTGCCTCGGCCAGCGTGATCTCGGGATGGACACCGGCGCCAGGCGCTTTTCCTTCGGGCCGAGCCGGTACTCAGAGGGCTCGCTGGCGAGTGCGTCGTTCCCATTGGACCTGCAAAGCCGCAGCGTGCTTGCACGTCGGCCGTTGGAGGCATTCCTTCGTGCCCCACCGGTTCCCCCGACGCGACCTGACAGTGCATTTTTTTCGCGAATCCAGCATGTGGGTCGCGCGCGATTCTAGTGCGCAAGTTCGAGGGCGATTTTGGAGAACGGACGAAGACCGACGGCACCTCTCGACCCTCGAGCGGGCGTCCGCGAACGGCTCCTCGAAGCCTGATAGCCGCGCTCGTTGCGTGCTCCAACTCAGATGACAGGGCTTCCACTTTCCAATGCCGAGGTCGGTTCGATCATCGCGAAAGGAACCAGCGCGGTCCGATGGACTGCGGCGAAGCCGGCCGCACGGGTCGTCTTCAACGGGGAGTCGGTCTTGCCAATTACTAGCCGACCGACCAACAATCCGTCCCATGCCCCGCCCTTCCAGACAGATCGACCGCGCCCTCCTCGCCAGCGGTCGCGCCCTCTTCCCCGCGGCCGGCTGCGCCCGGCTCTCGGTGCGCGCGGTGGCCGAGCACGCGGGCGTCAATCGGGCGATGTTTCACTACCACTTCGACAGCAAGGAGGCGTTCCTGCGCGCCCTGCTCCAGGAGATGTACGAGGAGATGTTCGCCTCGCTTGCGGGGAGCGCCCAGGGCGAAGGCCTGGCGCTGCCGCGCCTCGAGCGGGCGCTCGGCGCGCTGGCCCGATTTGCCCGCGCCCACCGCCAGCTCGTCGCCCGCGTCTGGATGGATGCGATGGGCGGCGAGGCGGTGGCGCGCGAGTTCTTTCGCCTGAACGCACCGCGCCACGTCGGCCTGCTGCTCGCGCTGATGCAGCAGGCCGAGCACGAGGGCGCGCTCGCTGGCGAAGCGCCGCCGGTGCAGCGCTTCGCCTTTCTCATGAGCTCGGTGCTGCTGCCGGTGGTGTTCGTCGCCGGGCTGCTCGATGCGGGCCTCGAGCTCCCCGGCCTGCACGCGCGCTTCGAGGCCGAGGTGATGAGCGATGGCGCCATCGACCAGCGCGTGGCGTTGGCGCTCGCCGCGCTCGCCCCGCGCGCCCGCGTGCTGCCCGCTGCGTCCCGATCCCGCCGGAGAGACGCCGCGTGAAGGCATTCCCCCTCTTCGCCGTCGCCGCGCTGGCCTCGCTCGCCGCCTGCTCGCCCCCCGCCGACTCCGGCTGGTCCGGTTACGCCGAGGGCGAATACGTCTACGTCGCCTCGCCCATCGCCGGCGCGCTGACCCAGCTCGCCGTGCAGCGCGGCGACGACGTGAAGCGCGGCGCCACGCTGTTCGTGCTCGACGCCGTGGCAGAGCGCGCCGCGCGCGAGGAGGCCGCCGCCCGCGCCATCGGTGCCGGCGCGCAGGCCGCCGACCTGCAGAAGGGCAAACGCGAGCAGGAGGTCGCCGTCGTCCAGGCGCAGCTCGCCCAGGCGCAGGCGCAGGCGATTCAGGCGAGGAACGAGCTGGCGCGCCAGGAGGGGCTCGTGGCGCAGGGATTCGTCTCGGCCTCGCACCTCGACGACGTGCGCGCCGCCGCGCGCCTGGCGCAGGCGCGCGTGGCCGAGCTCGGGGCGCAGCTCCGCGTGGCGCGGCTGCCGGCGCGCAGCGACGAGCGCGAGGCCGCCGCCGCGCGCACCGCCGCGGCGCGCTTCGCACTCGAACAGGCGCGCTGGCGCGAGCAGCAGAAGGTGCAGGCCGCGCCCGCCGACGCGCGCGTGGCCGAGACCTACTTCCGCCCGGGCGAATGGGTGGGCGCGGGCCAGCCCGTGGTCTCGCTGCTGCCGCCCGGCGCCGTGAAGGCGCGCTTCTTCGTGCCCGAGGGCGAGCTCGGCGCGATCGCCGTCGGCCAGGCGGTGCGCGTGCGCTGCGACGGCTGCGCCGCCGAGGTGCCGGCGCGCATCAGCTTCATTGCCACCCAGGCCGAGTACACGCCGCCGGT
Source organism: Caldimonas sp. (assembly GCA_040007855.1). GTDB lineage: Bacteria > Pseudomonadota > Gammaproteobacteria > Burkholderiales > Burkholderiaceae_C > Schlegelella_A. The sequence goes on from JBDTUG010000330.1 coordinate 2,224, forward strand.
CATCTACTCCAACTCGCAGCGCGCCAAGCTGGTGTTCATGGTCGAGGCGCGCGCCGACGCTGCGGGCGCCGCGCGGCTGCGCCCTGGCCAGCCGGTCGAGGTGCACCGCGCCGCGAGCGCCCCGCAGTGACCGCCACGAGCGCCGCGGGCTCGCTCGCCATCGACGTGCGCGGCCTCACCAAGCGCTATGGCGGCCGCGCCGTGGTCGACGACGTCACGCTGCAGGTGGCGCAGGGCCGCATCTGCGGCTTCCTCGGCCCCAACGGCAGCGGCAAGACGACGACCATCCGCATGCTCTGCGGTCTGCTCACGCCCGATGCCGGCAACGGCACCTGCCTCGGCCACGACCTTCGCACCGGCAGCGAGGCGATCCGCCGCGAGGTAGGCTACATGACGCAGCGGTTCGGCCTCTACGACGACCTCTCGATCCGCGAGAACCTCGATTTCATCGGCCGGCTCTACGAGCTGCCCGAACGGCGCGGCGCGGTCGACCGCACGCTGGCGCGCCTGGGACTCGTCGGCAGGCAGGGCCAGCTCGCGGGCACCCTGTCGGGCGGCTGGAAGCAGCGGCTCGCGCTGGCCGCGTGCCTCATGCACACGCCGCGCCTGCTCCTGCTCGACGAGCCCACCGCCGGCGTCGACCCCAAGGCGCGGCGCGACTTTTGGGACGAGATCCACGCCCTCGCCGCCGAAGGCATCACCGTGCTCGTCTCCACCCACTACATGGACGAAGCCGAGCGTTGCCACGAGCTCTGCTACATCGCCTACGGCAAGGTGCTGGCGCGCGGCACGCAGGCGCAGATCATCGAGCAGGCCGGCCTCGTGGTGTGGTCGGTGCAGGGCGAGGGCAACACGGCGCTGGTCGAGTCGCTCAAGGCGGCACCGGGCATCCTCAGCGTCGCCGTGTTCGGCAACTCTCTGCACGTCGCGGGGCGCAGCAGCGCCGAGGTCGAAGCAGCGATCGCGCCTTACCGCCACCAGGCCGGGCTTGCGTGGGCGCGAAGCGCCGCCAATCTCGAGGATGTCTTCATCAGCCTGATCGCCACCGCGGTCGACCCGATCGCCGCCGGAGCGCTGTCATGAAGCGCGTCTCGCTGCAGCGCATCTGGGCGGTGTTCGTCAAGGAGCTGCAGCAGATGCTGCGCGACCGGCTCACCTTCGCGATGGCGATCGGCGTGCCCGTGCTGCAGCTCGTGCTCTTCGGCTACGCGATCAACACCGACCCCAAGGGCCTGCCCACGGCGCTGGTCTCGGCCGACAGCGGCCCGCTGGCGCGCAGCCTCTTCGCGGCGCTGCAGAACACCGGCTACTTCCGCATCGTCCACACCGGCACGAGCGAAACGGCGGGCGACGCGCTCGTCGCGTCGGGCGAAGTGCAGTTCATGGTCGCCATCCCGCCCGACTTCACGCAGCGCGTGGTGCGCGGCGAGCGTCCGGCAATCCTGGTCTCGGTCGACGCCACCGACCCCTCGGCCTCGGGCAACGCGATCGCGGCGCTGGCGCAGATCGCCGACCAGGCGCTGGCGCACGACCTGCAGGGCCCGCTCGCCGGGCTGCGCGGCAAGCCAGCGCCCTACGAGGTCCGCATCCACCGCCGCTACAACCCCGAAGGCCTGACGCGCTACAACATCGTGCCCGGCCTGATCGGCACCATCCTCACCATGACCATGGTGATGCTCACCGGCCTGGCGATGACGCGCGAGCGCGAGCGCGGCACGATGGAGAACCTGCTCGCCACGCCGGTGCGGCCGATCGAGGTGATGCTCGGCAAGATCCTGCCCTACGTGTTCATCGGCTACCTGCAGCTCGGCGTCATCCTCGTTGCCGCGTGGCTGCTGTTCGAGGTGCCCATGCTCGGCAACTTCGCGCTGCTCATGGCGACGATCGGCCTGTTCATGATCGCCAACCTGGCGGTCGGCTTCACCTTCTCGACGCTGGCGCGCAACCAGCTCCAGGCGATGCAGATGACGTTCTTCTTCTTCCTGCCGTCGATCCTGCTCTCGGGCTTCATGTTTCCGTTTCGCGGCATGCCGGTCTGGGCGCAGTACCTGGGCGAGGTGCTGCCGCTGACGCACTTCCTGCGCGTGGTGCGCGGCATCCTGCTCAAGGGCAACGGTGCGGCGCAGATCGCGCCCGACGTCTGGCCGATGGCGGTCTTCGTCCTCGCCGCGGGAACGATCGCGCTGCTGCGCTACCGCAAGACGCTCGACTGATGTTCGCCTCGATGATCGACGGCAACGCTGTCATCGCGCGTCGTTTGAGCTTCCGGTCGCAGGCGAGGAAGTCGAACTCGGCCCGTTCGGCGCGGATGCGCTCGCGCCCGGCCGGCGCATCGGCCAGCACCTGCGCGCAGCGCGCCATGAACCCGGGCAGCGAGCGG
>JBDTUG010000331.1:0-4591 GCA_040007855.1 Caldimonas sp.
GATGTCGATCGCGCCGACCTGGGTCTGCTCGATCATCTCCTTCTCGCCGCCGAGCACGCCGCCGGGAAACATCTTCAGCTTGATGCGACCGTTGCTGGCCTTCTCGAGCTTGTCGCCCATGTGCTCGATGGCGACCACATTCGGGTAGCCGGGTGGATGCACGTCGGCGGCCTTGAGCGTCAGGCTCTGCGCCGAGGCGCTGCCGGCGGCGCTGCCGAGCACGGCGGCGAAAAACCAGGCGGCCGCGTGCGCGGCCAGGGTTCTGCGTTGGATCATGGGGTGTCTCCGGGGTTGTCGAAAGGGCCGCGCGCGACGAAGCCGCCGCCCTGGAAGCGGGCGACCGGGTCGGCGGGGTCGGGTCGGGCCTGGCGCGCCTCGAGCGCGGCGCGGAAGGGCTCCGAGCTGTCCTGGGGGCGATAGCCGAGATGCGTCGACGAGGTGTTGTCCCACCAGCTCGTGCTGTTGTCGGACAGGCCGTAGACGACGCTGTGTCCGACCACCGGCGCCATCAGGCTGGCGACGACCAGGCGCTCGAGGTCGTCGTAGCTCAGCCAGGTGGCGAGCATGCGCCGGTCTTTCGGCTCGGGAAACGACGAGCCGATGCGCAGGCACACCGTCTCGATGCCGTAGCGGTCGAAGTAGAAGCGCGAGAGGTTCTCGCCGAATGCCTTGCTGAGGCCGTAGTGGCCGTCGGGCCGCATGGGGTCGCCCGGCGAGATCACTTCGTCCTGGCGATAGAAACCGGTGACGTGGTTCGAGCTGGCGAAGATGATGCGCCTGGTGCCGTGCTTGCGCGCCGCTTCGTAGAGGTTCCAGGCGCCGACGATGTTGGCCTGCAGGATCGGCTCGAACGGCCCCTCGGTCGAGACGCCGCCGAGATGGACGATCGCCTCGACGCCGGCGACCAGCGCGTGTACCGCGGCACCGTCCTGCAGCGGGCAGACGACCAGCTCCTCGCCTTCGGCGGCGGCGTCGAGCGGCACGATGTCGCTGACGCGCAGCGTCCGGCAGAGCTTCTTCAGGCGCGGCCGGAGCACCTTGCCGAGGGCGCCGGCCGCGCCGGTGAGGAGCAGCCGCGGGTAGGCCGGGGCGGCGCAAAGAGATGTGGAGGAGGTCGCCATGGGTCACGATGATGGTCGTGACCCGGGCCGGCATACATCGGCGAAAGCACTCTTGCGTTAAGTTGTCTGATGTCGTACAACCACTAGCGATTCCACCTCCGCCATGAACGATTCCGCTCAAGTCCTCGACCGCCGCCGCCCGAAAAGCCTCGCCTTCGGCGTCGTCGACGAGCTCGCCGACCGGATCCGCGACGGCCGGCTCGTCCCGGGGGCCAAGCTGTCCACCGAGGCGGCGCTGATGGGCGAGTTCGGCGTCAGCCGCACCGTCATCCGCGAGGCGCTCTCCAGGCTGCAGGCGTCGTCGCTGGTCGAGACGCGGCACGGCGTCGGCAGCTTCGTCACCGGCCACGCCGACTCGGCCGTGTTCCGGATCCGCTCCGACCAGCTGGCCACCCTGCACGACGTGGTGGCGATGCTCGAGCTGCGGATCGGCGTCGAGACCGAGGCGGCCGGCCTGGCGGCGCAGCGCCGCACCGCCGGCAACCTGGAAACGATGCGCCAGGCGCTCGCTGGGTTCACCCAGGCGATCGAGGCGCGTAGCGACGCAGTAGGCGCTGACTTCCGGTTCCATCTCGAAATCACAAGGGCGACTCAAAACGCGCATTTCGAAAGCCTGATCCAGACGCTGGGCATGGCGATCATTCCACGCGCCCGACTCGACCCCTCGGAGGCGTCGGTCGAGGAGCGCCAGGCCTACCTGCGCCGGGTCAACGCCGAGCACGGCTCCATCTTGGACGCGATCGCCCTGCGCGACAGCGAGGCGGCCCGCGCGGCGATGCGAACCCACCTCGCGAACAGTCGCGAGCGGCGCCGCCGCGCCGGCCAGCTGCCTTGATTCTCCCCAGTTGTACGACCACTCAGCGAGACCCGTCATGAGCCCGCTTCGCCTTTCGAGAGGTCTTGTCGCCGCCTGCCTGGCCCTCGGCGTCGGTGCACCCGCCGCACTGGCCCAGGCGTGGCCGGCCAAGACGATCCGATCATCGTGCCGTACACCCCGGGCGGCTCGTCCGACTTCATCGCCCGCGTCATCTCGCAACCGCTTTCGAAGGCGATCGAGCAGCCGGTGATCGTCGAGAACAAGCCGGGCGCCAACGACAACACCGGCACCGAGTAAACGCGAAAAGGAATCCGATGCCCACCCCCGCCGCCCCGTACCGAGCCTTTCCGAACAGCTTTCGCCGCCGCCTGCTCGCCGGCGAGACGCTGATCGGCTGCTGGTGCTCGCTCGCCAACCCGATCACGACCGAAGTGCTCGGCGTCGCCGGCTTCGACTGGCTGCTGCTCGACGGCGAGCATTCGCCGAACGACGTCACGACCTTCATCCCGCAGCTGATGGCGCTCAAGGACAGCGCCAGCGCGCCGATCGCCCGCCCGGCCTCGAACAACGTGGTCGAGATCAAGCGGCTGCTCGACGCCGGTTTCTACAACTTCCTGGTCCCGATGGTCGAGACCGCCGAGGAGGCGCGCCGCGCCGTCGCCGCGACCCGTTATCCGCCGCGCGGCGTGCGCGGCGTCTCGACCTCGCAGCGCAGCAACCGCTTCGGCACCGTGCCCGGCTACTTCGCCGGGATCGACGAGCAGATCTGCGTGCTGGTGCAGATCGAGAGTCGCAAGGGGCTGGACGCGGCGACCGAGATCGCCGCGGTCGACGGGGTCGACGGCGTGTTCATCGGCCCGGCCGACCTGTCGGCGGCGATCGGCCATCTCAACGACCCGAACCATCCCGAATCGCAGGCAGCGATCGCCGCGGTGTTCGGCGCGGTCAAGGCGGTCGGCAAGTCGATCGGCATCCTCGCCCCGGTCGAAGCCGATGCCCGGCGCTACCTCGAGATGGGCGCCCGCTTCGTCGCCGTCGGCAGCGACCTCGGCGTATTCCGCAACGGCACGCAGGCGCTGCGCGACCGCTTCTCCACGCCCGGCTGAGCCGGAGCGGGTTCGCGCGGTCGCTAGTGGTCTGCGCCACCCATACCGATCTGGGTGGCGCAGACCACTAGCTTAGCTAGGGCCGGCGACCTTCGAACAGGTCGCGGCCGTGCGCCAGGGCGCGAATCTTGGCGTCGGCGATCGGGCGCTTGAGCATCCAGAAGCCGCAGTCAGGGTGGATGTACTTGACGCGACCGGCGCCGAGCATCGCCTCGGCGCGCTCGATCGACCGGGCGATCGCGTCGGCCGACTCGACTTCGGTGGCCTTGATGTCGACCACGCCGAGGCCGAGGCCGATCCCCGGCCGCAGGTCGCGGAACACCGCCAGCTCTTCCGGCGGCCGGTGCGCGCACTCGAGGACGACGTGGTCGGCGTGCAGAGCGTTGAGGTAGTGCATGAGCTGCTGCCAGGTGCCGCTCTGCACGCTCTGCCCGCCGTAGTTGCCGAAGCACAGGTGCACGGCCGGCGTGCCGGTCACGGCGTCGAGCACGCGGTTCATCGCCGATGCCGCCCACTCCCATTCCTCCGGATGGCCGGGCAGGTTGGCCTCGTCGATCTGGACGATGTCGGCGTCGAGGTGGCGCACCTGTTCGGCCAGCACGTCGGCCAGCGCGTGGGCCAGCTCGGCGGTGTCGCCGTAGTGGCGGTTGAGCAACGTCTTGGCCAGCATGTGCGGGCCGGTGACGGTGAACTTGAAGGTCTTCGAGGCCAGCGCCGAGGCGCGCTGGCAGGCGAGCGGCAGGTCGAGCGTGCCGCTGCCGACCGGCCCCTCGACGACGCCCGGCGGCCGGGTCCGGAAGCGCATTCCGGGCAGCGCCCGGTAGGCCATCACCTCGTCGAAGGTCATCGCGTGGCGCACGCCCTGCATCGGCCGCACGAAGTACTCGATCATCCCGTTGGTCTCGGGATGGTTGGGGTCGAAGCGGTAGAGCTCGCCGTCGCAGACGACGTCGACACCGGCCGCCTCCTGGGTTGCCAGGACGACCCGGGTCGCGTCGATCAGCGCCTGCTCCGAGGGCGCGGCGATCAGCCACTCGGGCACCGGGTACGAGCCGACGACCGTGGTCTTGATGCGCGGCGGAACGACGCTCATGGCGGCATCTGCGCGGCAGGCCGGGCCGGACCGGTCACTTCGGCATCTTGATCGAGCGGTCGAGGAACTCGTTGGTGTAGGCGATCTTCACGTCGAACGGGGTCTCGAGGCCGAGGTAGGTCTTGACGATGTCGTAGTCGGCCGCCATGCGTGCGTCGTCGAGGATGCCGAGCGCCACGCCTTCGGAGTACTTGTCGCGCATCAGCACCTGCACCAGCGACCAGTTGGTGCTTTCGTTGGCGAGCTGGAGCGCGCCGTTGGCGTCGATCAGCGCCTGCACGCACGGTGCCGGCGTGGCGACGCAGGCGGCGAACGCCTTCTGAGTGACCTTGACGAAGGCGGCGACGGTCGCCTTGTTCTTCTTCAGCCAGTCGCCGTTGACGATGATCGTGTTGCCGTAGGTGTTGAGGCCGGCGTCCTTCCAGGCGACGAAGCCCATGTCGTCGCCGAGCTC
>JBDTUG010000332.1:0-4580 GCA_040007855.1 Caldimonas sp.
AGAGCTCGACCGCGGCGGTGATGAAGCTGGTGACGAAGCCGGCGAGGATGCCGCCCGCCATCAGCGGCACGACGATGCGGCGGACGGTGCGTGCCTTCGACGCGCCGCAGTTTTCGGCCGCCTCCTCGAGCGAGACGTGGAGCTGCGCCAGCACCGCCATGCACGAGCGCAGCGCGTACGGAAGGCGCCGCACCGCGTAGGCCATCACCAGGGCGAGCGCGCTGGCGGTGAAGGCGGTCCGGGTGAACGGCAGCTCGAGGCCGCGGAAGGCGCGCAGGTAGCCGATCGCCAGCACCACGCCGGGAATGGCCAGCGCCGACGAGGCAGCAAGGTCCAGCCACTGGCGTCCGGGCAGGCGCGTGCGCAGGATCAGGTAGGCGATCGCCGCGCCGAGCACGACGTCGATCAGCGCCGCCGCGCCGCAGTAGACGAGGGTGTTGACGATCATCCCCGACGACTGGCTGAAGACGGTCGCGTAGTGGGCGAGCGTGAAGCCTTCGGGGAGCACGCTGAAGCTCCACACCCGCGACAGCGACATCAGCAGGATGCCGAGGTGCGGCGAAAGCACCAGCAGCAGCACCAGGCCGACCCAGGCGTAGGCGGCGAGCTGCCGAGCAGGCGAGAGGGCGCGCCGCTGCAGCGACGCACCACCGCGCTGCAGGGTCGCGAAGTCGCGGCCCTTGAGGATGCGCGCCGAGGCCCAGAGGGCAGCGACCGAGAACACCACCATGACGACGCCGATCACGTAGCCGATCGGATCCTCGACGCCGACCGAGGTGATGCGCAGGTAGGCCTGCGGTGCCAGCATGTTGGTCGTGCCGAGGACGAGCGGCGTGCCGAGATCGTCGAACACCTTGACGAACACCAGCGACGCGCCCGCGACGTAGCCCGGCATCGCCAGCGGAAAGACGATCCGCCGGAACAGCCGCCAGCCCGATGCGCCGAGGTTCTGCGCCGATTCCTCCATCGCGCCGTCGATGTTGCGCAGCGAGACGACCAGGTTGAGCAGGATGAACGGGAAGTAGTGCAGGCTCTCGACGAAGATCACGCCGTTGAGCCCGCTCATGAACGGCACGGTGAAGCCGAAGGCGTCGTTGAGCAGCAGGTTCACCGAGCCGGAGCGGCCGAACAGCAGCTGCATCGCCACCGCGCCGACGAACGGCGGCATGATCAGCGGCAGCACGCCGAGGGTCTGGATCAGGAGCGCGCCGCGGAACCGGTAGCGCACCGTGAAGTAGGCCAGCGGCACCGCGATCAGCGAAGCGAACACGACCGAGAGGCCGGCGACCCAGAGGCTGTTCCAGAACGACTCGCGCATCAGCGAGATCTGGAAGAAGGTCTCGAAGTGCGCCAGCGTGAAGCCGCCGGCGCCGCTCGAAAACGCCGCGTGGAACACGCTGGCGACCGGCGCGGCGAGGAAGACCGCGAGAAAGGCCGCGATCGCCAGGGCGACCGCGACGAGGATCATTTGGCGGCGGTCGCGAGCTCGACGGCGCGGGCGTAGTTCGTCTTCGCCCTGGTGCTCCACTCCTCCTCGATCTGCGTCTTCTTGCGCAGCGCCGCGTCGTCGCCCTTCTTCGCCTTGAAGACGGCGAGCAGCTCCTTGTCCTTGGCCTGCTCGGCACTCACCGGCGGCGCCCAGGCGAGCTTCTTCGCTTCATCGAGCTGCGCGCTGGCGCGGCCGGCGAGGCGCCTGTCGGCGTCCTGGATCGCCTTGGTCGCCGCCTGCAGCTCCTTGTGGCGGAAGGTGATGACCTGGTCGAACATCGACGAGACGACGTAGTAGCGCGACTCGGACACGGCAGTGTCGAAGTTCACCTTGGCCTGGATCGTGCCGCCGAACGGGTTCGGATAGCCGGCCGGCGCCTTGGCGTAGGTGGTCGGCAGGACCGGCAGGCGCGAGATCTTCGGATCGAGCAGCAGCAGCTGGCCTTCTTCCGACAGCGTGAACTGCATGAAGCGCTTCGCGCCCTCCGGGCTCTTCGAGCCGGCGACCGCGGCGATGTTGGCCGGCACGATTGCGGTCATGCTCGGGTAGACGAAATCGACCGGGAAGCCCGAGGCCTTGGCGGCGAGGCCGAAGAAGTCGATCACCAGGCCGATCCCGAACTGCCCGTTCTGCACGCCGTCGGGCACGCCGAAGCTGCGCTCGGTGATCGCCGCGCTGTTGCCGGCGATCTGCAGGATCTGGTTCCAGCCCCGGTCCCAGCCCTCGCCCTGCAGGATCGTCTCGAAGGTGAGGTGGGTGGTGCCGGAGCGCGACGGCGACGAGGTCGCGAGGTGGCCGAAGTAGACCGGCTTGACGAGGTCGGCCCACTCCCGGGGTGGCGGCAGCTTGTTCGCCTGCAGGTAGCGGGTGTTCCACATCAGGCCGTAGCCGGCCAGGGCCTGGCCGCGGTACAGGCCCTCGGGGTCGTTGATCGGAAAGCTGCCGATCTTGTCGGGAATGCCGCGGGTCGGCACCTCGACCTTCTCCAGCAGCTTCGCCGAAGACAGCACCTCGAACGCATCGGGCGCGGAGGCCCAGAAGATCTCGGCGCGGCTGCCGGCCGGCTGCTCGCGGACGTAGGCGATGCCGGCCGAGGTGCCCTTGTTCAGGATCTCGACCTTGTCGCTCGGGTACTTCTTTTCGTAGGCGGCCTTGTAGGCATTGGTCAGCTCGCTCGGGAACGAGGTGACGACGGTGATCGTGTCGGCCAGCGCCGGCCCGGATACGATGGCGAAAGCCACCGCGGCGATGAGCCACTTCAACTGCATGGAGTCTCCTTCGGGGCGCAAATGCACACCCCTTCTCGTGCCGTCGATTCTCATCCATCCGATTCGCTCGGTCATCTTCGACCTCGACGGCACGCTCGCCGATACCGCGGGCGAGATCGCTCTCGCGCTCGAGCGCGCGTTCGCCGAATCCGGTCTTGCCGCGCTGCCCGAGGCGGCGGTCCGCGAGCTGATCGGCCGGGGCGTGGCCAGCCTCGTCGACCGGGCGCTTGAACGCGTCGGTTCGAGGGTCGATGCGCGCGCCGTCCTCGAGCGTTTCGAAGCCCACTACAAGCGCACCGTCGGCACGACCGCGCAGCTCTACCCGTCGGTCGGCGACGGGCTGGCGCGGCTGGCCGAGCGCAAGCTGCCGCTCGCGCTCGTCACCAACAAGCCGCGCTGGTTCACCGAGCGGCTGCTCGATCGCCTGCAGGTGCGCGAGGCGTTCGCGGCGATCGTCGCCGGGGACGACGGCTGGCCGAAGAAGCCGGCGGCCGACATGCTCGTCGCCGCCTGCCGGGCGATGGCGAGCAGCGTCGACGAGACGGTGCTGGTCGGCGACTCGGCCAACGACGTGCTCGCGGCGCGCGCCGCTGGCTGCCGCGTCTGGTGCGTTCCCTACGGCTACAACGAAGGCCGCCCGGTCGAGTCGCTGGCCTGCGACCGGATCGTCGCCAGCGTCGACGAGGCGGCGCGCCTGGTCCTCGCCGGCGGCTGAGAGGCTGCTTCACAGCTTCTGCGCCCTGGGCAGTCGGCGCCGGCCCGATGCCGGGCGTTAGGGAAATACGCGTGCGCCGCGCAGCCGATTTCCGGTACCTTCGCGGATCGCCTCGCTCCACGGAGACCTCGCCCCATGAAACGTCGTTCCCTCCTCCAGGGTGCCGCTGCCGCGGTGCTCGGCACGCCTGCGCTGTCGGGCCTGGCCCAGCAGTCGGTCACCCTCAAGTTCCACACCTTCATGGCGCCGCAGTCGCAGGTCTGGCTGTCGATGCACAAGCCGTGGATGGAGAGGGTCGAGAAAGACTCGGGCGGCCGCATCAAGTTCGAGGGCTATCCGGCCATGCAGCTCGGCGGCACGCCGGTGCAGCTGTACGACCAGGCGCGCGACGGCGTGGTCGACATCGTCTGGACCCTGCCGGGCAACACCGCCGGCCGCTTCCCGCGGGTCGAGGTGTTCGAGCTGCCGTTCATCATGACCAACGCCGAAGCGACCTCGAAGGCCTACTGGGAGTACATCCAGACCCAAGCGGCCGACGAATTCAAGGAGACCCAGGTGATCGCCCTGCATGTGCACGGGCCCGGCATGTTCCATTCGGCCACCAAGGCGATCGGCTCGCCGGCCGACCTGAAGGGCATGAAGGTGCGCGGGCCGACCCGCCAGGTGACCAAGCTGCTCGGCGCGCTCGGCGCCACTCCCGTCGGCATGCCCTTGCCGCAGATCCCCGACGCCCTCTCCAAGGGAACGATCGACGCCTGCGTCATTCCGTGGGAGGTCGTGCCCTCGGTCAAGGTGCACGAGCTGACCAGGTTCCACACCGAGTTCCCGTCCACCGGCCCGGCCTTCTACACCACCACCTTCGTGATGGCGATGAACAAGCCGAAGTACGAGAGCCTGGCGCCCGACCTCAAAAAGGCGATCGACGCCAACTCCGGTCTCGCGACCTCGGCCTGGCTCGGCAAGACGCAGCAGGGCAACGATCCGGTCGGCCGCAAGGCCGCGGTCGATCACGGCAACCAGATCCGCACCCTCAGCACCGCCGAGGCACAGGACTTCATCAAGGTCTCGGGCCCGATCGACGACGAGTGGGTCGCCGACATGAACAAGC
>JBDTUG010000333.1:0-4559 GCA_040007855.1 Caldimonas sp.
GCGAAGGTGTAGGCGAGCCAGGCGCCGTCGGGCGACCAGGCGAGGTCGTCGCTGCGCCCGTCGGGGCTGGCATCGACCGCGACCAGCTCACCGCTGGCGACGTCGCCGATCAGCACCTCGTTGCGATGGTTGGCGATGGCGACCAGGCTGCCTTGCGGCGCCGCGCGCAGGCGCGACACGTGGCCGACGTCCCAGGGCAGGACCTTCGTCTCGTGGCCGGAGAACACGAGCACCCGCTCCTCGCCCGAGCCGTCGCTCACCGCGACCATCGTGCTGCCGTCGGCCAGCCACTGGCCGTGCCGGGCGCGGCCGGCGTCGCCTTCGGCGAAGCGGCGCGGCGCGCCTTCCCAGAGCGCCATGCCGAACAGCTGGCCGCGCGCGACCAGCGCCAGCGAGTGGCCGGCCGGATGGAGGCGGAACGACTCGAGCTGCTCGCCGGCGGCGACGAACTTGCGCGCCGACTGGGCGCGGTGCGCCGGGGTGCGGATGGCGACTTCGCGGTCGCTGTCGCTGGCCGGGTCGTACAGGCGGATCCGGGCGCCGCACTGGTAGACGATGCGCTGGCCGTCGCTCTGCGCGTGGCGCGCGTAGAAGGTCTCGTGGTCGGTGTGCCGGTGCAGGTCGCCGCCGCCCGGCCGGCACGAATACAGGTTGCCGACGCCGTCGCCGTCGCCGAGGAAGAAGACCCGGTCGGCGATCCACATCGGGCTGGTGAGATTGCCGGCCAGCTCGCTCATGCGGCGAAACGTGCCGCTGCCTTCGGCGTCGATCCAGAGCGCGCCGGCGGTGCCGCCGCGGTAGCGCTTCCAGCGCGCCGGGTCGGCCGTGTTGCGGCCGATCACCTTGCGCTCGCCCGGGCCGCAGGCGAGGTGGTTGACCTGACCCCAGGGCAGCGGCCGCGGCGCACCGCCGCCGGCGTCGATGACGAAGGCGTGGTGGTTGCGGAAGAAGGGCTGGCCCTGCGTCGTCACGAAGAGGATCTCGCCGGCCGGCGTCCAGCCGCGCACCTGGGTGTCGGTGCCGAGCCAGGTCAGGCGCCGCGCCGGGCCGCCCTCGGCCGCCATGACGTACACCTCGGGATGCTGCTCGTCGCGGCCGACGAAGGCGAGCAGCGAGCCGTCGTTCGACAGGCAGGGGGTCGAGGGCTCCGAGAGGCCCGCGGTCAGCCGCCGGGCGACTCCGCCGCCGGCACCGACCGTCCACAGGTCGTCGTCGGCGACGAACACGATCGTCTCGCCGCGGATCGTCGGGTGGCGCAGGTAGGCCGCTGGGTCGTCGTCGTGCATGTCGTCTCTCGGTGGCGGGCGACGCCGTGCGGCGCCGCCCCGCGTTGGCGTCGTCAGGGAGTCGCCTCGATGCCGGCGTTGGCGAACAGCAGCCGCGCCTGCGTGCTCTCGAGGAAGCGGAGCAGCGCCGTTGCCGCCGCTGCGCGCGCCGGCTCCTGGCCCGCCGCGCTCGCCGCCGCGGCGAGGTAGGAGGTGTAGTTCTGCAGCTCCTGCTTCAGCGTCTCGACGGTCGCGATGTCGGGCGCGGTCGCGCCGGTCCGGATCGCCACGCCGATCCCGACCTTGCCGACCGGCACCCGGGCCGCCGCGACCGATCCGTTGCGCAGCAGCGTTTCGAGCACGGCCGGCGGGGCGATGACGGCGCCGCAACCGGGCTCGGCGGCGAAGCGGGTGACGAAGGCCGGCGCCGCGGCGTAGTCGACGCGCACCCGGTGGCCGCTGTCGCGCTCGAACACGGCGAGCGCCGGGGTCAGGCCGAGCTCGACCGCGCCGGCGCTGAGCAGGCGAATCTCGGCCGCCTGCGCGAGCGACGCGGACAGCCCGCCCGCCAGCATCAGGACGAGCGTCGCGCGAAGCGTCGACGCGACACTCATTGGCGTACCTGTTGGCTGCGCTCTCCGGTATTCGCCCTTGGGGCGGCCCGGCGGGCTCATGCCGGCACGCGCTTTCTCTTGCGCGGCGCCGGTGCATGCCTGGCGCCCGGGTCGTGCGCTTCCAGCCAGGCGAAGAATTCGCCATACCAGAGCCGCGAGTTGCGCGGCTTGAGGATCCAGTGGTTCTCGTCCGGAAACCAGAGCAGGCGCGCCGCGACGCCGCGCGCCTTCAGGGTGTTGTAGTAGGCGAGGCCCTGCTGGTCGGGAACGCGGTAGTCGAGTGCGCCGTGAATCACCAGCGTCGGCGTCGCCATCCGGGCGGCGAAGGTGTCCGGGCTTTGCGACTGGATCTTCGCCGGGTCGTCCCAGTACCAGGCGCCGAGCTCGCGGGCGTGCCAGGTGTAGGCATCGTCGGCGAACATCGCCCGCCAGTCGAAGCAGCCGGCATGGCACACGTAGGCCTGGTAGCGGCCCGCCTTGACGTGCCCGTTCAGCCAGGCCGCGAGGTAGCCGCCGTAGCTGCCGCCGCTGGCGAACACCCGGCCCTTGTCGACCCAAGACTGCTTTCTCAGCCAGTCGGTCGCAGCCTCGATGTCCTGCAGCTCGAGCTCGCCCCAGCGGTGCGTGATGCTGTCGAGGAAGGCGTTGCCGAAGCCGCTCGAGCCGTGGAAGTTGACGCCGGCGACGACGTAGCCCTGGGCCGCGAACACCTGGTTGTTCCAGCGGTAGTGGAAGCTGTCGGCGGCGGCGGCGTGCGGCCCGCCGTGCAGGCTGTGCAGGACCGGGTAGCGGCGCGCCTTCTTGCGGTCGAAGCCGGGCGGAAAGACGAGCCACATCTGCACCGGCTCGTCGTTGGCGCCGGCGATCGTCTGCTCCTCGATGTGGCCGAAGCGGTACCCGGCGAGCAGCTCGTCGTTGCAGCGCTCGATGCGCCGCTGTGGGCCATCGCCCTGGCGGGCGTGCACGCGCACCGGATGGTCCATCGCGTCGGCCGCCGTGACGACCGTCTCGCCGGCCACGTCGAAGCCGTGGACCCAGCCGCCCTCGGCGGCGCGGGCGGCGCTGCCGCTCTCGATCGCATAGCGCCAGAGAGGGCGGCGGGCCCGCTCCTCGGCCGTGAACCACAGCGCCGCGCCGTCGGCCGACCAGCGCAGGGGCGCGTTGACGGCATGGTCCCAGGCGCCGGTCAGCACCTGCCATGCGCCGCCGCGCTCGAGCACGGCGGCCCGGGCCGGTGCGGTGTGGCGGCGACCCCTGTTGGTGGCGAGGAAGGCGATCCGGGCGCCGTCGGGGCTGTAGCGTGGCGTCACGAAGTCCCAGGCGGCGTCGATCGCGACCGTGGCGACGCGCCGGCTCTGGACGTTGATCTCGGCGATCGCCCGGCAGTTGTCGAGGCGCTTGTCGGCCGCCGGATCGAACGAGAAGGCGATGTGCCGGCCATCGGGCGCGATGTCGAACACGTCGGCGTCGGGGTCCATGCGCTGCAGCTCGAGCGCCTGGCCTTCGAACAGGTCGACGATCCGGCCACTCGCGACATCGAGCACGTGCAGGTGGGCGACCCGGTCCATCGGCAGGTTGCGGTCCCAGAAGCGGTACTGGGTCTGCGAGGTGGCGTAGCCGGTTTCCTTGCGCTCCTTCCATTCCTTCCAGCGCTTGGCCTGCGCCTTGGTGCCCTCGAGCCCGGGCCAGACCCAGGAGACGAAGGCGATCCGTCGGCCGTCGGGGAACCACTTGAAGGCGTCGATTCCGGGCGCGAAGTCGCTGATCCGGCGTGCCTCGCCGCCGTCGGCGGCGATCAGGTAGAGCTGCGCCGTCTGGTCCTTGCTGCCCTGCTGCTCGCGCCGGGCGACGAAGGCGATCGCGCCGCCCTGCGGCGACCAGGCGGCCTGTCCGTCCTTCTCGCCGCAGGCGGTGAGACGACGCGGTTCGCCGCCGAAGGTCGAGAGCAGCCACAGGCTGGTCGACGCCTTGTTCTCCTCCATCGAGAAGCTGGCGATCGAGCACACCACCTGGGCCGCGTCGGGCGAGAGGGCGACGGCGCCGATTCGCTCGATCCGCCACAGCGCGTCGGCGTCGAACAACCTGTCCTTGCCCTCGCCCTTGCCCTTGCCCTTGAGCCGCGCCGCGCTGCCGTCGGCAGGGCGGTCGTTCGGGCCGCGCCTCATCGCCCAGCCGCCAGCCGCCAGCGCAGCTGCGCCTTTGCTTCCGGCCATTCGCCGGCGCTCATGCTGTACATCACGGTGTCGCGGACGCTGCCGTCGCGGCGCAGCGCGTGGTGGCGGATCGTGCCGTCCTTGCGGGCGCCGAGCCGTTCGATCGCGCGCTGGCTGGCGAAGTTGAAGTTGTCGGTGCGCCAGCCGACCAGTCTGGCGCCGAGCGTCTCGAAGGCATGCGTCATCAGAAGCAGCTTGGCGCTGGCGTTGACGTGGCTGCGCTGCCGGCTCTTCGCGTACCAGGTGTAGCCGATCTCGAGCCGCTCGACCGCCGGGACGATGTCGTGGTAGCTCGACGAGCCGATCACTTCTCCGCTGGCCGCGTCGAGCACGGCGAAGGCGAGCCGGTGGCCCTCGGCGAAGCCCTGCAGGGCGCGCTCGACGTAGCCGCGCGTGTCATCGGGGTCGGGGACGCTGGTGACGCGGATCGTCCACAGCTCGCCGTCGGCGGCGGCGCGCTTCAGGCC
>JBDTUG010000334.1:0-4557 GCA_040007855.1 Caldimonas sp.
ATGCTGCGCGTCGTCGCCGACCACGCCGACCGGCGCGCGCTCGAGCTGTTCGCGCGCGAGATCGCGCCCGCCGGCACCTCATGGGCGCCCGGCACGACCGGCCCGGGCGGCGGCCGGCCGAGCGTCGTGCCGCTGGTCAGGCCGCTCGCCTTCATGCTCGCCAAGCGTTCGGTCGAGGTCAGCTTCATGCTCGACGATCATCGCCACCCGGTCGCGATCCCGCTGTACGGCGGCGCCGTGCCCGAGCCGGTCGAGCCCAGGCTGCCCGCCTTCGCGCCGAGCGGCGGCGCGAGCGGCGGCACGGCAAGCGTCCCGCTGGTGCGCCTGGCCTGGGCGCGCAGCGGCGACAAGGGCAACCTGTCGAACGTCGGCGTGATCGCCCGGCGCGCCGAGTGGCTGCCGCTGCTCTGGGCCGAGCTCACCCCGGCGCGCGTCAAGGCGTGGCTCGCCCATCTGGTGGACGGCGAGGTCGAGCGCTTCCATCTGCCCGGCATCGCCGCGATCAACTTCCTCCTCCACGACGCGCTCGACGGCGGCGGTCCGGCGTCGCATCGGCTCGACCCGCTCGGCAAGGGGATGGCGCAGATGCTGCTGGAGATGCCGATCGAGGTGCCGGCGGAAATCGCCCGCGACGCCGGAGCCTGACGTGCGAAAGAGGCCACGCGCAACACCCC
This sequence comes from Caldimonas sp., assembly GCA_040007855.1. Lineage (GTDB taxonomy): Bacteria > Pseudomonadota > Gammaproteobacteria > Burkholderiales > Burkholderiaceae_C > Schlegelella_A. Next base: position 675 of record JBDTUG010000334.1, read on the forward strand.
GGCGAGGCCACGCGCAACACCCCGGCGGCTGCGGGCCTGCCGATTGCTGCAAAGGCGCGTCGCTTTCGTCGGCGGGCCATTCGCGCCCCCGCATTTGCCCACCGATCCGCTGCCCCGTCGGGCGGAGCACAAAGAGCAAGCCGTGAAGATTCTTCGACCCCTGGCCGCCGCCTGCAGTGCCTTCCTCCTCCTCGGTCTCGCCGCCTGCGGCGGAGGTGGCGACGCCGCCCCGCTGCTGCCTTCCCCCTCCGGCACGACGACGATCCAGACCGTCTCGAACCGCGCCGATCTGGTGAGCGGCGGGTCGGCCCTGATGGAAGTCCGGCTGCCGGCCGGCGCGGCGCCACTGCAGCTGCGGGTCGATGTCGACGGCAGCGACGTCAGCTCGTCGTTTCGCCTGCTCGCGAGCGGCCGCATCCTCGGCGTTGTCGCGGTGCTGAAGACCGGCGCCAACGCCGTCACCGCCCGGGCCGCCGACGGCAGCTTCGCCGGCGCCCGGATCACCGTCACCAACCACCCGATCGGCGGGCCGGTGCTGCTCGGCGCCCAGGCCGGGCCGTGGGTCTGCGCGACGCCGGTGCCGAGCGCCGGCTCGGGCAGCCAGCCGGCCACGAGCGCGAGCGGCCTGAGCACGCTGGCAGTCGATGCGCAATGCAACATCGCCACCGAATACAAGCTGTTCTACCGGACCACCCGGCTCGGTTGCACGTACGGCCTGCCGGACCCGAGCCCGCCGGCGGTCGCGTCGGCGAATGCCTGCTTCAAGCCCTACACCGTCGGCACGGCGCCGGGCGACCTGGCGACGACGACCACCAGCACCGGCGTCACCGTGCCCTACATCGTGCAGGTCGAGCGCGGCACTCTCAACCGCGGCATCTACGACATTGCCGTCCTGTACGACCCGAGCAAGCCGGCCTGGACCGCCCTGGCGCCGCAACCGCAATGGAACGGCAAGGTCGTCTACAGCTTCGGCGGCTCGACCGCCCAGCCCCGCCTGCAATTCCGCAGCGAGCAGAACTGGGCCGACGACGACTCGCTGGCACTCGGCTTCATGGTCGTCGACCACAGCCTGACCGACTCGCTCTACAACTCGAACCGGGTCCTGGTCGGCGAGACGGTGATGATGATGAAGGAGCACATCGTCGATCACTACGGCGAGATCGTCTACACGATGGGCAACGGCTGCTCGGGCGGCTCGATCCAGCAGAACACGCTCGCCTCGACCTACCCGGGCCTGCTCGACGGCATCCTGCCGAGCTGCGACTTTCCCGACTTCATCACCGCCCAGCTCGAGATCACCGATTGCACGCTGCTGGTGAACTTCTACGCCGGGCCGCAATGGGCGGCGCTGACAGCGGGCCTGTCGCAAGCAGCGATCGATGCCAAGAAGACGGCGATCAACGGCCACCTCAACCACTTCGCCTGCCAGTCGTGGAACGACACCTTCGGCTACAACAACAAGCCCGGAAACTACAACCCCCCCGTGGTGCTCGACCAGACGACGGGCGCGCTCGGCACGCTCCCCGGCGCGTTGCCGCGCAACAACTGCCTGCTGCCGGCGGCGCTGGTCTACGACCCGGCAACCAACCCGGCCGGGACGCGCTGCGGCGACCCGGACCTGGCCGCCATGATCTGGGGCACGACCGCCGGGATCGCCCCCGGCAGCACGCGCGCCCTGACGACCAACGACAACGTCGGGGTCCAGTACGGCCTCGACGCGTTGCGCGCCGGCGCAATCACGCCCGAGGAGTTCGTGACCCTGAACGAAAAGGTCGGCGGCTTCGATGCCGACTGGAATCCGACCCCGGGCAGGTCGACCGCCGACCTGGCAGCGCTTCCCGTCGCCTACCGGAGCGGTACGGTCGGCAGCGGCAAGAACCTGGCCAAGCTGCCGATCATCGATTCGCGCGGCTACGACGAAGACGGCGTGCACCTCATCTGGCGCAGCTATTCCGAGCGCGCCCGCATCGATGCGGCGAACGGCGGCAACCATGGCAACCAGGTGATCTGGCGCTACGGCACGGCGCTCCTGCCGGAAACGGCGGCGCAGTTCACTGCGGTCGGTCTGGGGTCGTTCTTTGCCATGGACAACTGGCTGTCGACGCTGGTGTCGAGCGCCCCCAAGGCCTCGCTCAACGCCGAGCGTACCCAGGCCCAGGTGATCGCCGCCAGGCCCGCGGCCGCGGTCGACCTCTGCTACCTGGGTGGCGACACGACGTTCGCCACCGAGGTGTTCAACCAGGCGGTGTGCGACGCCGACCCGCGCCTGGCCCGGCACGCGTCGCCGCACCAGGCGGCCGGCGGGCCGCTGGCCGAGGACATCCTGAAGTGCCAGCTCAAGCCGCTCGCGGCCGGCGACTACCCGGGCATCGTCTTCAGCGCCGGCCAGCTGGCGCGGCTGAACGCCGCCTTCCCGGGCGGCGTGTGCGACTGGAGCAAGCCGGGCGTCGGCCAGCAGGACCCGGTGTCGCCGCAGACCTACCGGGCCGGACCGGGCGGCGTGCCGCTGCCGGCGGCACCAATCTCGACGCCGGTCTGAGCGAGCGCCGGCGAGCGGGGGGTCTGGGCCTACCGGTTAGCCGCAAACGCCTGTAGGAATGCGCCGCACGCGGCGGTTGCGGCCTGCCGGACCACTCCGGCACGTGCGCTTTTTCGCTAAGGTGGTCGGCACCTCGCGCTTGGCGCGTTTCACGGGCACCCGCATGGCAAACAATCGAGCATTCGCGAAATTCGGGAAAGACGCGTCTTGAACATGTGGTCGAGTCTGCTCACCAGCGCGGTCGCCGAGATTCAACTCCTTGGGGCGTGGAAGGCGCTCAAGCACATGCTGGGGTCCTTGCGCGCGCTGCTCCATCCGGAACGCGCGCGACGCGCCGAGGCCGCCCTGAACCGGGTCGACGCGCACCGCTGGCTGCCCGTGCACGAGCAGCTCTACTACGTCCGCCACCGTTTCTACCTGTCGAAGTACCTGTCGGTCCGCCAGCGCATCGACAGTTGCACGCATCACTACACCCACGAGGCGGAGCATTTCTCCTCGCGCTATCGCAAGCAGGTGTACGGCGGCCAGGGCCTGACGCTGTGGCAGGAGAGCGTCGACGGCCACTCGTTCCGGATCCGGCTGGCTGCGAGCAGCGAGATGCGCTGGGAAGGCGACCTGAGCCTTCGCCTGTTCGTCGACGAGGTGGCGATCCACGTCCTTTCGTTCTCCTATGTCGATGCCGGTCTGTTCGGCCAGCCGGCCGGGACCATCCTCTTCATCACCCGCAACCAGTCGCTGCACCAGGGGCCCCAGCAGAGCCTCTTCCGCACCGCCTTCAAGCAGACCGTTCCTCCCTACTTCTGCCTCTCGGCCACGATCGGGATCGCGCTCGCCCAGGGGATGCAACGAGTTGCGGCGATCCGCCACGAGGCCCAGATCGCCAGCTCCGAAGAAGTCAACGAGGGGCTCCGGAACACCTACGACGGCTTCTGGCGCGCGTTCAATGGCAGCGCGGTCGACGCCAAGGCGTTCGCGCTGCCCGTTCCGCTGGCGGTGACGGAGCTGTCCGAGGTGAACTCCAAGCACCGCAAGCGCGCCCGCGACCGGCGCGGGGCCTGGTCGGCGGTGACGAACAGCGCACAGGCGGCGATCGCCGCGGAACTGCAGTCCGGCGAGCTCGCGCCCGTTCGCGAAACCGAGCGCGTACGTGAGCGGGCGACAGAGTCGCAGCACGTGCAGTCGCTGTCGCCGGAAGTGCGCGGAGGGCATCCGCGCGTGGTGGGGGTGCTGCTGGTGGCCGACGTCGTGGCCGAGAACCTGTCCACGACCTGGCTGCCGATCTAGCGCGGCAGTGATGGTGCGCCCGGCAGGTATCGAACCTGCAACCCCTGCCTTCGGAGGGCA
>JBDTUG010000335.1:0-4553 GCA_040007855.1 Caldimonas sp.
CGGCCGCGACAGGATGTTCGACGACATGTCGGCCACCAGCGGCACCTCGCCGGTCTCGGGCAGCCAATGGAACTCGAGGCCGCCGATCGTTTCGTTGGCGCAGAGGTGGACGTAGGCCGCGGCCGGGTCGAGCCGCCATTCGGCCTGCTTCGGGATCGCCGTGAAGCCGTTCGCCTCGGCGCTGGCGGCGACCTTGACGGTGCAAAAGCGCGAGGCCGCGGTGATCGAGCGGGCCGACCAGGAACCGGTATTGACGTAGTCGGCGCTGATTCGGCCGCGCAGCACGTTCATCGGCACGAAGGCGTTCTGGCCGATCGCGCCGCCCTGCAGGAAAAGCACCTTGTAGTTCGCCGGGATCGCCAGCAGCTCGCGCAGGTCGGCCTCGACGGCGGCCTGGAGCGTCATGAAGTCCTTGCCGCGGTGACTCACCTCCAGCACCGACATGCCGGTGCCGTTCCAGTCGAGCATTTCCTCGGCCGCCTGGCGCAGGACGGGCTCGGGAAGCGCGGCGGGACCCGGGCTGAAGTTGTACGGACGCGTCATCGCCCGATTATCGAGCGCGCTCCCGGGCTGCGGGCATCGAGCGCGCTCCTGCCCTGCCGGCGGCTGTCCGCGGCCGACAGCCGCTCCGCGGGCTGGCCGGAGGCCCGGGTGGCCGTCCGGCAGCGCCGGTCAGGCCGGTGAGGAGGCGGAGCCTTCCGCCGCCTTGGCGGCCTTGGCAGCCTTGGCTTCCTCGATCAGCTCACGCTGCTTCGGGCTGATGCAGTCGTCGACGATGCGGCGCGCCGTCTTGACGTTGAGCAGCATCGACTTGCTGGAGATCTGCACCATCAGGGTTTCGCCCTTCACGTCCTCGAGGCGGATCGCCCCGGTCGACGAGAGCACGGGCTTCATCAGCCAGTCGCCGGTCTTGCCATGCTTGACGGTCACGTAGGCGGAGTGCTTCGGGCTCTGCACGATGTCGACCGTCTGGTTGAACTCGCAGTCGTACTTGCCGTAATAGACCATCTCGGCCGCCTGGACCTGGTCGGGTCCGGCGTCCGGGATGGGCGCTTCGACCGGTGCCGGCGCCTTCAGGGCGGCCTTGGGGGCCGCCTTGGCCACCGGCCTGGCCGCCGGCTTGGCGGCGGGCGCCGTTTGGGCGGCGGCAGGCAACCAGGTGATGCCGGCGACCAGGAGGGCCAGCAGGGGAAGGGCGGGGCGAGATAGCAGGTTTGCGAGCATGTGGGGTGTCTCCGTCGGTCAGCGCGGTCGTGATTGTGGTTCAGCGTTTCGGCCGCCCGCCCCGGCCTTACTGCCCGTTACGGCCCCGGCGGGCAATGCGTCACGGCCGGCGGCGCCAGAGCTCACGAAAGCGAGGCGCCGTCGCCCGCAAAGAAGCGGCGAGCCAGGTCGCCAGGGAGTTCCACACCGGTCCGCCGCGCACGCGCCAGGAGCCGCCACCAGTAGCGGTAGCTGGCCCGATCGTGCAGGGTGCCGCCGAGCCGGATCGGCGCCCACCCTGCGGCCTGCGCGGCAACGATGATGGCGGCAGCTTGCTCGATCTCGGCCGGGTCGGGCGCGAACGCCGCGACGATGCTGCGGATCTGGCTCGGATGGATGCTCCACATCCGTGTGTAGCCGAGCTCGCGCGCCGCCCGGCGGGCCGCCGCCGCGACCTTGGCCTCGTCGCCGAACTCGGTGACGACGCAGTGCGACGGCGTCTTGGCGAAGCCGTGGCAGGCGGCGGCGATCTCGAGCTTGGCGCGCACCACCAGCGGGTGCGTGAACTGGCCTTCGGCCGACATCGCCGAGGCCGGAATCGCACCGCGATGCGCCGAGACGAAGTCCATCAGGCCGAACGAGAGCGACTCGATGCGCGGATGCGCGGCGATCGCCGCCACCTCGCGCAAGGCGCCATGGGTTTCGACCAGGGCGTGCAGGGGGATCGGCAAGCCGCCCGACGCCGCGTCGATGGCCCCGGCCGCACGCCCGATGTCGGCGGCGGACTCGACCTTGGGCAGCATGACGTAGGCCAGCCGGGAGCGAGCCGCGCCGACGATAGTGGCAACATCGCCGGCAAACGCCGGGTGGTCGACCGGGTGGACGCGCGCGCCGCAGCGGCCGAAGAGGTTGCCCGCCGACATCAGCATCGCGGCGACGAGCTCGGCATGCGCCGCCTCGGCGCCGACCGGGGCGCCGTCCTCGCAGTCGAGCGTCACGTCGAAGACCGGGCCGAGCTCGGCCTGCAGGGCGAGGCTCTTCGTCATCCGCGCCTCGACCCCGGCGTAGTGGTCGCAGACCGGCAGGACGGTGGCCGACTCGCCGGTGTCGAACAGCGCTTCCCGGGGCGCGATCATGCGGGCAGGCCTGTCGGAGGGGCTTCAGAGCAGGTGGGCGACGCCGGCCTGCTCGTCCTGCAGCTCCTTCAGGGTAAGGCCGATCCGCTCCTGGCTGAAGTCGTCGATCGGCAGCCCTTCCACGATCTTGTAGCTGCCTTTCTCGGTCGTCACCGGAAAGCCGAACATTGTGTCCCTGGGGATGCCGTACTGGCCGTCCGAGGGAACGCCCATCGTCACCCATTTGCCGTTCGTGCCGAGCGCCCAGTCGCGCATGTGATCGATCGCCGCGTTGGCCGCCGAAGCGGCCGACGAAACGCCGCGGGCGGCGATGATCGCCGCCCCGCGCTTGCCGACGGTGGGCAGGAAGGTGCCGGCGTTCCAGGTCTGGTCGCCGATCATGTCCTTGACGCTCGCGCCGCCGATCGTCGCGAATCGGTAGTCGGCGTACATCGTCGGCGAGTGGTTGCCCCACACCGCCAGCTTCTCGATCCCGGCCACCGGCTTGCCGGTCTTGGCGGCGAGCTGGCTGAGCGCGCGGTTGTGGTCCAGGCGCAGCATGGCGGTGAAGTTCTCTCGCGGCAGGCCGGGTGCGCTCTTCATGGCGATGTAGGCATTGGTGTTGGCCGGATTGCCGACCACCAGGACCTTGACGTTGCGCTTGGCGACGGCGTCCAGCGCCTTGCCCTGGGCGGTGAAGATCTCGGCGTTGACGGCGAGCAGCTCGGCGCGCTCCATGCCCGGTCCGCGCGGCCGTGAACCGATCAGCAGCGCGTAGTCGGCGTGCTTGAAGGCGGTCATCGGGTCGCCGTGCGCCTCCATCCCGGCCAGCAGCGGGAAGGCGCAGTCCTGCAGTTCCATCATCACACCCTGCAGGGCCTGCTGGGGCTTTTCCATCGGCACCTCGAGCAGGCTCAGGAGGACAGGCTGGTCCTTGCCCAGCATCTCGCCCGAGGCGATCCGAAAGACGATGGCGTAGCCGATCTGGCCGGCGGCGCCGGTGACCGTGACGCGGACGGGGGGTTTGCTCATGGAATCTCCAGGGACGAACGGGTGGATGGGCGGGGCGCCAACGAGTGGAGGTCGACGCGGTTAAAGGAGGCCGGCGCGGTTAAAGTCTGTTGCGTTGCAATAAAATCGATTCGGCTGCGCAGCGGCTTCGCTCTCGAAAGAAAAAAGGCTGGACATGGTCACGTCGCTGAAGGATCAACCGCTCAAGGCTCGGCCCGTCTATCGCAACATCCACGTCTCGCAGCTCGCATCGTATCGCCTGCCGGCGGCCGGATGGGTCTCCATCCTGCACCGGATCAGCGGCGTGCTGATGTTCCTGCTGCTGCCGTTCGCGATCTGGATGTTCGACACCAGCCTGAGCTCCGAGGTCTCGTTCGAGCAGTTCACGAGCCTGTTCGGCCATGGTGCGCTGGGCCTGCCGGGCTGGATCTTCAAGCTGGTCGCCTTTGCCATGACCTGGGCCTACCTGCTGCACTTCTGCGCCGGGCTGCGCCACCTCTGGATGGACGCCACCCATGCCGTCGGCCTCGAGTTCGGCCGCCTGTCGGCGCTCGTCGCTATCGGCCTGAGCAGCCTGCTCACGCTGCTGCTCGGCGCCAAGCTGTTCTCCCTCTTCTAAGGCGAGCGATGGCCACCACCTTCGGTTCCAGACGGCTCGTCGTCGGCGCGCACTACGGCCTGCGTGACTGGCTGTCGCAGCGCCTCACCGCGCTGGTGATGGCGATCTTCACCGTAGCGGTGATCGTCCAGGTGCTGATGCCCGGGCCGATCGACTACTACAAGTGGTCGGCGATCTTTGCCCGCCAGTGGATGAAGGTCCTGACCTTCGTCGTCATCGTCTCGCTGCTCTGGCACGTCTGGGTCGGCATGCGCGACGTCTGGATGGACTACGTGAAGCCGGTCGGGGTTCGCCTCGGCCTCGACGTGCTGACGATCGCCTGGCTGGTTGGCTGCGCCGGCTGGGCGATCCAGGTCCTGTGGCGGCTGTGATGGCAGGCCCCTCGATCGCCGCCTCCTCGGTGCCGACGCGCCGCTTCGACGTCGTCATCGTCGGCGCCGGCGGCTCGGGCATGCGTGCCTCGCTGCAGATGGCGCGCGCAGGGCTCAACGTCGCGGTGCTGTCGAAGGTGTTCCCTACCCGCTCGCACACGGTCGCCGCGCAGGGCGGAATCGGCGCTTCGCTCGGCAACATGAGCGAGGACAACTGGCACTATCACTTCTACG
>JBDTUG010000336.1:0-4547 GCA_040007855.1 Caldimonas sp.
TCGCGCGACAGCGTCGGCCGGGTCACCGACATCGCCGTCGACCACGCCGAGTTCGTCCGTCTCGACCAAGCGCGGATCGAGCAGGTGGTCGCCGTGATGCACGCCGAGGGAATGACCGCGACCGTGAGCTCGATCCACGTCAATGGCTGGTTCGGCACGCACAGCAAGCTGACCGGCGCCGACTGGATCGTCCGCCGCCTGTTCGGCCGCGAGCTCGCCGCCGAGCGCGAGCGCTGGCTCTACGTCGGCGACTCGACCAACGACGAGCCGATGTTCGCGGCGTTTGCGCTTTCGGTCGGCGTCGCCAACCTGATGGATTTCGCCGCGCGGCTGCGCCAGTGGCCGGCGTTCATCACCGCGCACGACCGCGGCCGCGGCTTCGTCGAGGTCGCCGAAGCGCTGCTCGCGGCACGTGGCCGATGAGCCCGCGCGCCGCGCCGCTGCCGACGCTCGTCGTCGCCTGCGCGCTTGCCCTCGGCACTGCCGTCTCGCTCGGCCTGGCTCGCTTCTCGTATGCGCTGTTCCTGCCGCCGATGCGCGCCGACCTCGGCTGGAGCTACCTCACCGCCGGGGCGATGAACACCTCGAACGCTGCGGGCTACCTCGCGGGCGCGCTCCTCGCGCCGGCTTGGTTGCGCGCCTTCGGCACGCGCGCTGCCTTTCTCGCCGGCACCGCGGCGACGGCTGCGTTCGTCGCGGCGCACGGCCTCACGTCCGCCGACTCGCCGCTCTATCTGTTCCGCTTTCTCTCGGGGCTGGTCAGCGCGGTCGCGTTCGTTGCCGGCGGGCTGCTCGCGGCGCAGCTCGTGGGCGCCGCACCGACGCGTCCGGGCCGGAGCGCGCCGAGCGCGGGCCTCGTCCTCGGTATCTACTACGGCGGCGCCGGTCTCGGGATCGTCGTCTCGGCCGTGCTCGTGCCGCTGCTCGCGGAACGCACCGCGCCGCATGCCTGGCAGGCCGGCTGGCTCGGTCTCGGCGCGCTCGGCGGGATCGCGACCGCGGTCATCACCGCGGCCACGCGCGGCCTCGGAGACGCTTCGCCCCGGACGGGCACCGCCAGCGCCCGGGTTGCCGGCTTCGCCTGGCGCCGCTTCCTGCCGGCGCTCTCGGCGTACCTGCTGTTCGGCCTCGGCTACATCGGCTACATGACCTTCATCGTCACCCTTCTGCGCAAGCAACACGTGTCCGACGTCGAGGTGGTGGCGTTCTACGCGATGCTCGGCGCCGCGGTCGCGGCCTCGCCGTGGATCTGGGCGGGCGTGCTGCAGCGCTTTCGCGGCGGCGAGACGCTCGCCCTGATGAGCGCGCTGCTCGCCGTGGCGGCGCTGCTGCCGGTGGTGAGCAGCGCGACGCTCGCGGTGTTCGCATCGGGCCTGCTGTTCGGCACCGTCATGCTCTCGCTGGTGGCTTCGACGACCGCGCTGGTCCGCCACAACCTCCCGGCCATCGACTGGCCGGCCGGCATCACCGGCTTCACGATCGTCTTCGCCGCAGGGCAGATCGTCGGCCCGAGCGGGATCGGCTTCATCGCCGATCGTGCCGGCGGCCTGCGCGCCGGCCTGGCGTGCTCGGCCGGCTTGCTGGCGCTGGGCGCGATCGTCGCCTGGCGGCAGAAGCCGCTGGCTCGCTGAAGCTCCCCGATCCGGCTCAGTCGAGGAAATCGCCGATCGTACGGTTGAGGAAGGCGGCGTCGTCGGCCATCAGGCTGGTCGCCGCCTGGTGACCCTGCGCCGACGGGATCTCGACGAAGCGCGCCCCCGGCATCGTCGCCGCCGCCGCCCGGCCCGCGGCCGCGGGGTTGAACAGATCGACCGGCGGGCAGAGCACCAGCGCCTTCGCCCGCACCGAGCTCAGCGCCGCGTCGGTGTCGCCGGCGAAGCCGGGCGTCGCGCCGACGTCGTGCGCCTCGTAGGCCCACGACTGGTACAGGTAGTCGTGCGCATCGACCGCGACCGCGCGTTGCTGGGCGAGCACGGCGTCGAGCCAGCGGTGCGCGCCGTCCCGGTCGTGCAAGGGTGCGAGCGCTTCCGGCGTCTTCGTCGCCAACGCGTTCATCACGGCGACGAAGGCGCGCCGGCCGCGCTCGGGCTCGGCGCTGAAGCCGTCGCCGGTCCACGCCGGGTCGGCCATCAGGCACGAGCGCGCGGCCTCGGTCACGAGCACGGCCCAGGGCGAGGTCTTCGCCATCGGCGTCATCGCGACGATGCGCTCCATGAACGTCGGGTGGCTCACCGCCCATTGCAGCGCCTGCATCCCGCCCATCGACGCACCGACGACAGCGTGCAGCCGGGCGATGCCGAGCTCCGTCGTCAACAGCCGATGCTGCGCCTCGACCATGTCGCGCAGCGCGAAGCGGGGAAAGCGCATGCCGGGCTGCGCCGCGCTGTTCGAGGGCGAGGTCGAGAGGCCGTTGCCGATCGGGTCGGTCGCGATCACGTACCAGCGCGTCGGGTCGAGTGCCTTGCCGGCGCCGATCAGGAAGTCGAGCCGATGGTGCGTGCCCGAGAGCGAGGCGCAGATCAGCACGGCGTTCGAGCGCTCGGCGTTCAGCATGCCGTGGGTGGCGTACGACTGGCGGCAGTCGACGATCGTCGCGCCCGATTCGAGGCACAGGTCGCCGAGCGCGAACTCGCGGTGCGGCGCGTCGACGTGGTCGGCGGCCAGCGGCGGGTGCTTCACGGCAGCTCGATGACGGTGCGGATGCCTTCGCCGCGCGCGAGTGCGGCGAAGCCGTCGTTGATCTCGTCGAGGGCGATGCGTCGTGTGATCAGCGCGTCGAGCTCGAGCTTGCCGTCGAGATACAGCGAACAGAGCCAGGGGAAGTCGCGCTTCGGCAGGGCGTCGCCGTAGCTCGAGCGGACGATGCGCTTTTCGCCCATCAGCGAGCCCCAGCGGAACGAGACGTCCCGGTTGACGTTGATCTTGCCGAGCCAGACGACCTGGCCCGCGGGCCGCACGGATTCCACCGAGAGGCGAAACGCCGCGGCATGCCCCGCCGCCTCGAACACGTGGTCGGCGCCGCGGCCCGCGGTCAGCGCCCGGATCTGCTCGACGGCGTCGCCGGCGCCGGCGTCGACGGTGTGCGTCGCGCCGAAGCCACGTGCCCGCTCGAGCTTCGCCGCGCCGACGTCGGCGGCGATGATCGTTGCCGCGCCGGCGAGGCGCGCGCCCTGGAGCGCATTGAGGCCGACCGCGCCGCAGCCGATCACGAGCACGCTCGCGCCCGGCTCGACCTTGGCCTTGCGCACCACCGCACCGACGCCGGTCATGACGCCGCAGCCGACGATGCAGGCGCGGTCGAAAGGCATTTCCGCGGGAATGGCGATCGCGCCCGACTCGGGCACGACCGTGTACTCGGCATGCGTCGAGGTGACCGAGTAGTGGTGCACGCGCTCGCCGTCTCGGCTCATGCGCGTCGTGCCGTCGAGGAGCCGCCCGTTCGGCTGGTGAAGGGTGAACGGCTCGCAGAGGATGGGCGCCGCGCGCTCGCAATAGAAGCAGTGGCCGCAATGAGGGTTCCACGAGCAGATGACGTGGTCGCCGGGCCGGACCGACGTGACCGCGGCGCCCACCGCCTCGACGACGCCCGCGCCCTCATGGCCGAGGACGATCGGCAAGGGATACGCGAGCGAGCCCTGGATCACCTCGAGGTCGGTGTGGCACAGGCCGCTGGCACGGATCTTCACCAAGACGTCGCCGGGCTCGAGCGGCGCCATGTCGAGCGTGTCGAGCGTCAGCGGCTCGCCCACGCGATTGAGGACCGCGGCGCGAAACTTCATGTCATGGCCGCTGCGGCGCCTGGGCGTCGAACAGCGCGCTCGCTTCCGGACAGGGAATGGCGTCGTCGTGGAGGCGGGCGGAGCTGCCGCCGTCGATCAGGTCGCGGGTGATCCGGCGCGCAATGAGACCCTTCGGGCGGCCGGGCGGGGGTCATGCCGGGATCACGGTGGCGCGGGTGAACGACTCGATCGCGTCGAGCAGGCGATCGCTCGCGTCGCCGGCATGCTGCTCGTCATGCGCGGCGATGGCGCGGGCGATGTCGGCATGCAGCTTGGCGGTTTGCGGCATGTTCGCCGCCTGCTGGAAATGCACGTACCAGAAGCGGCGCGAGAGCGAATGCATCAGGCTCATCGCGTTGGCCGCGAACTCGTTGTGCGAGGCCGCCGAGCAGAGCACGTTGAAGTCGCGGTCGATGCGCATGAAGGCGACATCGTCGCCCGCCCTGGCCGCCTTCTCGAAGCCGGCGGCGAGCAACCGGAAGCGGGCGCGCTCGGCCTCGGTGGCCCGGCGCGCGGCGCTGCGCGCGATCAGCCGCTCGAGCTCGCGCCGCACCTCGAGCAGACGCAACTGCGCGGCCACGTCGATCGGCGAAACGATGATTCCGCGCCGCGGCAGGATCATCACCAGGCGCTCGCGCGCCAGGCGCTGCAGGGCCTCGCGAATCGGCGTGCGGCCGATGCCGAGGTGGGCCGAGAGCTCGGCCTCGGAGATCGCGCTTCCCGGCGCGAGCCGGAGGAAGACGATCATCTCCTCGATGTCGGCGTAGG
>JBDTUG010000337.1:0-4500 GCA_040007855.1 Caldimonas sp.
TCGGACGCGAGGAACGCGAGCTCCTGCCGATGGCGGCACGACTGCTGAGTGACGTCGAACTCGACCGAATCGGCGGCGCGATGCGTGAACGACGCGGGATCGACCTGGAGAAGCCATGAGAAAGCCTCGGCAAGGTTCTGCGTCTTTGAAGCCCGCGAGGCCGAGCCCGCCTTGAAATCCGGTATCGCGGGCGCCGTGATCCGCCAGGCCGAGACCGACCGAGGACTCGACAGCTTGCTGGCAGAGGTACGCGCTTGCCGCGCGTGCGAGGCGCATCTGCCGCTCGGCCCGCGCCCTGTGCTGCAGGCGGGTGCCGCCGCTCGGATTCTCATCGTCGGCCAGGCTCCCAGTGCGCGGGTACACGCCACCGGGGTGCCGTGGGACGATCGTAGCGGCGAACGTCTGCGCGACTGGATGGACATCGATGCGATGACGTTCTACGACGAATCCCGCATTGCGATCCTGCCGATGAGCTATTGCTACCCCGGTCGCGCCGCGAGCGGCGATCGACCGCCAAGGCGCGAATGCGCGCCGCTTTGGCTCGATCGCTTGCTGAAGCTCATGCCGTCGATCGAGCTCACGCTTCTTGTCGGCCGCTACGCCCAGGCGCACTTCCTGGGCTCCGCGGGCAGCGCGTCGTTGACCGCGACGATGCAGGCTTGGCGCGTGCATGCGCCGCGCGTCATTCCGCTTCCTCACCCTTCGCCACGCAACATCGCCTGGTTCATCGCCAATCCGTGGTTCGATGGCGACCTTTTGCCCGTGCTCCGCCGAAGCGTGCGGGAGCTCCTCGGCACTTGAGATGTCCTCGCGTCGAGGCACGGATGCGGCCGATCTGGAGCCGCCCACTGAAAAGCCTTCCAGCGGGCAACCGGCTGGTCAGAGTGCAGCCGCCTGCCAAGTCCTTGCGCTAGGCCATTCCACCAGGCCGATCGAGGTGTTTGTGGGAATGCTCGTAGCGCACCGCGTGACGCAGCTGTTGGATGTGCGCACCGTACCGCGCTCGCGTCACAACCCGCAGTTCAACGGCGAATCGTTGCCGGCATCCCTGGCGAAAGCAGGGATCGGCTATGCGCATGCGCCCGGGCTGGGTGGCTTTCGGCGCGCCCTCCCTGACTCGCCGAACACCGGCTGGCGCAACCTTTCGTTTCGAGGCTATGCCGACTACATGCAGACGGCCGACTTTTCGGCCGACCTCACGGGTCTGATCGAGTTGGCGCGACGTGACCGGGTCGCGCTCATGTGCGCCGAGGCGGTCCCTTGGCGATGCCATCGCTCGCTCATCGCGGACGCCCTCCTGGTTCGCGGCATCGTCTGCTGCGAGATCGTCAGCCCAAAGCGACTGCAGGCCCATCATTTGACGCCGTTCGCCCAAGTGTCGGGTCTGGAACTCAGCTATCCACCGACGCGGCGTTGAAAAGTGCCGTGCAGGGTGGGCCTTGATCTTCGATCACAAATCATCATTGATGCATTGAAGTGTCATTCGATGTCGTTTTACACGCTCCTCGGAATGATCGAACATTGCGCGTCCGGACGCAAACGCATGACGAGTTGAAGGAAACATCGCGATGAAAGCCAGCGACTTGATGACGACGCCAGTTATCTCCGTGGGTCCGGACGCTCACATCGCGTCGATCATCAGTGACCTGCTCGACCGGCGCATCAGCGGCGTCTTCGTTGTCGATGCCGGAAAGCTGGTGGGATCGGTCGGGGAAGGCGAGCTGCTGCACCGTCACGAGATCGGGACGCAAGATTCGTTCGCCCCGAAGAACTGGTGGTGGCGCTTCGTGGGCGCCGGCAGCCGGTCCGCCGCTTACGTGAAGACCCATGGAGAGCACGCACGAGACGTCATGAATCCGGAAGTGGTTTCCGTGTCGGAGGACACGCCCATTGCCGCGGTGGCCTCGATCTTCAATGCGCGCCATATCCGGCGCGTTCCTGTGCTTCGCGGCGAGAAGCTGGTAGGCGTCATCACGCGGGCCGACCTCGTGAAAACGCTTGCCATCAGGAAGGCGGCTCCTCCCCCGGTGCCGGACACCAACGACGAGACCATCCGGGTCCGAGTGCTCGCTCGACTGAGGGAGCAGCCCTGGTGGCAGCCGCAGGCATGTGCGGTTTTCGTCAGCAACGGAGTCGTGAAATACGTTGGTCGGTATGAGAGCGATGACGATCGCCAAGCAGCGCGTGTCGTGGCCGAGAACACTCCGGGCGTACGCGGCGTGTCGGACGGCCGGATGAGGGTGTCCGACGGCGAATCGATGATCTGATGTGAATACGGCGAGCGCATCTTCGACTGCCGAGAAGATGGTCGGCCTGCATGTCGAGCTGGTGGGCGCGGGCAGGATCTGCAGGTGAATGCAGAGAGCGACGTGCAATCACCTTGCGCGCGTTGCCGATATTGCCGTCGCCCTGATGACCTCGCATAAAATCGATCCATGTTGAGACGGATTGCCGCCCTGAGTTCGCAACGTCGACAGTCCGCTCCGAGCGCGCGCCGATGGCTGCCATTGCTCGTGGCTGTGGGAATCGCCTGCACCGACAGGACTGCCCTGTCCTGCGCTCGCCGCACATCCCTGAGCCCGACGATCTCCTCCATTCCAGCGCATTGAGGTCGTCGGGCACCAAGCCCGCGCGACAGGCGACACCCGCCCATCGGGTCATCGCACACATGCAAGGATTGCAAATGAACGTTCTGGGGCGTGAGCGTGTTCTCACGGAGTTGGACCATGGACGGCTGGCGACGCTCTCCGGTCGAGATTCGAGGACTCGCTTGCCCAAATCGCTGGGCATTGACGCTTTGCTGGACGACGCACGGGTCGTGCCGTCGCGCAGGGTCGCCTCGAACATCGTGACGATGTACTCGCAGGTACTTCTGCGCATCGTTGACGATGGAGTCAGGCGCAAGCTGACTTTGTGCTATCCGCAAGATGCCGAGCCCCAGTTCGGCCTCGTGTCTGTCCTGTCGCCGATCGGCCTGAGTCTGTTGGGTCAGACGGTCGGCGCGATCGTGCGCTGGGAATGCCCGGACGGCAGCGAGGGAATGGCCGAGGTGGACGCGATTTTGTTCCAGCCCGAAGCCAGCGGCGACTACACGACATAAGTCGGCCGTCGACTCTCGACAGCAACACCTTCGGCGCGGCCACGTGCGGCCGTCGACGAACAGAAGCGCCGCGAATTCCCGGAGTCCGCGGCGAAGGCGTCGGCGTGCGATGACCTTCGCTTGCGGCGCTTCCCAAGGAGGAATACCAAAATGACAATCGACAGAATTCTCGTTGCCGTCTCGTTTTCCGAGCGGTCCATCGACGCGGTGCGAAAGGCGGCTCGTCTCGCCGCCGACCGCAGCTCGATCATCACCCTGCTTCATGTCGTCGAGCCCGTGAAGCGTCGCAGCGTCCGACATCTGCCCACCCAGCAGACGGTGCTTCGGGCGCGGGTGACCAACGCCAGGAAGGAACTGGCCCGATATGCCGGCGAGATCGCTGCGAAGGATCGACTGCCGGTCGACTTGCGCATCGAGGTTGGCGAGAAGGTGTCTTCGATCGTGCGCGCCTGCAGGGACGCCGACGTCCTGTTCATCGGCGGAACAACCATGAGCGGTCTGGCGGCGGCGTTCCACATGACGACCCCGGAGCGCCTCATCGGCAAGTGCGGCATACCGATTCTGGTGGTGAATGGAGCGCACCAAGTCCGTTACGCGCGTGCCCTGATTCCGGTCGATGGAACGTACCAATCGGTCGCCGCCGTGAGCGCGGCCGCGTGCTTGTGGCCGCAGGCAGAGTTGACCTTGTTCCATGCAATGGATAGTCGGAAAGATGAAGCGCAAGGCAACGTCGCTTGCGGACTTCATGCTCGGAAGCACGGTTCGGCGCCTTCTCACCAGCTTGCGTTGCGACGTCCTGGGAATCCCGACGTCCGTCCGCTGCGCGCTGCCGGCTGCGCCGGCGTCGACGAACTGCCATGCGGCAATGCCGATGCCGCCGATGACGACGGCAGCAACGAGCCACTCGGTCAGTGAAATCGACAGTCTCATGCCCGCTCCCGATCAACCGGCTCGCAGGTCCTTGCCGCGCAAGCGGAGGGCGTTGCTGATGACCGAGGCCGAGCTCAAGCTCATCGCCAGCGCGGCGATCAGCGGCGACAGCAGCCAGCCGGTGAGCGGATAGAGCACGCCGGCGGCCAGGGGAATGCCGAGCGCGTTGTAGAGAAAGGCGAAGGCGAGGTTCTGCTTCATGTTGCCCACGGTGGCGACCGACAGAGCACGCGCCGTCGCGATGCCGCGCAGGTCGCCCTTGACGAGCGTGAGCTGAGCGCTGTTCATCGCCACGTCGGTGCCGGTGCCCATCGCGATGCCGACATCGGCTTTGGCCAGCGCCGGCGCGTCGTTGATGCCATCGCCCGCCATCGCGACAATGCGACCCTCGGCCTGGAGCTTCTCGACGAGCTTGAGCTTGTCGGCCGGCTTGACCTCGCCGTGCACCTCGTCGATGCCCAGGCGCTTGC
>JBDTUG010000338.1:0-4461 GCA_040007855.1 Caldimonas sp.
CGCGCATGGAAGAGCGCATGAAGCGGATGGAGCGGGACGGCCCGCGCCGATAATCGAGGCCCTGCGGGCACCGCCCGCGATCTCGTCCCCGGACGAAGCGAAGGATCTTGCGCAAGCGGATCCTTCGCCGCGTTGACGGTGACAGCCCCGACCCCATGCCATCCCGCCTTCTCATCATCGACGACGACGCCCGTCTCGCGTCGATGGTGGCCGACTACCTCGGCCAGTCGGGCTTCGAGGTCGAGACCGCGGGCTCGCTCGCGGCCGGCCGGCAGCGACTCGCCGGCGGTCACTACGACGCGGTGGTGCTCGACCTGATGCTGCCCGACGGCGACGGCCTCGACCTGTGCCGCGAGCTGCGAAGCGAAAGCCGCACCCGCCAGCTGCCGCTGCTCATGCTCACGGCGCGCGGCGAGCCGATGGACCGCATCGTCGGCCTCGAGCTCGGTGCAGACGACTACCTGTCCAAGCCGTTCGAGCCGCGCGAGCTGCTGGCCCGGGTCAAGGCGCTGCTGCGCCGCGCCACGGCGCAGCCGGCCGACGACGACGTGCTGCGCTTCGGCCGCCTCGAGATCGACCTGGGCGCGCGCGTCGCCCGTCTCGACGGCAAGGCCTGCGACCTGACCGGCCACCAGTTCGATCTGCTGGTCGTGCTGGCGCAGAGCCCGGGCCGCGTTCTCACCCGCGACCAGATCATGGACTCGCTGAAGGGCCACCCCCTCGAGGCCTTCGACCGATCGATCGACGTTCACATCTCGCGCATCCGCGCGGTCATCGAAGACGATCCGAAAGCGCCGCGCCGGGTCCTCACGGTGCGCGGCGCTGGCTACGTGTTCGCGAGGAAGCAGGACGCCGACGACGCGGCTGCATGAAGGGGATGAAGAGCCTCTACCTGCGCATCTACGCGACTGTGGTGGTGGTGCTCCTGCTGTTCGCCTTCGCCTCCGGCCTGGTGCTCGAACAGCATCTCGACCAGGAGCGGGTGCGCAACGAATCGGTCCTCAACGACCGGCTCGGCGCCTGGGCCGACCTGATCCAGCGTTCCCTGCCGGGCGCCGACGCGCCCGCCGACACCCAGGCCGCCGCCCTGCGCGAGTGGTCGCAGCGGCTGCGCATCCCGCTCGCGCTCGACGACGCGTCGGGCACCCGGATCGTCGCCTCCGAGTCGTTCACCCGCCGCCTGACGGAAATGCCGGGGCGGCCGCCGTTCGCGGTCAAGCTCGACGACGGCCGGACCCTCTGGACGATGCGTCCGGGGTCGGGGCGCCAGGGCGCGGGGCCGCGGCCGGGCGGCGACCGCGACGCGCGCGCGGGACCCGGCGGCTGGCCGATGCTGCTGCCCGGCCTGCCGCGCGGCATCGGTCTGGCTCTGGTCCTGCTCGCCCTCTTCATCGCCGTCGCTGCCGGCGCTTTCCCGGTCGTGCGCCGGCTGACCCGCCGGCTCGAGGCGCTGAAGCAGGGCGTCGAGCAGTTCGGCGCCGGCCAGCTGAGCCACCGCGTCACCGTCTCGGGCAGCGACGAGGTGGCGGCGGTGGCGTCGAGTTTCAACGTCGCCGCGGCGCGGGTCGAGGCGCTCGTCCAGGCGCATCGCTCGCTGCTCGCCAACGCCAGCCATGAGCTGCGCTCGCCGCTGGCGCGGATGAAGATGGCGGTCTCGCTGCTCGACGACGCGAGCCCGCCGCAGCGCGACAAGCTCAAGCGCGAGATCGACCGCAACGTCGGCGAGCTCGATGCGCTGGTCGAGGAAGTGCTGCTCGCGAGCCGGCTCGACGGCGCGCAGGAGCCGCTGCACCGCGACCGGGTCGACCTGCTCGCCGTCGCCGCCGAGGAAGCCGCCCGCGTCGACGCCGACGTCGAGGCGCCGGCCGAGCTGTTCCTCGCCGCCGACGAGCGGCTGCTGCGCCGGGCCTTGCGCAACCTGCTCGAGAACGCCCGCCGCTACGGCGGCGGTGCGGTGACGGTCCTGCTGCGGGCGGCGGGCGGCGCTTGCCCGGAGGTCGTGATCCAGGTCTGCGACCGCGGCGCCGGCGTGCCGGCGGCGATGCGCGAACGCATCTTCGAGCCCTTCTTCCGCCTGCCCGGCCATGCCGAGCAGGCCGGCGGCGTCGGCCTCGGGCTGTCGCTCGTCAAGCAGATCGCCGAGCGGCACGGCGGCAGCGTGCGCTGCGAAGCGCGCGACGGCGGCGGCACCTGCTTCACGATCGAGCTGCCGGCACCGTCGGCCTGAGTGCCTGGCCGGGCGACCGGCCTGAGGCGCCGGGCCTGTTGCCGGCGCGAGCGCGGGGCCGCGGCGGGCCGGCGAGCCCGCCCGTCGGCTTGGCTTCGCAGGCGGCCGGGGCCGGACCGGCGAATCTGTTCAGGAAGCAGGCGCCGAGCGGCGCAGCGCGTCGCGCCGCTCGCGGCGCAGCGTCCAGCCGAGGTAGCCCGAGAGGCTGAGCGCGGCCAGGGCGATGCCGAGGGTGGCCATCGACCAGAAGCCCTGTGCGCCGCGCAACCAGGGTGGTCCGACATCGGTGACGACGAACGCGCAGAGGTAGCCGCCGCCCAGGCCGATGACCCATATCGCGACCACGTAGACGATCAGCGGCACGGTCGCGATCCGGTGCGCGCGCAGGACGAAAGCGGCGATCGTCTGCGCTGCGTCGGCGATGTGGAACAGCACCACCCAGGCGAGCAGCGGCAGCGCCGCGGCGACGATGACCGGATTGCTCGTGTACAGGCCGACCAGGCTCTCGCGCAGCAGGTAGACCGTGCTGCCCAACACGGCGGCGATCAGCACGCCGATCTCCAGGCCGGCCCAGCCGATCCGGTTGGCGTCGGCCGGGTCGCCGGCGCCGATCCGCTGCGCCACCAGCACGGCGGAGGCGTTGGCGATCGAGAGCGGCAGCATGAACATCAGCGAGATCATGTTGACCGCGATCTGGTGCCCGGCCACTGGCGTTGCGCCGATCCGCGAGATGAAGAAGGCCATGAAGGTGAATCCGGTCACCTCGATCAGGATGGCCAGGCCCATCGGGATGCCCAGCCTGACCAGCGCGGCGAGGCTGGCCCGGTTCGGCCGGCTCAGGCGATGGCCGAGGCCGAACGGCGCGTAGAACCGGTCGCGGCGCAGCAGCACGACCGCAGCCAGCAGCTGGCACCACATGACGATCGCGGTGGCGATGCCGCAGCCGGGAGCGCCCAGGGCGGGCACGCGCCATTCGCCGAACGGGGTGGCCAGTGCGAAGCCGAACACCAGCGCCGCATTGAGCGGCACCTTGAGGGCGAGGCCGGCGAGCTGCAGCACCATCACCGCCTTGGGGCGCGACACGGCCACGTTGAAGCTGCGGAAGGCCATGAAGACGAGCGCGGCGGGCAGGGCGAAGGCCAGGCCTTGCAGGTAGCCGCGCACCTTGGCCGCCACCGCCGGCTCGGCCCGGGCCAGGGCCAGAAAGGGCTCGGGCCAGAGCAGCAGCGCACAGCCCAGGACGGAGAGCAGGAGCGCCAGCCAGACCGCCTGTTCGGCCTCGTGGCCGCTCGCGCGCAGCTTGCCCGCGCCGAACAGCTGGCCGGCGATTGGCCCGAGCGCCTGGATCACGCCCATCAGGCCGACGAAGATCGAGATGTAGGTGGAGCCGCCGATCGCCAGGGCGGCGAGGTCGAGTGCCGAGGCGCGGGCGACCATGACCGTGTCGACCGTGCTGAACGCCAGCACGGCGATCTGGCCGATGAAGACCGGCCAGGCCAGCGGGAACAGTCGGAGGGCGCTCGCCTTCAGCCCGGGCCGCGTCATGAAGACGAGGCGCCCACCGCCTCGTCGGCACGCAGGGTGGCGCCGGGGCGGGCGCGCTCGGCGTAGCGGTTGAAGCGCCAGGCCGTGCCGTCCTGGGTGATGCGCCGCCAGGTGGCGCGCTTTGCCGCGGGGGACATCGACGTCCAGCGCTGCACTTCCTCGAAGCTGCGGCCGCAGCCCTTGCAGACGGCGTCGCCCTGGCTGGTCGAGCAGATCGCGATGCAGGGCGCGTCGGGGGTGTTGGCGTACCAGGCCAGCCAGGCGGCTGCCGCCGCCGCAGGCATCGACGCCTCGTCGCACTCGGCTTCGTGGTAGTACACCATCAGCGCATAGACCTCGGCCAGTGCGAGCACCTCGGCGCAGGCGGTGATGCCGTCAGGCGAGGGCTTCTTGTCGCGCCACCAGTTGATGGCCGATTCGATGTCGGTGATGTGCAGGGCGGCCACGGCGCTCGCCGGAAGGAAGGCGAGGATGGTAGCCCTAGCCCGGATATTTCATCAGTAGAGGGTCGGCAGCCTCGTGCGTGAGCGCGTTGTCATAGGTAGTTGAGGCCAACGACAACCGAGGACTGCCGATGCCAAAGTGTACGCAAGGCAAGATTGACTTCGGGCGCCTGGGACGCCGGGTCATCGAGGCCGACTTCAGCGGCGGAGAGCTGAGCAGCGACGGCGGCCTGATGCTGCTGCGCC
>JBDTUG010000339.1:0-4461 GCA_040007855.1 Caldimonas sp.
CGAGGGTCTGCGCCTTTCGTGGTACGACCTCCAGCGCCAGGCCGACACGCTGGCCGCCGGCCTCCTGGCGCTCGGCCTCAGGCGCGGCAACCGGGTCGGCATCTGGGCGCCGAACCGGCACGAATGGCTGATCACCCAGTTCGCGACTGCGCGGGTCGGCCTGGTGCTGGTCAACATCAACCCGGCCTATCGCCGCACCGAGCTCGAGTACGCGCTCAACAAGGTCGGCTGCCGGGCCCTGGTGATGGCGCGCCGCTACCGGAGCAGCGACTACCTCGGCATGCTCGGCGAGATCGCCCCCGAGGTCCACTTCAAGGGAGCCAGCGAAGTGCTCGACAGCGTGCGCCTGCCGGACCTGAAACACGTGCTGCTGCTCGGCGACGAGCCGGTGCCGCCGCGCTGCCTCTCGTATGCGCAGGTTCTGGCGCTGGGCGGCCCGGCCCAGCGCAGCCGGCTCGGCGCGCTGCGCGCCGCCCTCGACCCGGACGACCCGATCAACATCCAGTTCACCAGCGGCACGACCGGGGCGCCGAAAGGAGCGACCCTCTCGCACTTCAACATCGTCAACAACGCCCGCTACTGCGCCAAGGCGATGGCGCTCGGACCGGCCGACAAGCTGTGCATCCCGGTGCCGCTCTACCACTGCTTCGGCATGGTGCTGGGCGTTCTCTGCGCCACCGCCTCGGGCGCGACCATGGTGTTTCCGGGCGAGGGCTTCGACGCGGCGGCGACGCTCCGGTCGGTGGCGCGGCACCGTTGCACTGCCCTGCACGGCGTGCCGACGATGTTCAGCGCCATGCTCGACGAGCCCGGCTTCGCGCAGCACGACCTGTCGTCGCTGCGCACCGGCGTCATGGCCGGCGCGCCCTGCCCGATCGAGCTCATGCGCAGGGTCGTCGACCGGATGCACATGCAACAGGTGACGATCGCCTACGGCATGACCGAGACCTCGCCGATCTCGTTCCAGTCGAGCCTCGAAGACCCGCTCGAGCGGCGCGTCTCGACGGTCGGCCGGATCCAGCCGCACCTCGAGGTGAAGATCGTCGATGCGGCTGGCCGGATCGTGCCGGTCGGCACGCAGGGGGAGCTGTGCACCCGCGGCTACGCGGTGATGCGCGGCTACTGGAAGGACGAGGCGCGCAGCCGCGAGGCGATCGACGAGGCCGGCTGGATGCACACCGGCGACCTGGCAACGCTCGACGCGGAGGGCTTTGCCAACATCGTCGGCCGGGTCAAGGACATGCTCATCCGCGGCGGCGAGAACGTCTACCCGCGCGAGATCGAGGAGTTCCTGCTGAGCCATCCCGGCGTGCAGGACGTGCAGGCGTTCGGCGTTCCGGACCCGAAGTTTGGCGAGGAAGTGTGCGTGTGGATCGTGCCACGCCGCGGCCACGCGATCCAGGAGCAGGAGATCCGCGACTTCTGCAAGGACCGGATCGCCCACTACAAGGTGCCGCGCTACGTGCGCATCGTCGAGCAGTTCCCGCTCACGGCGACCGGCAAGGCGCAGAAGTTCGAGATGCAGAAAGCGATGATCGAATCGCTGGGGCTGCAGCGGCAGCGCACGGCCTGAGGCCCGGCCTGCAAGCGACCACGCGGCACTGGCCTGCATCCGGCCGGGGCCGACCAGACCGACCAGTCCCACCAGGGCGACGACCCGTGTGCGCTATGCGCCGTCCGCAAGATGGTGCAACATGACCGACATGAAACATCTTGAAGAGTCGCTGAGCAAGCTTCGTTCCGAGATCCAGGCCCTGGACATCGGCGATCAGGAGGCGCGCCTGCGGCTCGAGAAGCTGATCCTAGACATCGGGCAGACGCTCGAGAATCCGCAGGGCGCAGTTGCCGACGAGACCCTCGGCGAACGGCTGAAGACTTCGATCGTCAACTTCGAGGTCTCCCATCCCCGACTGGCCGCCGTGATGAACGAAG
Organism: Caldimonas sp.; assembly: GCA_040007855.1. Classification (GTDB taxonomy): domain Bacteria; phylum Pseudomonadota; class Gammaproteobacteria; order Burkholderiales; family Burkholderiaceae_C; genus Schlegelella_A. The sequence goes on from JBDTUG010000339.1 coordinate 1,933, forward strand.
TCATGGAGCAGCTGAGCAACATGGGAATCTGAGGCACGCGCCGCGGCCCGCCAGGCGTGTGGAAGTTCGTTGCCGCTGAGCGTCTTGTCCCGGCAGAGCCTGCGACATCGCGTCCACTCGGGCCCCGGGTCGGCCAGTTGTGCGCCGGGGAGCGACGGCAGCGCGTCGACAAATCCGTCACCACCTACAACGCACGCGGGGCATCTGGCCTGAGCCCACGACAACCGGCTGACCTGTCGAATATCTGAAGTCGCTCTGATGCGTCGCTACTTGGCCGGCACGCCCGGCTGGCTGCGAAAGTGGGTGTCTCCGCGAATTCCGCGGGCACGTCCCACATGCGCGCGGCGTACCAGACCGCCCAGGCAACGACGAAAAGGGACAGCACCCAGACCCAACCCTGAACCGCACGCTGCCGCGTCGTGTCGTGTCGTGTGCGGATCGAGGCCCGAGACGATGATCCCGGGTCCGTTGTGCACCCGGAAGCGAATTTCCTCGACGCCTTCGCGTCCCGTCTGATCCTGGGCGCGAACGATCAAGCGGTGCGGACCGTCATCGATTCCGCGGGTATCGAAGTCGAGCTCGGTTGGCAATTCCGGTCGATGATCGGATTCGGATCGTCCTCGAACAACACGCGGACCCGTGGTTTGCCCACAGTGGAACCCCGGTTGGCTTCAGCTGTCATCACCCAGGATCTCGTGCTTCGGGTTCAACCCGCGAGCGTTTCGCGCGGCAGATGGTCGCCCATCACATGGCGACAAGTGTTGCCGGCATTCACGCGGCTGGCGACATCGCGCGCTGGCCGGACCGGCTCGGCGGCGAGCCGATTCGCGTCCTGCACTGGGTGGTGGCCGAGCGTCAGGGCCAGGTGGCGGCACGCAATATGCTGGGACAGCACGACACGATGAACCATTTCGTGAGCAAGCACCCTCAACCCGCGGCCTGAAGCACCTCGCCTGCCGCGTCCCAAGAGCGACACGAAATAGACGTGAAGGTCGGGAGTCATCGGCATCGCATCGAAGCCCTCGATGAGCACGTCTCCTCGCGCCGCCCCCGGGCTCCAGGTGAGCCAGTGGCTCAACACTGACGGCGCCCCGACATTGGCCACCCTGCGCGGCAAGGTCATCGTGATCGAAGCGTTCCAGATGCTTTGCCCAGGCTGCGTGCACCACGGCATTCCGCAGGCGCAGCGGCTGGCCGAGCATTTCAGCGGCAGCGACGTGACGGTGCTCGGCCTGCACACCGTGTTCGAGCATCACGACGTGATGACGCCGGCGGCGCTGCAGGTCTTCATCGACGAGAACCGATTGACGTTTCCGGTCGCTGTCGATGCGCCCGACGGACGCCGCGGCATGCCGCTGACGATGCGAGCCTACGCGATGCAGGGAACGCCGACCTTGATCCTGATCGACCGAAGCGGCGTGCTGCGCGAACAGATTTTCGGCGCCGGCTCCGACATGGCCGTCGCCGCGGCGATCGCCGGGCTGGCGGCCGAGCGCGTGGGTACGGCTGGATCGAAGCATGTCGATGGCGTCAGACCGGGATCTTCCCAACTCCACGGGAGGCAACGATGAAGTCAGACAGCGAAACGCAGCGCGATATTCAGCTATGGTCGATGCCGGCCAGGGAAGCCATCTTCGGGTCAGGTCGATTTCTCTCGGTCGTCATGGTCGCGGTTAGATCGGCATGCGATAGCCATAGAACTCGTGATCTTCGTTGTAGTCGCTCTGGCGAGCGCCGAGATCGGCAAAGTCATGCACGAACTCGATCGCCATGATCCACTTGACCATCTTGAAACCCAGCTCGTTCTCGCAGCGCAGGCGAAGCGGCGCCGATCGCGATCGGCGAGATCAGCACCTTGCGGCTCGAAAGCCAGCCGCCGGCATCGACGACGAGATAGCGAACGACCCACGCCTCGTCGTCAAAATTGAGATCCTTGACGTGGCCGATGACGCCGTCGGTGGCACCGACGGCGAAGCCTTCGAGGTCTTTCGCACTGCGCAGCATGATTTCCATTCCCTGCTGATGTGCATGGAGCCAGCGTCGCGGCTTCGGACAGGCGTGGCGGTCCGGACGCTGCGCTTAGGCAGACGACGATTCTCCGATGCCGGCGAGACTGCCTCTACCCGGCGACGACTTCGATCTGCGGCTCGATCGTTCGTAGCAGATTCTCGATCCCGCGAAGCGTCCCCGAGATCGAGCTCGGGCAGGTGCCGCACGCGCCCTGGTAGTGCACGACGAGGCGGTCGCCTTCCAGGCTAAGGACGTGCAGGTCCCCGCCGTCGCTCTGCAGGTAGGGCCTGATCTGCTGGTCGAGCAGCAGATTGATCTCGTCGAGCCGGTCCTGGTCGCGCTCGCTCAGGTGGGCGAACGACGCCTTCGCCGCGACGACCGCAGCGGCCGATTGATCGCTTGCCGCCCCCGCGGCGCGCAGCGGAACTGCGATCTTTCGTGCCAACTGCTTCCAGTCGGCGCTGCCGTCCTGCGTGACGGTGAGCCAGCGGTCGACGTAGAAGACATTGGTGACGTGCT
>JBDTUG010000340.1:0-4440 GCA_040007855.1 Caldimonas sp.
CCGACGGCTGCGTCGTCAACCACGTCGTCAACGAGCTGAACATCCAGTGCCTGGCCTCGCAGCTGCCGGAGTTCATCACGGTCGATCTCGGCGAGCTGACCAAGGGCCAGTCGCTGCACGTCAGCGACATCCAGCTCGGCACCGGCATCAAGGTCGTGACCCATGGCAAGCCCAACCCGGTGATCGTCTCGGCCAACGTCCAGGCGGCCGAGGAAGAAGAGGCGGCAGCGGTGGCGCCGGTGGTCGCGGTCGCGCCCGGCGACAAGGCCAAGCCCAAGAAGACCGAGAAGCAGAACCGCAAGTAGGGCCCTCCGAGGAACGAGTCCGAGCCCCGCCTGCGCGGGGCTTTTTTTCTTGGGTCCGCCCTCGATAATCGGTGCCATGATCCGACTGATTGCAGGCCTCGGAAACCCCGGCCCGGAGTACGCGGCGACACGCCACAACGCCGGCTTCTGGTTCGTCGAAGAGGTCGCGTCCCGGCTGCGTGCGCCGCTCGTGCCGGAGCGCGGCTATTTCGGCAAGGCAGCGCGCGCCAGCGTCGCGGGCCAGTCGGTCTGGTTGCTCCAGCCGACGACCTACATGAACCTCTCGGGCAAGTCGGTCGCGGCGCTGGCCCGCTTCTTCAGGATCGAGCCGCACGAGATCCTGGTCGCCCACGACGAGCTCGACCTCCTGCCCGGCCAGGTCAAGCTGAAGCAGGGCGGCTCGCATGCCGGTCACAACGGTCTGAAGGACATCCACGCCCAGCTCGGCAGCGCCGACTACTGGCGGCTGCGCATCGGCATCGGCCATCCCGGCGTGAAGGCCGAGGTGATCGACTACGTGCTGAAGAAGCCCTCGACAGAGCAACGGGTCGAGATCGGGAAGAGCATCGAGCAGGCGCTTTGCGGCCTCGATCTCCTGCTCGCCGGCGACGTCGAACGCGCGACCATGAGGATCAACGCCCGCCCGCCCCGGCCGAAGCCACCGGCGCCCGCTGCCCCGGCGGAGGGTCCGTCGTCATGAACTGGCCGGCCTGGATCGGCGGCGTGCTCCTGCTCGCGACCGGCGCCTGCCCGGCGCAGCCCGCCGTCTACCGCTGTGGCAACGAGTACACGCGCGTGCCCTGCACCCAGGGCAAGGTGGTCGAGACCGAGAACTCGGCGACGACGACGGCGCGGCGCGACGAAGCGGCCCAGGTGGCGGCGCGCGAGCGCACCCTGGCCGACGAGATGGCGCGCGACAGGCGCCGTGCCGAGGCGGCGATCAGGCCCGCGGGTGCGGCGAGCCTCGGCCCGCGCAAGGCGCCCGATCCCGAAGCCAAGGCGTCGGCGAGCGCAAAGGCCAAGAAGAAGAAAAAGCGCGCCAAGACCCGGCCCGACGACGAACGCGACGACTTCGTCGCCGTCGTCCCTCCGAAGCCCGGGAAGTAGCGCTCAGGCCGCCTCGGCCTGCAGGCGCCGGTACTTGAGCCAGAGCGTTTCGCTCGCTTCCACATGCTCCGGATCCTTCGGGATGCACGCGACCGGGCAGACCTGCACACACTGCGGCTCGTCGAAGTGGCCGACGCACTCGGTGCATCGCTTCGGGTCGATCACGTAGATCGTCGCGCCCATCGAGATCGCCTGGTTCGGGCACTCGGGCTCGCACACGTCGCAGTTGATGCACTCGTCGGTGATGACCAGCGACACGTCGGATCTTTTCTCTGTTCCGTCAGGGCTCGGCCCGTTTCACCCGCTGCTGCAGGCGCTCGAGCACCGAGGGTGACACGAATTTGGAAACATCACCGGAAAGACTGGCAATCTCGCGGACGAAGGTGCCAGAGACGAACTGGTACTGGTCGCTGGGGGTGAGGAAGATGGTCTCGACCTCCGGCATCAGCTGCCGGTTCATGCCGGCCATCTGAAACTCGTATTCGAAGTCGCTCACTGCGCGCAGACCGCGCACGACGACCTTGCCGCCGTTCTCGACGACGAAGTCGCGCAGCAGGCCGCGAAAGGCCATCACCTCGACGTTCGGATGCTTGCTCGACAGCTCGACCGCAATCTGCAGCCGCTCGGCGATCGAGAACATGGTCCGCTTGTGATGGCCCTCGGCGACGGCGACGATCAGCCGCTCGAACAGCCGGGCCGCCCGGCGCATCAGGTCCTCGTGGCCGAGCGTCATCGGGTCGAAGGTACCGGGATACACAGCGGTCAGTCGGGTCACTGAAGTCAAATTCCGTCTCCCTGGGCCTGCCCGTTTCGCGGGCAGTGTATCCGCGCGTTCCCTCAGGACGCCGCCGTCCGCCTGAACAGATGGTAGTGAACGGCACCGGCCCGGGCGGCGCGCCAGGCTTCGAGCCCCGCCGCCTCGACAGCCGCCGCGTCGACCGGCGCCGGCGCCTCGACGTAGACGAACCCGCCGGGGGCGACGATCCGGCTCGCCGCCGCCATCGCCGGCACGGCCAGGGGCAGGTCGAACGGCGGGTCGAGGAACACCAGCTCGAACGCGTCGGCGCCGGCGCGGGCCATCCACTGCAGGGCGTCGGCACGCTCGATCCGCACCGCCTCGGCATGCAGGCGCAGCTTGCTCGCCGCCAGGCCGGCCAGAAGCGCGGGATCGCGCTCCAGCAGCACCACCTCGCCGGCCCCGCGCGACGCCGCCTCGAAGCCGAGCGCACCGGTGCCGGCAAAGGCGTCGAGGCAGCGCCAGCCGTCGAGCGACTGGCCGAGCCAGTTGAAGAGCGTCTCGCGGACGCGGTCGGGCGTGGGCCGCAAGCCGGGCCGGTCGGCGACCGGCAGCTTGCTGCGCTTCCAGGCGCCGCCGATGATGCGCACCTCGCGCGGCGGGCCGGCATGCGAGCGGGCCTTCCCGCTCACCATCGCACCGGGATGCCGTCGCGCGCGAGCTGCGCCTTGGCGTCCTGCACCGAGAACTCGGCGTAGTGGAAGATGCTGGCAGCGAGGACGGCATCGGCGCCGCCGATCCGGATTCCGTCCGAGAGGTGCTGCAGCGAGCCGACGCCCCCGGAAGCGATCACCGGGACGGCGACAGCGTCGGCCACCGCGCGGGTCAGCTCGAGGTCGAAGCCGATCTTCGTGCCGTCCCGGTCCATGCTCGTGAGCAGGATCTCGCCGGCGCCGGCACTTGCCATCCGCTTTGCCCACTCGACCGCGTCGAGACCCGTGTTGCGCCGGCCCCCATGGGTGTAGACGTCCCAGCCGGGCGCCTCGCCCGTCCGCCGCTTGGCGTCGATCGCGACCACGATGCACTGGGCACCGTACTTCGCCGACGCATCGGCGATCACCCGGGGGTCGGCGACCGCCGCCGAGTTGAAGCTCACTTTGTCGGCGCCGGCGTTGAGGAGGCGCCGCACGTCGGCGACGCTGCGCACGCCGCCGCCGACCGTGAGCGGGATGAACACCCGTGAGGCGACCGCTTCGATGATGTGCAGGATCAGGTCGCGGCCGTCGCTGGTGGCCGTGATGTCGAGGAAGGTCAGCTCGTCAGCGCCCTGCTCGTTGTAGCGGCTCGCGATCTCGACCGGATCGCCGGCATCGCGCAGCGCGACGAAGTTGACGCCCTTGACGACCCGTCCGGCGGTGACGTCGAGGCAGGGAATGATGCGCTTGGCGAGCATGGACAGAGTGTGCCCGGTGTCATCCCGAACGAAGCGGAGGATCTCATCGGCGGCCGGGATCCTTCGCTTGCGCTCGGGATGACAGCGGGCTCAGGCGCGGGCCAGCTGGTCGGCGCGGGCCTGGGCGGCGGCGAAGTCGAGGTCGCCGCTGTAGATGGCGCGACCGCAGATCACCCCCACGATGCCCACCTCCTCGACCGCGCAGAGCCGCTCGATGTCCTGGATCGACGAGAGGCCGCCCGAGGCGAACACCGGCATCGTCAGCTGCTGCGCCAGCTTCACGGTCGCCTCGATGTTGACGCCGGTGAGCATGCCGTCACGGCCGATGTCGGTGTAGATGATCCCTTCGACGCCGTAGTCCTCGAACTTCTTCGCCAGGTCGGCGACCTCGTGGCCGGTGAGCTTGCTCCAGCCGTCGGTGGCGACCTTGCCGTCCCTGGCGTCGAGGCCGACGATGATGTGGCCGCCGAACGCGCTGCAGGCGTCGCGCATGAAGCCGGGGTTCTTCACCGCGGCGGTGCCGATGATGATGAAGCTGAGGCCGTCGTCGAGGTAGCGCTCGATCGTGTCGAGGTCGCGGATGCCGCCGCCGAGCTGGACCGGGATCTCGTCGCCCACTTCGGCCAGGATCGCCTTGACCGCGCTCTCGTTGACCGGCTTGCCGGCGAACGCGCCGTTGAGGTCGACCAGGTGGAGGCGGCGCGCCCCGGCTTCGACCCAGCGCCGGGCCATCGCCGCCGGGTTGTCGCTGAAGACAGTGGACTCGTTCATGTCCCCCTGCTTGAGGCGGACGCAGCGTCCGTCCTTCAGGTCGATCGCGGGAATCAGCAGCATGGCCG
>JBDTUG010000341.1:0-4420 GCA_040007855.1 Caldimonas sp.
CTCAGGCTCAGGCTCAGGCTCAGGCTCAGGCTCAGGCTCAGGCTCAGGCTCAGGCGCCGACCTCGAGCCCGGTCGCGACGCCGGCCGTCGAAGTCGTCGCCCGCGACATGCGCGAGGAGGTCCGGCGCATCCCGGTCACCGTGCAGGACCTGTACGGGCGCCAGGAGACACGGCAGATCCCGGTAACGATCTTTCGCCCGCGCGGCGACGGGCCGTTCCCGTTGGCGATCATGAACCACGGCCGGGCGCCGACCGAACGGCGCGCCCAGCCGGCCCGGCAGCGCTACGAGGACCTGGCCCGCTACCTGGTGGGCAAGGGCTTCGCCGTGCTGGTGCCGACGCGGGTCGGCTATGGAGAGACCTACGGCGATTTCGATCCCGAGGCCAGCGGGTCGTGCAGCGCCCGGCGGCTGGAGCCGATGGCGGCGGCCGCCTTCGAGCATGTCCTGGCCGCGCTCGCACTTGCGAAGACGCTGCCCTTCGTCGACAGCTCGCGCTGGCTGGTGGCGGGCCAGTCGGTGGGTGGCGTGGCGGCGGTCGTGACGGTCGGCAGGAACCCGCCGGGGCTGATTGCCGGCATCAACTTCGCCGGAGGCTCGGGCGGCGATCCCGAGAACCGCCCGCAGCGACCGTGCGGATCGGAGGCGACCGCCCGACAGTGGCGCGGCCTGGCCGCCTCCGCCGCCGTGCCGATGCTCTGGCTGTATTGGCGCAACGACCAGTACTGGGGCCCGGAGCTGCCGAAGGAGTGGCACGCCGCCTGGGTCGCCGGCGGTGCCACGGCCGAGTTCCACAGCCTTGCCGCGGTCGGTGCCGATGGCCACGCCGGCAGCAACATCGACATGGACCACTGGGTGCCGATCGCCGACGCTTTCCTCGCTCGTCTCGGCTTCGCGAACTCCGCCCTGGTGCCGCGCCCGGCGCCGAGCGGCTATGCCGCCATCGACGACCTGGACAAGGTGCCGGTTTCGGCGGCGTCGCGCGAACGCGGCTATCGCCGCTTTCTCGGTGCCAGCGCGCCGCGCGCCTTCGCGATCGGGCCGCGCGGCGCCTGGGGCCTGGCGAGCGGCGACTGGGCGCTCGGCCGCGCCCTCGGCCGCTGCGAGCGAAACGGCGCGCCCTGCGCGCTCTACGCGGTCGACGACGAGGTCGTCTGGGCGGGTTCCGGGCAGGCCCCGTGAACCTCGATCTCACCCATCTCGTCGCCATTGCCGCCGCGCTCGGCTGGGCGAGCGGGCTGCGCCTGTACGCGGTGGTGTTCTGCACCGGGCTGGCCGGCACCCTCGGCCTGGTCGACCTGCCGGCCGGGTTGCGCCTGCTCGAAAGCCCCTGGCTGCTCGGTGCGAGCGGCGTCATGCTGTTCGTCGAGTTCTTCGTCGACAAGATCCCCGGCCTCGACACGGTGTGGGATGCCCTGCACACGCTGATCCGGATCCCGGCCGGCGCCATCCTCGCCGCCGCGGTGTTCGGCGGCGACCACGCAAGCTGGGCGACGGCGGCCGCGCTGCTCGGCGGAACCCTGGCGGCGACCAGCCACGTCGCCAAGGCGACGACCCGCGCCGCCGCCAACACCTCGCCCGAGCCGTTCTCCAACATCGCCCTGTCGCTGCTCGGCGACGGTCTGGTGCCACTGGCGCTCTGGCTCTCCTGGGCGCATCCGCTGGCGTTCTTCGTGGCGCTCGCGGTCGCCCTGGTGACGATGGTCGCGGCGACCTGGATCCTGTGGCGCTTTCTGCGCCGGGCGGCAAACGCGGTCTCGCTGCGATATCGTCGGCCGATGCCTCCCGCAGCCCATAGCGAGGTGATCCGATGACTGCTTTGCCGAGCAAGGTGACCCTGGTCGACGTCGGCCCGCGCGACGGCCTGCAGAACGAGAAGCAGAGGGTCGAGGCGGCGGTCAAGATCGAGCTCGTGCACCGCCTGCAGGCCGCGGGCCTGAGGGAGATCGAGGTCACCAGTTTCGTCAGCCCGAAGTGGGTGCCGCAGATGGGCGACAACGCTGCCGTCATGGCCGGCATTTCGCGCCGCCCGGGCGTTCGCTACTCGGTGCTGGTGCCGAACATGAAGGGGCTCGACGCCGCCCTGTCTGCGCCGCGCGCCGAGTGGCCCGACGAGATCGTCGTCTTCGCCGCGGCCAGCGAGGCCTTCAGCCAAAAGAACATCAACTGCTCGATCGCCGAGAGTGTCGAGCGCTTTCGCCCCGTGGTTGCCGCGGCGCACGCGAACGGCATCAAGGTTCGCGGCGCCATCTCGGTGGCGCTCGGCTGCCCGTATCAGGGCGAGGTGAGCGCCGACGAGGTCGAGCGCGTCGTCGTCCTGATGAAGGAAATCGGCGTCGAGCATTGCGGCGTCGCCGACACCATCGGCGTCGGCACGCCGAAGAAGGTGCAGGTGGTGATGGAGCGCGCCCTGAAGCACTACGCCGTCGAGCACGTCAGCGGCCACTTCCACGATACCTACGCGCAGGGCGTCGGCAACGTCTACGCCGCGCTCGAGGTCGGCATTGCGACCTTCGACGCCAGCATCGCCGGCCTGGGCGGCTGTCCCTATGCGAAGGGCGCGACCGGCAACGTCGCCACCGAAGACGTGCTGTTCATGCTGCAGGGCCTCGGCATCGAGACCGGCGTGTCGCTCGACGGCCTGGTCGACGCGGCGGCCTTCATCTCGGGCGTGCTCGGCAGGAAGCCGGTGTCGCGCTCGGCGAATGCGTTGCTGGCGAAGCGGGCGGCTGCGGCGGCGGCTGCAGACCACTAGCTAGCTTAGTAGCTAGACCCGAGACGCTGGAGAGGCGGTGCCTCGGGGGATCGGGTCGGCGGGGCGCGATACTTCGCTCATGTCCCCCGATCCGCCGCTGCGCGCCGGATCTCCTCCTTTACTTCGCTCCGCACCGCGCCCCACCGCCCCGATCCCCCGAACTCCGGGCCGTGTGCCAATGGCGCCGTTGGCGAATGCGCCACGACAACGCCGCCGCGCCCGCGTTACTTCTCGACGAACGCCCGCTCGATCACGTAGTCGCCGGCCTGGCCGATGCTGGCCGAGATGGTGAAGCCGGCGGCGTCGAGGATGGCACGCATGTCCTTCAGCATCGCCGGACCGCCGCAGATCATCGCCCGGTCGCTGGCCGGGTCGATCTGCGGAAAGCCGATGTCGCCGCACAGCTTGCCGTTGGCGATCAGCTCGGGCAGCCGCCCCTGGTTGCGGAACGGCTCGCGGGTGACGGTCGGGTAGTAGACGAGCTGGTCGCGCACCTGCTCGCCGAGGTGATCGTGGCGCGGCAGGTCATGGGCGATCAGGTCGGCATAGGCGAGCTCGTCGACCTTGCGCACGCCGTGCACCAGGATGATCTTCTGGAAACGCTCGTAGGTGTCGGGGTCTCGGATGATGCTCATGAACGGCGCCAGGCCGGTGCCGGTCGCGAACAGGTACAGGTAGCGCCCGGGCAGCAGGTCGGCAAGGACCAGGGTGCCGGTGGGCTTGCGGCCGACCAGCACGTCGTCGCCGACCCGAAGGTGCTGCAGGCGCGAGGTGAGCGGGCCGTCCTGGACCTTGATGCTGAAGAACTCGAGGTGCTCCTCGTAGTGGGCGCTGGCGATCGAGTAGGCGCGCAGCAGCGGCTTGCCGTCGACCATGATGCCGACCATGACGAAGTGGCCGCTCTCGAAGCGCAGGCTGCTGCCGCGCGTGCAGGTGAAGGTGAAGAGCGACTCGTTCCAGTGATGGACCGAGAGAACCTTCTGGGAATCGAATGCCGCCATCGCTGCAGAACCAGGGTGATCGGAACGGGGCGACGGGCCGTGGGCTTGTCGCTGACGCCGAGACGGCGCATGCTAGATTGTCCCCGCAATGAAGGAGGCCCTTCGTTGGCGAAGGGAGGCGCGACGATGACCCGTTTCGAGCGACCCCGGTCGGTGGCCGAAGCCGCGAGCCTGCTCGCCGCCGGCGACTGGGCGGTGCTCGCGGGCGGCACCGATCTGTATCCGGCGCAGGTCGGCCGAAGGATCGCCCGGCCGGTGCTCGACCTGTCGCGGGTCGAGGGCCTGCGCGGCGTCCGGCAGGGCGATTGCGGCTGGACGATCGGCGCGACCACCACCTGGACCGACGTGATCCGCGCCGACCTGCCGCCGCTGTTCGATGCGCTCAAGGCGGCGGCGCGCGAAGTGGGCGGGGTGCAGATCCAGAACGCCGGCACGCTCGCCGGCAACGTCTGCAACGCCTCGCCCGCGGCCGACGGCATGCCGGCCCTGCTCGCGCTGGGCGCCGAGGTCGAGCTGCAGAGCGCCGCGGGTGCGCGCCGCCTGCCGCTCGAAGCTTTCGTGCTCGGCAGCCGCCGCACCGCGCGGCGCGACGACGAACTTGTGAGCGCGCTGCACATTCCGGCGCGCGCGGCCGGAGCGCGCTCGGTGTTCCTCAAGCTCGGCGG
>JBDTUG010000342.1:0-4417 GCA_040007855.1 Caldimonas sp.
GCCGCCTGGGTAAGCCGCGCAACGCCGCCCTACACCTCGGGCTACCCCGGCGCGAGCCTTCCCATTGCGTTAACAGGCCCTAAGCCCGAGAGGCCGGGAGAAGACGATGCTGTCTCGCACCGCCGACCACCTGTACTGGATGGCCCGCTACATGGAGCGCGCCGAGAACACCGCGCGCATGCTCGACGTCAACTATCAGATGTCGCTGCTGCCGCAATCCGATGGCGCGGCCGAGCGCGGCTGGCGCGGTCTGCTCAGCATCAGCGAGCTGACCGGCGACTTCGCCAAGCGGCATGGCGAGGTCACGCCGAAGAGCGTGATGGACTACATGGTGAGCGACCCCGACAACGACTCGTCGATCCGCAGCTGCCTGATGGCGGCGCGCGAGAACGCGCGGGCCGTGCGCGGCACCCTCACCACCGAGGTCTGGGAGACCCAGAACCAGACCTGGCTCGAATTCCAGCGCATGGTCGCGACCGACGCCTTCCAGCGCAGCCCCGGCGAGGCCTTCGAGTGGGTCAAGTTCCGCTCGCATCTGTCGCGCGGCGTCACGGTCGGCACGATGCTGCAGGACCAGGCCTTCCACTTCCTGCGCATCGGCAGCTTCCTCGAGCGCTCCGACAACACGGCGCGCCTGCTCGACGTCAAGTTCCACGCCGTCGACAGCGAGTTCTTCGGCTTCGGCTCGGCGACCGGCTTTCGGCGCGACCGCCTGGCCGGGATGCGCCAGTCGCAGTCGCAGGACGGCGCCGACGCCCCCCCGGCGCCAGCGCAGGTCGAAGGTACCGGCAAGGACGTCGAGTTCGACTTCTATCACTGGTCGGCGGTGTTGCGCTCGGTCTCGGGCTTCGAGGTCTACCGCAAGGTCTATCGCAACGTGATCCGTCCGGAGCGGGTCGCGGAGTTGCTGATCCTGCGCCCCGACATGCCGCGCTCGCTTGCCGCCTGCATGCACGAGGTCGTCTCCAACCTGCACAGAGTCGCCAACGAGCAGTCGAAGGACACGCTGCGCCTGGCCGGCCGCCTGGACGCCGACCTGCAGTACGGCCGCATCGACGAGATCCTCGCGACCGGGCTGCACGCCTACCTCACCCAGTTTCTCGAGCGCGTCAATGCGCTCGGTGCCGGCATCAGCCGCGACTTCCTCGTCCCGGTGGCCGCCTGAAAGCCCCTGAATGTCGATCCACGTAGCTCTCAACCACGTCACCCACTACTCGTACGACCGGCCGATCCACCTCGGACCGCAGGTCGTGCGCCTCAAGCCGGCGCCGCATTCGCGCACGCGCATCCTCAGCTATTCGATGCGGGTCGAGCCGGCCAGGCACTTCGTCAACTGGCAGCAGGATCCGCAGTCGAACTATCTGGCCCGGCTGGTTTTCCCGGACGTCGCGTCGTTCTTCCGGGTCGAGGTCGATCTGGTCGCCGAGATGGCGGTCCTCAACCCGTTCGACTTCTTCCTCGAGCCGAGCGCCGAGAAGTTCCCCTTCGCCTATGCGCCGGAGCTGCTGGTCGAACTCGCGCCCTACCTGCAAAAGGCGCCGGCGACGCCGCGCTTTGCCGAATACCTGGCCAGCATCGACACCGGCGAGCGGCCGACCAACGGCTTCCTGGTCGCCCTCAACCAGCGCCTGCAGAAAGACATCGCCTACCTGATCCGGATGGAGCCGGGGGTGCAGGAGCCCGAGCTGACGCTCATCAACGCGAGCGGCTCGTGTCGCGACAGCGGCTGGCTGCTGGTTCAGCTGCTGCGCCACCTCGGCCTGGCCGCGCGCTTCGTCTCGGGCTACCTGATCCAGTTGAAGAGCGACGTGAAATCGCTCGACGGGCCGAGCGGCACGGAAGTCGACTTCACCGACCTGCACGCCTGGTGCGAGGTCTTTCTCCCCGGCGCCGGCTGGATCGGCCTCGACCCGACCTCGGGCCTCTACGCCGGCGAGGGCCACATCCCGCTCGCCTGCTCCCCCGAGCCATCGTCGGCAGCGCCGATCAGCGGCGAGATCGAGACCTGCGTGACGACCTTCGAGCACCACATGTCGGTGCGCCGGATCTGGGAAGCGCCGCGCGTGACGCTGCCCTATGGCGACGCCCAGTGGGGCGCGATCGACGCGCTCGGCGAACGTGTCGACGCCGACCTGGCCCGCCTCGACGTCCGCCTGACCCAGGGCGGCGAGCCGACCTTCGTCTCGGTCGACGACCGCGAGGGCGGCGAATGGAACACCGAGGCGCTCGGCCCGACCAAGCGGATCCTGAGCGTTTCGCTGATGGACCGGCTGCGCCAGAGGTACGGGCAGGGCGGCCTGCTCCACTTCGGCCAGGGCAAGTGGTATCCGGGCGAGCAGTTGCCGCGCTGGTCGCTCAACCTCTACTGGAGGAAGGACGGCGAGCCGATCTGGGGCGACGCCGCCCTCTTCGCCGACGAGCACCGGGACCTCGGCGCCACGGCCGAGCAGTCGCGCGAGTTCCTGCTCCGCCTTGCGGCCCGCCTGGGCGTCGACCCGGGCAACGTCTTCGGTGCCTATGAAGACGCCTGGTACTACCTCTGGCGCGAAGGCAAGCTGCCGAGCAACGTCGACCCCTTCGATTCGCGCCTCGCCGACAAGCTCGAGCGGGCCCGCCTGCGCCGCGTCTTCGAGCGCGGCCTGGAAGCGCCGGTCGGGTATGCATTGCCGGTGGGGCGCGACGAGAAGCGCCCCGGCCAGTGGCAGTCGAGCCCCTGGTACCTGCGCGACCGCTGCTACCTGATCCCCGGTGATTCGCCGATCGGCTACCGGCTGCCCCTCGATTCGCTGCCCTGGGCGGCCGCCGAAGACCTGCCCTGGCTGCACGCGCCCGACCCGACTCAGGCTTTCGCGCCGCTGCCGCCGCGCGGGGCGGTCCGGCACGACGGGCCGGCCTGGCACGCGACCTCCGAGCCGGGCGACGGCGCGATCCGCGAGCACGCGACGCCGAGCGGCTCGCACGACGTCGGCAGCGCGCCTTCGCAGACGGCGGAACCGGCGGCCGCCAGCTCGGCCGCGGCCTCGGCATCGGCGCGAACGATCGAGCCGTTCGAGTCGGCCGGCTTCGTCGTCCGCACCGCCCTGAGCGTCGAGCCGCGCGACGGCAGGTTGTACGTGTTCATGCCACCGGCGGCAGCGCTCGAGGACTACCTCGACCTCGTCGCCGCGGTCGAGGACACCGCCCGGTCGATGGGCACGCCGGTCGTCCTCGAAGGCTACGAGCCGCCGCGCGATCCGCGCCTGCAGGTGCTGCGCGTCACGCCCGACCCAGGCGTGATCGAGGTCAACGTCCATCCCTCGTCGAGCTGGAGCGAGCTGGTCGACATGACCACCCATCTCTACGACGCGGCGCGCGAGACCCGGCTGATGAGCGAGAAGTTCATGCTCGACGGCCGCCACACCGGCACCGGCGGAGGCAACCACTTCGTGCTCGGCGGCGCCACCCCATCCGACTCGCCGTTCCTGCGCCGGCCCGACCTGCTCGCCAGCATGATCGCCTACTGGCACAACCACCCGGCGCTGAGCTACATCTTCTCCGGCATGTTCGTCGGCCCGACCAGCCAGGCGCCGCGCATCGACGAGGCGCGCAACGACTCGGTCTACGAGATCGAGGTCGCGTTCGCCGAGCTGCGCCGGATGGCCGAGGCCACCGCCGGCCACTCGCCGCCCTGGCTGATCGACCGGCTGCTGCGCAACCTGCTGATCGACGTGACCGGCAACACCCATCGCGCCGAGTTCTGCATCGACAAGCTGTTCTCGCCCGACGGCGCGACTGGCCGGCTCGGCTTGCTCGAGATGCGCGCGTTCGAGATGCCGCCGCACGCGCGCATGAGCCTGGTCCAGCAGCTGCTGATGCGCTCGTTGGTGGCGCGCTTCTGGGCCGAGCCGTACCGGCCGGAGCGGCTGGTGCGATGGGGCACCTCGCTGCACGATCGCTTCATGCTGCCGCACTTCGTGTGGGAAGACCTGCGCGACGTCGTCAGCGAGCTGCGCGAGTTCGGCTACCCGGTCGAGCTCGAATGGTTCGCGCCGCACCTCAACTTCCGCTTTCCGCTGCTCGGCGACTTCGCCGCCGGTGGTGCCGAGGTCGAGCTGCGCATGGCGCTCGAGCCCTGGCACGTGCTCGGCGAGGAGAGCGGCGGCGGCGGCACGGCGCGCTATGTCGATTCGTCGCTCGAGCGGGTCGAGCTCAAGACCAGCGGGCTGGTCGGCGATCGCCACATCCTCACCTGCAATGGCCGGCGCGTGCCGCTGCAGCCGTCCGGCAAGGCCGGCGAGTTCGTCGCCGGCATCCGCTACCGCGCCTGGAACCCGCCGTCGGCGCTGCACCCGACGATCGGCGTGCACGTGCCGCTGGTGATCGACCTGGTCGACACCTGGATGGGCCGCTCGCTCGGCGGCTGCCAGTACCACGTCGC
>JBDTUG010000343.1:0-4406 GCA_040007855.1 Caldimonas sp.
CGCGCCAGTCGCCGCGCGGCGAGAGCGATCCGCCCGAGCCGACCTTGGGCGCGTTGGGAACGCACGAGCGCTTGAACTGGCTCGTCTTGAAGAAGCGCCAGCAGAAGGTGCGCAGGTGCTTCTTGATCTCGGCCAGCGTGTAGGCGTTGCGCGCGACGTCGGGCGCATCGGGCCAGTCGCCCTGGCTTGCGTCGTGCCACGCCGTCCAGGCGAGGAAGGCGACCTTGGTCGGCGCGTAGCCGTAGCGCAGGATCTGGTAGAGGTGAAAGTCCTGCAGCTCGTACGGGCCGACGCTCGCCTCGCTGCTCTGGTCGGGCGCATCCTTGGCGTCGCCGGGAACGAGCTCGGGGCTGATGGGGGTGGCGAGGATCTCGTCGAGCACCGGGTCGTCGCCGCGCTCGACCGAGCCGCTCGCCGCGACCCAGCGCACGAGGTGCTTGATCAGCGTCTTGGGCACGCTGGCGTTGACGTTGTAGTGCGACATGTGGTCGCCGACGCCGTAGGTGCTCCAGCCGAGGGCGAGCTCCGAGAGATCGCCGGTGCCGACGACGAAGCCGTCATGGAAGTTGGCGAGCCGGAACAGGTGGCTGGTGCGCTCGCCGGCCTGCACGTTCTCGAAGGTGATGTCGTAGTCGGCCTTGCCCTCGGCGTAGGGATGGCCGATGTCGGCGAGCATCTGCCGGCAGCTCGGCCGGATGTCGATCTCGCCCGCGCTGCAGCCCACCGCCTCCATCAGCCGGCGTGCCTGGTCGAGGGTCCGCTCGCTGGTGGCGAAGCCCGGCATCGTCCAGGCGAGCACGTTCGTGCGCGGCCGGCCGAGCAGGTCCATCGCCCGCGCGCAGACAAGCAGGGCATGGGTGGAATCGAGCCCGCCGGAGACGCCGATCACGAGCTTGTCGATGCCGCTCGCGGAGAGCCGCTGGACCAGCGCCTGGACCTGGATGCTGTAGACCTCGGCGCAGCGCTCGTTGCGTCGGGCGGGATCGCGCGGCACGTAGGGAAAGCGCTCGACCGTGCGGCGCAGCGGCGGCGGCGGCGCCTCGGGCACAGGCAGCGCGAAGGCGACCGTGCGAAAGCCCTGGAGCAGCGGCTTCAGCCGGGCCATCGACTGACCGAAGGTGTTCTGGCGCATCCGCTCGCGCGAGACCCGCTCGAGGTCGACGTCGGCGGCAACCAGCTGCGAGTCGGCCGCGAAGCGCTCCGACTGCGCGATCAGATCGCCCGCTTCGTAGATCAGCGCCTGCCCGTCCCAGGCCAGGTCGGTCGTCGATTCGCCCATCCCGGCCGAGGTGTAGAGGCAGACCGCCTGGCAGCGCGCCGACTGCTGGCCGACCAGCTGGTGCCGGTAGTCGGCCTTGCCGATCGTGATGTTCGACGCCGACAGGTTGACCAGCACGGTGGCGCCGGCCAGCGCCGCCAGCGACGAGGGCGGGACCGGCACCCACAGGTCCTCGCAGATCTCGGCATGCAGGCGCAGCAGCGGCTGGTTGCTCGCGGCGAAGAGGAGCTCGCTGCCGAATGGCACCGCCACGCCGCCGAGCACGATCTCGCGCGACAGCGCGTGGTCGGCGCCGGCGAACTGGCGCGCCTCGTAGAACTCGCCGTAGTTCGGCAGGTAGGTCTTGGGCACGACGCCGAGCACCCGGCCGGCGGCGACCACCGCGACGCAGTTGAACAGCAGGTGGTCGAGGCGCAGCGGCACGCCGACCAGGGCGACCACCGGGATCCGGCCGCTCGCCTCGGCCACGCTCGCCAGGGCGGCCTCGCACGCGTCGAGCAGGGCGCGCTGGTGGAACAGGTCGTCCGAGGTGTAGGCGGCCAGGCCGAGCTCGGGAAAGGCGACCAGCGAGGCGCCTTCGCCTGCTGCCCGCTCCAGCATGGCCACCGTCTGCGCGGCATTGAAGGCCGGATCGGCGACGCGAATGCGCGGCACCGCGACGGCGACGCGAACGAAATCGTGACGGTAGGGATGGTGGAACGGCAGCATCTGCTTCACCGTGCGAGCGCCTCCTGGAACGTCGAGCATCATGGCATGCGTGGGCGCGAGGCGCCCCGGTCGATCGGATACATTACTGACCGCCCAGTCAGTACCCTCTTCTCTCTACTCATGACCCTGCGAGCCCTCCCGTCCGCGGCCCCGCCCGTCGCCACGCGCCAGCGCCGCAAGGAGGCGCGGCCGCAGGAGCTGCTCGACGCCGCCCTCGATCTGTTCGTCGAGAAGGGCTTCGCCGCCACCCGCTCCGAGGAGGTGGCAGCCCGCGCCGGCGTCTCCAAGGGCACGCTCTACCTCTACTACCCGAGCAAGGAAGAGCTGCTCAAGGAGGTGATCCGCAACAACGTCGTGAACCAGATCGCCGAGGGCGTCGAGATCGTTCGCGCCTTCGAGGGCTCGTCGTCGGAGCTGCTCGCGCACATGATGCGGCTCTGGTGGGAGCGGGTCGGCGAGACCCGCGCCTCGGGCATCCTCAAGCTGATGATGTCCGAGGTGCGCAACTTCCCCGAGATCGCCCAGTTCTGGATCGACGAGGTGATCTCGCCGGCGCACCGGATGATCGCCGGCATCGTCGAGCGCGGCATCGCCCGCGACGAGTTCCGCGCGGTCCGGGTCGACGACGTCGTCCACGCCCTGATCGCGCCGCTGCTCTTCCTGGTCATGAACAAGCACTCGCTCGGCGCCTGCGTGGTGAGCGCGGCGCTCGACCCGAAGGCGGTGATCGAGGCGCAGATCGACCTCGTCCTGCACGGGCTGAAGGCGCCGCGTCCCGCCAGGACCCCGCCCAGGCTCAGGGCGGCCAGGCGATGAAGCGCTGGCTGCGCTGGACGATTCCGGTCGTCGCGGTCGTCGTGCTCGGCGCGTTCGTCGCCCGCGCCCTGGTCGCGAAGAATGCGGAGCAGGCCGAGCAGACGGCCAGCGCCAGGGTACCGGGCGGGCTCGACCTGGCATCGGGCGACGTCGTCATCGCGCGCAGCGTCGAGCTGCCGCGCACGCTCGAGATCTCGGGTGGGCTGAAGGCGGTCAACACGGCCGTCGTCCGCGCCAAGGTCGCCGCCGAGGTGAAGTCGCTGACAGTGCGCGAGGGCGACCGGGTCAAGGCCGGGCAGGTGCTCGGCCAGCTCGACACCACCGAGCTAGAGCTGCGCCTGAGGCAGGCCGAGCAGACCGCGTCGTCGACCAAGGCGCAGCACGACATCGCCACCCGCGCGCTCGAGAACAACCGCGCCCTGGTCGCCCAGGGCTTCATCTCGGCGACCGGCCTCGAGACCTCGATCTCCAACGAGGCCGGCACCCGCGCCGGCTACGACGCAGCGCTGTCGGCGGTGGCGCTGGCGCGCAAGAGCCGCAACGACGCCACCCTGGTGGCGCCGATCTCCGGCCTGGTCGCGCAGCGCATGGCGCAGGCCGGCGAGCGGGTCGCGATCGACACCAGGCTGGTCGAGATCGTCGACCTCGCGCAGATCGAGGTCGAGGCGGCGCTGGCCCCGGAAGACGTCGCCGCGCTCAGCCTCGGGCAGGTCGCCACCCTGCGGGTCGACGGCCTGGCCGAACCGGTCGCGGCGCGGGTGGCACGCATCAACCCGAGCGCCCAGGCCGGCACGCGGGCGATCATGGTCTACCTCGCGGTCGAGCCGCAACCGGCCTTGCGCCAGGGGCTGTTCGCGCGCGGCGCGATCGAGCTCGAGCGGCGCCGCGTGCTCGCCCTGCCGCTCTCGGCGGTGCGCACCGACCAGGCCCGCCCCTACGTGATGCGGGTCCAGGACGGCCGGGCCGTGGCGACCCCGGTCACGCTCGGCGGGCGCGGCGCGATCGGCGGCGACGCCTGGGTCGAGATCGCCGCAGGCCTCGCCGAAGGCACGCCGGTGCTGGCGGCGAGCACCGGCGTGGTCCGCGACGGCACACCGGTCCGCCTGCCGCCGCTCGCCCTCGCCGCGCCCCCGACCCCGGTCGCCAGTGCGGCCGGCCCGCTCGCCGCCAGCGCGGCACGCTGAGACGAGCGCCATGTGGTTCACCCGCGTCTCGATCGACAACCCGGTGCTGGCGACGATGGTGATGCTCGCCTTCGTCGTGCTCGGCCTGTTCAGCTACCAGCGCCTGGCGGTCGACCAGTTCCCGAACATCGACTTCCCGACCGTGGTCGTGGTGATGGACTATCCCGGCGCGTCGCCGGAGATCGTCGAGTCCGAGGTGACCAAGAAGGTCGAGGAAGCGGTCAACACGGTGGCCGGCATCAGCACCCTCTATTCGCGCTCGTACGAGGGCACGTCGGTCGTGGTGGTCGAGTTCAACCTCGACGTCGATGGCCGCAAGGCCGCCGACGACGTGCGCGAGAAGGTCTCCCTCATCCGCCCCACCCTGCGCGACGAGGTCAAGGAGCCGCGCATCTCGCGCTTCGATCCGCAGAGCGTGC
>JBDTUG010000344.1:0-4403 GCA_040007855.1 Caldimonas sp.
CTGATCTCGGCCTGCGGCTCCAGCAGATCCAGCCATTCATGCAGCGTCACCTTCTCGGCGGGCAGCTCGCCGATCCGTGGGAAGACGTGAATTTCGAAGGACCGCAGGATGTCGTGATGGCCCTTCTTGTTCTTCTGGCAGTAGGCCTCGTGCCACTGGCGGAAGAGTGTCTCGATGGAATCGGCCTCGAATATGGCCTGCTTCTCCAGCAGCCGGACGATCTTCGGATCGTGCCCCTGTTCATGCTGCGCCTTGAGGCGCTGCCCTTCGGCGCGGGCGTCCTTGAGCGAGAGCAGCGGATAGCTGCCGAGGTCAAGACGCTTCGGTGCGCCGTGATAGCGATAGCGCAACTGAAACGTGATCTTGCCTGCTGGCGTGATGCGCACGCCAAGACCCTCGCGGTCGCTTCGTTCCTCAAGCGCCCCGCGCGCCTTCCCTTGGTTGGCCTTTAGCCAGGTGTCCGTCAGAGCCATGCCTGCCCCCTGTGTACATAGCGCGGAGGAAGGCTTTTGGAGGGCGGTTTATGTACGCAGCTATGTACACAAACCCTCCGTCTTGGCCTGTCCCGCCATGTCGGAACTTGACCATGGCGTACCCGCCTCTTTCCTCGCGTATTCCTCGAAAAAGGGGCAAGTCGTGTCGCGACCTGACCCCGCCTGACTCAGAGGCTGTGATCGGGGTGGGAGATGATGGCGAAGGTGCGGCGGCGGCGCACCTCAGTGGCGAGGTCAGGCATGGGAGGGCCGCGGGTGGCCGGCGTTCGGGGAGCCGGCGATTATCTGCGCCGATGGCACACGGGAACGATGCCGGAGCGGCCCGACATCACGGTCGGCGTCGAGCGACGGTAGCGCGGTTCGTGGCTACGGTCTCCGGCGTACAGATCGGCCGCCGCCGAGCAGGTGCTGGGGGAGCGTCGGTGCGGATTCGGCGACTCTCGAAACACTGTAAAAAGATCCAGCAAAGTCGTACTTGTGGCTATGATTCGAACACGATGTCCATTGCTCCCGCCGATGATTTGCGCCGGTTTGTCGCGGCCCGTAAGTTCAAAACGATCCTTGCCGATCCACCCTGGCAGTTTCAGAACAAGACCGGAAAGGTCGCTCCCGAACACAAGCGATTGGCGCGCTATTCGACACTGGGCCTGGAGCAGATCAAAGCCTTGCCTGTCGAGGCAGCGGCGGACCCGTCCGCACATCTGTACCTTTGGGTTCCCAACGCGCTCTTGCCCGACGGGCTTGCCGTCATGCACGCTTGGGGATTCCGCTACAAGGCGAACATCGTCTGGCAGAAGGTCCGCAAGGACGGCGGTCCCGATGGACGAGGCGTAGGGTTCTATTTCCGCAACGTTACTGAACTACTTCTGTTTGGAGTGCGTGGCAAGAACGTCCGAACATTGCAGCCAGGACGCACCCAGGTCAACACCATTGCGACGCGCAAACGGGAGCACAGTCGCAAGCCGGACGAGCAATATCCGTTGATCATGAGTTGCAGCCCCGGCCCCTACCTTGAATTGTTTGCCCGTGGCGAGCGGCCGGGCTGGTCGATATGGGGCGATCAAGCGCACGACGACTACGCGCCGAACTGGCCGACCTACTCGAACCATTCGCAGCGTGACCGGAGCTCTTTGCCGACACTGTTCTAGCCTACGAAGTCGGATCGTCCTTGCCGTCGTCTTCCGTCAACTGCTCGATGACGGCGCTGTCGAACGTGATGATCGAAGAGGGCAATCCGATAAGCACCAGAGGGCATGGGTTTCCAACACCCCTCCTGACGCGGTGCTGAAGCTTCGACCAATGCGTTGTCGCTTGGCCGAATTTGTTCGAGACGAAGTTGTCCGTCCAGGCCTCTGCGAAGGCCAATGGATCCTTGGAACGCTCAACTCGCTTCAAGACATTGGCACTTTGCTTTGGCGTGGGCACATATCCATTCGCTGCCAAATCCGCGAAGTTTCCTATCTTTCGATCTCTCGCGAACCGATGCACGGCATCCCGCAAGGCGTTTTGCAATGACGCCCCTCGCGTGATGAGCACACCGACGCTGATGGCGCCTTCAGCGTGAAGTCGCTTGAAGTTCTCGAGGTCTCGATCGAAGAAAGGATCTTTGTTGTTCCACTCGATCTCCATCGCAACGACGCCAGCGCCTTTGAACGTCTTGACGTGATCCACCTCATGCGAACTCGACTCTCGCGGCACACCGTCGATCGTCTTGCCGATCTCGAATATGTGCTTGCGCCAACCCAGAGCCGCGAGAGATCGGCGCAGGCGTTGCGTGAACTTCGTCTCTCCTCCTCCACTGCCAATGATCTCGGTGATGGGGAGTTCGATGAGGTTCAGGACGTCGCCGATTTCGATCAGCGCATCCGGAAAATCGCCAGCCAGTATCGACTGGGCATGGGACAAGAACTCGACCTCGAAGCCCTTGGACGCAAGCGCCGTGAAGGGATGTTCCGCAACGCTTCGCTTTCGCATACCGGAATGATAGGGTTGGCAGAGAGCCCCGCTGCGCGCAGGTGAGCCGAAGCCCTCAATTCACTCGAGCAGGCTGCGCAGCATCCAGGCGGTCTGCTCGTGCACCGTCAGGCGCTGGGTCAGCAGGTCGGCGGTCGGCTCGTCGCCGGCCTTCTCGGCGATCGGGAAGATGCCGCGCGCGGTGCGGGCGACCGCTTCGTGGCCTTCGACCAGGATGCGCACCATCTCGAGCGCCGGCGGCGGTATTTCCGGCACATCGGAAATCGAGCTGAGCCGGCCGAACTGGGCGTACGAGCCGGGCGCCGGGTGGCCGAGCGAGCGGATCCGCTCGGCGATCGGGTCGACCGCATTCCACAGCTCGGTGTACTGCCCCATGAACATCAGGTGCAGGGTATTGAACATCGGCCCGGTCACGTTCCAGTGGAAGTTGTGCGTCGCCAGGTAGAGCGTGTAGGTGTCGGCGAGCAGGCGCGACAGGCCGCCGGCGATGGCGGCGCGGTCCTTCTCGCCGATGCCGATGTTGATGCGCGGGGCGGTGCTGCTGCGGGCGGCTTTGGCCATGACTCGATGCTCCTGATTGGGCGACAAGGGTAGCGCGCGCCCGCGACGCCGGCCAATCGGAAATCGCTATGTCGGCGACAGGGGTGCTCCGCCGGTCGTCCGGCCCGGCCGTTCCTGGCGCAGGCTGTTGCCGAACGCGGTCTTGCGCAGGATCACGGCGAACGACTGAACCCGCGACGCCTGCTTGCCGCCGAGCCGCCACAGGATCCCCGGCGTGCGGATGGGCGTCGGGCTCTCGAGCGGGATCGGCACCAGCCCGGTCATGCCCGCCGGAATCGCGTTGGTGGCGACGATCGAGGCGATCTGGGTTCGCTGCACCAGGCCGAGCATCGGCGCGATGGTCGACATCTCGGCCACCACCACCGGCTCGGCGCCGCTCGCCTTGAAGCACTCGTCGAGCATCGAGCGGGTCGCGAAATGGTCGGGCAGCAGCACCAGCCGCTGCTGATGCAGCTCGACCATGCGGATCCGCTTGCGCCCGGCCAGCGGATGGCTGCTCGAGACCACCAGCACCATCTCCTCGTTGTAGAGCGGCTCGAACCACAGGTCGTTCGGGCCGCTCGGCCGATAGGCGATCCCGAGGTCGAGCTCGCCGGCCTGCAGGCCCGTGCTGATCTCGTCGGCCGACAGCTCGTCGACGCGGATCTGCACGGTCGGATGGCGGGCCAGGAAGAGCGCCACGCACTCCGGGATCAGGCCGATGTTGAAGGTGTGGGTGGCGCCGATGCGGACCTGCCCGGTCAGGCCGCCGCCGCCCGGCTTGAGCGTGGCGATGCCCTGGTCGACTTCCTTCAGGGCGCGCGACGCGTAGGCGAGGAACAGGGCGCCGGCTTCGGTGGTGACGACGCGCTTGCCGATCCGGTCGAACAGCGGCTGGCCGATCTCTTCCTCGAGCTGGCGGATCTGGTGCGAGAGCGTCGACTGGGTGACGTGGACGCGCTCGGCGGCGCGCGTGAAGCTGAGGCAGTCGGCGAGTGCCGCGAAGTAGCGGAGATGTCTCAGCTCCATGGAAACCCGGTTGTCGAATCGATGCCATCGATCCTATCGATGGCCAGCGATCATTTGTGTCAGGCACTACCCGCCCCTATCGTCCGGCTCGCGTCCGATTCCGAAAGACCGCTGCCATGTCGACCTACAACCAGGACAAGCTGACCGCCGACGTCGTCGCCGCGTTCGCCAACACCCCCGATCCGCGCCTGCGCCAGCTGATGACCTCGCTGGTCGAGCACCTGCACGCCTTCGCCCGCGAGAACGACCTGACGACCGCGGAGTGGCAGGCCGGGCTCAGGTTCATGGAGGAAACCTGCCGGATCACCAACCGGCCGGAGATCATCGTCCTGTCCGACACGCTCGGCCTGTCGATGATGGTCGTCT
>JBDTUG010000345.1:0-4393 GCA_040007855.1 Caldimonas sp.
CGCCACGCCTGCGTCACGTGGTTGAACTTGCTCTTCGAGTAGTCGAAGCCGCCGACCATGGCCTTGACCGCACCGGTGCGCGGATCGAGGGCGACGAACGCGCCTTCGACCTCGGGGAGCTGGGTGATCGACCACTCGCCCTTGGTGCTGCGGATCAGGCGGACGACGGCGCCGGGGCGGATCTGCGTCTTCGGGTTGGCCTTGGCGGCGAGCGCCGACGTGGCCGGCTTGAGCCCCTCGCCGGTGATCGTCAGCGGCTGGCCGTTCTGCAGCACCGCCACCACCTTCTTGGCCGACGCCTCGAGGACGACGGCGGCCTTCAACTCGTCGTTGTCGGGGAAGTCCTGCAGGGCTTCGGCGATCCGCGCGTCGACCTCCTTGGCGTCGGCGGGCAGGTCGACGTAGTCCTCCGGGCCGCGATAGACCTGGCGACGTTCGTAGTCGAGGATGCCTCTTCTCAGGGCGTGGTAGGCCAGGGTCTGCTCGGCCGAGTCCAGGGTCAGCCAGACGTTCAGGCCGCGCGTGTAGGCCTCTGGACCGTACTGGTTGAAGATCATCTGGCGGGCCTGCTCGGCGACGTACTCGGCGTGCACCGCCACTTCTGAGGGCACCCGGTAGCGGAGCACCTGGCGCAATGCGGCGTCGTGCTGCTCGACGGTGATGAAGCCGTTCTCGAGCATGCGGTCGATGATGTAGCGCTGGCGAATCGTCGCTCGTTCCGGGTTGACGATCGGGTTATTGGCCGACGGCGCCTTCGGCAGGCCGGCGAGCATCGCCGCCTCGGCGATCGAGATGTCCTTGAGGGGCTTGCCGAAATAGATTTCGCTGGCCGAGGCGAAGCCATAGGCGCGCTGGCCGAGCGCGATATGGTTCATGTAGACCTCGAGAATCTGTTCTTTCGAAAGCAGGCTTTCGATCTTCAGCGACAGCAACATCTCGTAGATCTTGCGAGTAAATGTTTTCTCGGACGAGAGATAGAAATTGCGCGCGACCTGCATCGTGATGGTCGATGCGCCCTGAGCGCTGCGCGCTTCGCCGAAGTTGGCGAGGCCGGCGCGCACCACGCTCACATAGTTGACGCCGCTGTGCTTGTAGAAGCGCGCGTCCTCGGCGGCGAGCACCGCGTCCTGCATGACCTTCGGGATCTCGCCGATCGGCACGAAGTTGCGCCGTTCCTCGCCGAATTCGCCCAGCAGCACGCCATCGGACGAGAACACGCGCATCGGCAGCTTCGGCCGGTAGTCGGTGAGGCTGCCGATCTCGGGCAGGTTGGGGTACGACACCGCCAGGGCGATCGAGGCCAACAGAACGACGGCGACGACGCCGGCCGCGACGAGACCGAACAGGCCGGCGACCAGGCGAAGGACGAGCCGAGCCCAGGGCGGCAACGACGATGCGGCGTTGCCGTCGCGACCCGCGGTCGGTCTGTCGTCGCTGTTGGATTCGCTCACACGGTCGCCTGCATCGAGGCCGCATTATAGGAACCGGGCCTCGCCGGACTGCCGGTCGCGGGCCGTGACCGGGGCCCTGCCGGAGCCGGAAAGGGCGGCCGAACCGGCCTCGTCGAACCGCCCTTTCGCAGACCCTCGGTCAGCAAGGCTTCGCGTGTGAGATTTGCAACGCGCACGAGGGTGCGGACCTGGCTTTTGCTTTGGTAATCAAAGGCTTTACTGCTAGCATCGAAGTAACTTATTAACAGCCAGCGCACCGTTTTTTGCGGCTGGAAAAGGGGCGCCGTGAGCTTTCTCGATACTCTGTTGGGCCGCAAACACCCGCCGATGATCGGTCTCGACATCAGCTCGTCGAGCGTCAAGCTGGTGGAACTCGGCCAGAACAACAACGGCGAGTACGTGCTCGAGCGCTTCGGCTCGGAAAGTTTCGAGAAGGGCTGGATCTCCGACGGCCAGATCGAGAAGTTCGACGAGGTCGCCGAAGCGGTCAAGCGCGTCGTCACCAAGAGCGGCACGCGCACCCGCCAGGTCGTGATGGCGATGCCGCAGTCGGCAGTCATCACCAAGAAGATCATGCTGCCCGCGGGCCTGCGCGAAGAAGAGCTCGAGATCCAGGTCGAGTCCGAGGCCAACCAGTACATCCCCTTCTCGCTCGACGAGGTCAGCCTCGACTTCTGCGTCATCGGCCCGAGCCCCACCTCGGTCGGCGACGTCGAGGTGCTGATCGCGGCCTCCCGCAAGGACCGTGTCCAGGACCGTCAGGGCCTCGCCGAAGCGGCTGGCCTCAAGCCGGCGGTGCTCGACATCGAATCGCATGCCTCGCGGCTGGCGATGAGCCGGGTCGTCGCCGGCCTGCCGAACGAAGGCCGGGACGCGCTGGTCGCCCTGTTCGAGATCGGCGCCGACACGACCAGCTTGAAGGTCCTGCGCGACGACGAGATGCTCTACGACCGAGACCAGGCGTTCGGCGGCTCGCAGCTCACCCAGCTGATCTCGCGCCAGTACGGCTTCTCCTACGAGGAGGCCGAGCAGAAAAAGCTTGCCGCCGATCTGCCCGACGACTACGAGACCTCGCTGCTCGCCCCGTTCGTCGACAGCCTCTCGCAGGAAATCGGCCGCGCCCTGCAGTACTTCTTCACCAGCACGCCCCATCACAAGGTCCACTACGTGATGCTCGCCGGCGGCACCGCCACCCTGCCAGGCCTCAAGGACCGGGTGACCGAGCTGACCGGCTTCGCGTCGATGGTCGTCAACCCGTTCGAAAACATGAAGCTCGGCTCGGCGGTACGTGAAGCCAAGCTGCGGCGCGAGGCCTCGTCGTACCTGACGGCCTGCGGCCTCGCGATGCGGAGGTTCGTCCAGTGATCATGATCAACCTGCTCCCCCACCGGGAGGAGCGGCGCCGGCGCAGGAAGATCGCCTATTACGCCGGCCTCGGCGTCGCCGCGATGGTGGGCCTGGCGATCGTCGGCCTGTGGTACCTCGTGGTCGAGCAGCTCGTCTCCGGCCAGCAGCAGCGCAACGCATTCCTGCAGGGCGAGATCGCCAAGCTCGACATCCAGATCAAGGACATCGCCAGCCTCAAGTCGGAGATCGCTTCGCTGAAGGCGCGCCAGAAGGCGGTGGAAGACCTGCAGATCGACCGCAACGTCCCGGTCCACGTGCTGAACGAGCTGGTTCGCCAGGTGCCCGAAGGGATCTACATCACCTCCATCAAGCAGAGCGCGGCGGGCCTGAACGTGGCCGGCATCGCCCAGACCCAGGAGCGGGTGTCCGAGCTGCTCCGCAACACGGCCTACAACTCCGAGTGGCTGGTCAGGCCCGAGCTCGTCGAGAGCAAGGCGGTGATCCTGCCGGGCGCCAACAAGGAGCAGAAGCGGCTGTTCGATTTCTCCGTGCGGCTGAGCGTCAAGCGGCCGGGGGACAGCGCGGCCGCGTCGGCACCGCTCGGGCTGGTCGCCCGGCCGCTCGCGACCGGCGCGTCGGCACCGGGCGCTGCGCCCGCCAAGGGCGCGACGCCCGCCAAGGTGCCGGCGCCGGCACCGAAGAAGGCCTGAGGACCGCATGGCTACCAAGAGCAGAGCCGTCAACGTCGACCTGAACTCGGTCTTCGAGGGAGCGGCGTCGCAGTTTCGCGGCCTGAACCCGAACGAGCCGGGCCAGTGGCCCCTGTTGCCGAAGGCGCTCACATGGGCGGCCGTGTCGGTGGCGGTGATGATCGCCGGCTGGTTTCTCCTGCTGTCGACTGCCCACGACGAGCTCGACGCCGAGCATGCCAAGGAGCCGGTGCTCAAGGCCGACTACCGCAACAAGCTCGCCCAGGCGGTCAACCTCAGCGAATTGCGCAAGCAGAAGCTGCAGGTCGAGGAATACGTCACCCAGCTCGAGAAGCAGTTGCCGGGCAAGGCCGAAATGGACGCCCTGCTGTCCGATATCAACCAGGCCGGCCTCGGCCGCGGCCTGCAGTTCGAGCTGTTCCGCCCCGGACAGGTCGCGATCAAGGACTACTACGCCGAGCTGCCGATCGCGATCAAGGTGGCCGGCCGCTATCACGACATCGGCTCGTTTGCCGCCGACATCGCCAACCTTTCCCGCATCGTGACCCTGCACAACCTCGCCATCACCACGACCAAGGACCCGTCCGGTCTGCTGTCGATGGAAGCCACGGCCCGGACCTATCGCTACCTCGATGCCGCCGAGCTCGACGAGATCCGCAGGAGCGCGGCCGCGGCCAAGGCCAAGGCCGGCGGAGCCAGGACCGGCGCAGCCAAGCCGGCAGGAGCGCCGAAATGAGATCGCTGCGCCTTTCACGCCCGGGTCTGGTCGCCGCCTCGCTGGCCGCGGCGCTCGGCCTTGCCGCCTGCGCCGGCGACCAGGACGAGCTCCAGCAATGGATGGAACAGCAGAAGCGCGAGGTCAAGCCGAGCGTCGAGCCGCTGTCC
>JBDTUG010000346.1:0-4354 GCA_040007855.1 Caldimonas sp.
CGCGGGGGCGCGGGGCGCGGGCGTGTGGAGCGGCCGAGGCGTCGGTCGGCTCCCTAGAATGGGCCGATGACCGGTTCCCTCAACGCCGAGATCGCTGCCGCCGCGGCCCGCCTCGTCGTCGAGGAGGGCATGGAGTACGGCGCCGCCAAGCGGCGCGCCGCGCGCACCCTCAGCGCGGGCAGTCGCCTGGTGGGCCTGCCCGGCAACGACCAGATCGAAGACGAGGTCCGCGCCTACATCGAGCTGTTCCACGCCGATTCGCAGCCGGCCGAGCTCGCCGTCCTGCGTGCCCTCGCGGCGGAGTGGATGGAGCGGCTCGCGGCCTTTCGCCCCTACCTGACCGGTGCCGTCTGGCGCGGCACGGCGACCCGGCTGAGCGACATCCACATCGAGCTGTATTGCGACGACTCGAAGTCGGCCGAACTCGCGCTGATCGACATGCGCGTCGACTACGACGTGTCGGGCGCCGAGTCGCCGCGTGGGCGTCCGGTCGACGTCCTCAGCGTCGACGTACCGGGCGGCGGGCCGGGGCAGCCGGTCCGGATTGCCTTCACCGTGCTCGACTACGACGACCTGCGTGGCGCCTTGCGCAGCGACGGCCGGGGCCAGGCCCGGCGCGGCGACCTCGCAGCGCTCGAAGCAGTGCGGAACGGACCGTGAAGCGCCGGGCCCTGCTGATCGGCACGGTGTCGGGCGTGGCGCTCGCCGCCGGCGCCGCAAGCGCGGTGTGGCGCTGGCGCGCAGGCGAGCACCGTGCCGATGCCGGCCCTGATCTCTGGCGGCTGTCGTTCGCGACGCCCGCCGGACCGCCGCTCGAGATGAGCAGCCTGCGCGGCAAGCCCTTGCTGCTGAACTTCTGGGCGACCTGGTGCCCGCCCTGCGTGACCGAGATGCCGTTGCTCGACGCCTTTGCCCGCGCACCGCAGTCATGCAAGGTTCTGGCCCTGGCCATCGACTCGGCCGAAAACGTCGTGCGCTTCATCGACGAGCGCCGCCTGCGCCTGCCGGTGGCACTGGCCGGCGACGACGGCCTCGAACTGGCAGTGCGGCTCGGCAACCGGGCGGGTGGCCTGCCCTTTTCGGTGCTGTTCGACGCCGCCGGGGCGGCTGTGCAGCGCCGCCTCGGTCCGCTCGATGCCGGTCTGCTCTCTTCCTGGTCGGCTTCGGTGCAGACCGCTCCGCCATGAGCGGCAGATTTGCTGTCAAATGTCGGTAACCTCGGATAAATGGCGTAAAGTCCGCGCTCGCGAGCCTGTCCGGAGGCTCCGAGCAACAGCCGGCAGCGGGGCTTGACCGCTGTAGTGCCGCGCCACGGCCGAACCGGAAAGGCGAACTACGAGGTCATCCATCCATGGATCTACGAAAGCTAAAAACGCTTATCGACCTCGTATCGGAGTCGAACATATCCGAGCTGGAGATCGCAGAGGCAGATGGCAAGGTACGCATCGTCAAGGCGAGCGGGGCGCTGCCGGCGATGCCGGCAGCGATCGCAGCGATCGCAGCGGCCTCGCCAGCGCCGCAAGCCGCGCCGGCGGCGATTCCTCTGGACGCCGTGGCCGAGGCAAAAGAGCCGCCCGGCCACATCGTCAAGTCGCCGATGGTCGGCACCTTCTATCGCTCGGCCAGTCCCGGTTCCGATGCATTCGTCGAGCTGGGCAGCGTGGTCAAGGCCGGGGAGCCGGTCTGCATCATCGAAGCGATGAAGATCATGAACGAGATCGAGTCCGATGCGGCCGGCACGATCCGCGAGATCCTCTGCGAGAACGGGCAGGCCGTCGAATTCGGCCAGGCCCTGTTCGTCGTCGAGTGAGCCTGCGGCTAACACGACACGTATGTTTAAGAAGATCCTGATCGCCAACCGAGGCGAGATCGCGCTGCGCATCCAGCGGGCTTGCCGCGAGATGGAGGTCAAGTCGGTCGTGGTCTATTCCGAGGCCGACCGCGACGCCAAGTACGTGAAGCTCGCCGACGAGGCCGTCTGCATCGGCCCCGCGGCGGCGGCGCAGAGCTATCTCAACATGCCGGCGATCATCGCCACCGCCGAGGTCACCGACGCCGAGGCGATCCACCCGGGCTACGGTTTTCTCTCGGAGAACGCCGACTTCGCCGAGCGGGTCGAGCGGAGCGGCTTCGTCTTCATCGGCCCGACGCCCGAGGCGATCCGCATCATGGGCGACAAGGTGTCGGCCAAGCAGGCGATGATCAAGGCGGGCATGCCCTGCGTGCCCGGCTCCGAAGGGGCCTTGCCCGACGATCCCAAGGAGTCGATCCGCGCCGCCCGGGCGATCGGCTATCCGGTGATCATCAAAGCGGCCGGCGGCGGCGGCGGGCGCGGCATGCGGGTCGTGCACACCGAGGCGGCGCTCGTCTCGGCGGTGCAGATGACGCGCGCCGAAGCCGGCGCCGCATTCGGCAATTCGGCCGTGTACATGGAGAAGTTTCTCGAGAACCCGCGCCACATCGAGATCCAGATCCTCGCCGACACGCACAAGAACGTGCTCTGGCTCGGCGAGCGCGACTGCTCGATGCAGCGACGCCACCAGAAGATCATCGAGGAAGCGCCGGCGCCGGGGATCGCCCGGCGCGTGATCGAGAAGATCGGCGAGCGCTGCGTCGCCGCCTGCAAGCGGATCGGCTACCGCGGCGCCGGCACCTTCGAGTTCCTCTACGAGAACGGCGAGTTCTTCTTCATCGAGATGAACACCCGGGTCCAGGTCGAGCACCCGGTGACCGAGTGGGTGACCGGGATCGACATCGTGCAGATGCAGATCCGGATCGCTGCCGGCGAGAAGCTGACGATTCCGCAGCGCAACGTGCAGATCCGCGGCCACGCGATCGAATGCCGGATCAACGCCGAGGATCCGTACAAGTTCACTCCCTCGCCCGGGCGGGTGACGATGTGGCACCCGCCCGGCGGCCCGGGCGTCAGGGTCGATTCACACGCCTACACCAACTACTTCGTGCCACCGAACTACGACTCCATGATCGGCAAGATCATCGTCCACGGCGACACCCGCGACCAGGCCCTGGCACGGATGCGCACCGCGCTGTCCGAGACCGTGATCGAAGGGATCCTGACCAACATCCCGCTGCATCGCGAACTGATGGTCGACGCCAAGTTCATCGAGGGCGGAACGAGCATCCACTACCTCGAAGGCTGGCTCGGTCAGCACAAGCGCTGAGCGCGGCGCGATGCACGCGCTGACGGTGCGGGTCGCAGCCGGGTCGGTCGACGCCGTCTCGGACCTGTTTTCCGAGGCGCACGCGGCGCTCTCGGTGGCGATCGAGGATGCCGACGCCGGCAGCGCGGCCGAGCGCCCGGTGTTCGACGAGCCGGGCAGCGGCGACGTGGCACGCTGGCAGCAGGCCCGCCTGACGGCCCTGTTCGGCGACGAGGTCGCGGCGACCGGTGCCGCCGCCGCCCTGGCCGCCGGGCCGCTCGGCGACGGCGCGCGGATCGAGGCGATCGCCCTGGTCGACGATCGCGACTGGGTCCGCCTGACGCAGGCGCAGTTCGGTCCGACCGAGATCGAGCCGGATTTCTGGATCGTGCCGACCTGGTCGGCGGTGCCGGCCGGGGCACGGCACGTGATCCGGCTCGACCCGGGCATGGCGTTCGGCACCGGCACCCATCCGACCACCCGGATGTGCCTGCGCTGGATCGCCCGCCAGGCAGCCACCCGGGCATCGCCCTGGGAGCGCGTCCTCGACTACGGCTGTGGCTCGGGCGTGCTGGCGATCGCCGCCGGACTGTTCGGCGCCGCGGCTGTCGACGCGGTCGACATCGACCCGGATGCCATCGAGGCGACGCACGCCAACGCGCTCGCCAACCGCGTCGCGCTGCGCGCCGGCAGCTCTGAAGCCATTGACGGTGCCTACTCACTGATCGTCGCCAACATCCTCGCGACGCCGCTCAGGCTGCTCGCCCCGCTGTTCGCGGCGCGCCTCGCCGCTGGCGGCGAGCTCGTCCTCTCGGGCATCCTCGCGACGCAGGCCGACCTGCTGCGCGAAAGCTACGCGCCCTGGCTGGCGCTGCAGGTGAGCGACACGGACGATGGCTGGATCCTGATGACCGGCACCGCCGTGCCAGGACGGCCCGTGGCATGATTTCGCGATGAGCCTGGCGACGCGCTGCACCTCGTGCGGGACGGTCTTTCGCGTCGTGCAGGACCAGCTCAAGGTCTCCGAAGGCTGGGTGCGCTGCGGTCGCTGCAACGCCGTCTTCAATGCGCTGGAAGGCCTGTTCGACCTCGGCCGGGAGACCCCGACCGCCTGGGATGAAGCGGGCCTGCCCCGCGCGGGCGTGGGCGTGGGCGTGGGCGTGGGCGTGGGCGTGGGCGTGGGCGTGGGCGTG
>JBDTUG010000347.1:0-4304 GCA_040007855.1 Caldimonas sp.
GGCGATCAAGGCGATCGAGCGCACCACCAACCACGACGTCAAGGCGGTCGAGTACTGGCTGGCCGGGCGGATCGCCGGCCAGCCGGAGCTGGCCGCGGCGACCGGCTTCGTCCACTTTGCCTGCACCAGCGAGGACATCAACAACACCAGCCACGCGCTGATGCTCGGGGCGGCACGCCGCGAGGTGCTGGTGCCGGCGCTCGAGCGCCTGCTCGCGACGCTGCGCGCGCGGGCCGGCGAGCATGCCGGCCAGCCGATGCTCTCGCGCACGCACGGCCAGACCGCCACGCCGACCACGCTCGGCAAGGAGATCGCCAACGTCGCCGCCCGGCTCGAGCGGGCACTGCGCAAGATCGGCGCCGCAACCCTGCTCGCCAAGATGAATGGCGCGGTCGGCAACTACAACGCCCATCTCGCCGCCTATCCCGAGTTCGACTGGGAAGCGCTGGCGCGCCGGGTCGTCGAGGAGCGGCTCGGCCTGGCCTTCAACGCCCACACCACGCAGATCGAGCCGCACGACGCGATCGCCGAGCTGTTCGATGCGGTGAAGCGCTGCAACACGATCCTGATCGACTGGTGCCGCGACGCCTGGGGCTACATCAGCCTCGGCTACTTCACGCAGAAGACCCAGGCCGGCGAGGTCGGCTCGAGCACGATGCCGCACAAGGTCAACCCGATCGACTTCGAGAACGCGGAAGGCAACTTCGGGATCGCCAACGCCATGTTCGCGCACATGAGCGAGAAGCTGCCGCTCTCGCGCTTCCAGCGCGACCTGACCGACAGCACGGTGCTGCGCAACATGGGCGTCGCCTTCGGCCACACCGTGCTGGCGCTCGACTCGCTGGCACGCGGCATGGCCAAGCTGGGCACGAACCCGGCCGCCATCGACGCCGATCTCGACGCCGCCTGGGAAGTCCTTGCCGAGCCGGTGCAGACCGTCATGCGCCGGCACGGCATCGCCGATCCGTACGAGCAGTTGAAGGCGCTGACGCGCGGCAAGACGATCACCAAAGAAGGCCTGCATGAGTTCATCCGCGGCCTGGCGATCCCGGCCGGCGAGCGCGAGCGGCTGCTGGCGATGACGCCGCGCAGCTACCTCGGCAAGGCGGCCGAGCTGGCCCGGCGCGAGGCCGCTGCGGTCGGCCCGGCGGCGGCCGTCGACCGCGCCGCTCCACGATGAGGAGCTTTGCCGACAAGCTCGCCGGCGCCGAGCGTGCCAACGGCTCGATGCTGTGCGTCGGCCTCGATCCCGATCCGGCGCGCTTCCCCGGGCCGATGCGCGACGACCCGGCGCGCATCTTCGACTTCTGCGCCGCGATCGTCGACGCGACGCGCGACCTGGTGATCGCCTACAAGCCGCAGATCGCCTACTTCGCGGCGCACCGCGCCGAGCCCCAGCTCGAGCGGCTGATCGCCCACATCCACGAGACCGCGCCGGCGGTGCCGGTGATCCTCGACGCCAAGCGCGGCGACATGGGCTCGACCGCCGAGCAGTACGCGCGCGAGGTCTTCGACCGCTACGGCGCCGACGCGGTCACGCTCTCGCCCCTGCTCGGCTTCGATTCGATCGAGCCCTACCTGCGCTACGCCGGCAAGGGGGTGATCCTGCTCTGCCGGACCTCGAACCCGGGCGGCGCCGATCTCCAGGATCAGCGCCTCGCCTCGGGCGAGCGGCTCTACGAGCACATCGCCCGCCTCGCCGCCGGGCCGTGGAACGCGACCGGACAGGTCGGCCTGGTCGTCGGCGCCACCTATCCGGCCGAGATCGCCCGGGTACGTGAGCTGGCGCCGACCCTGCCGCTGCTGATCCCCGGGATCGGTGCACAAGGCGGCGACGCCGCCGCGACCGTGCGCGCCGGCTGGCGCGGCGACGCCGACACGACGACGGCCGCCGTCATCGTCAGCTCGTCGCGCGCCGTGCTGTATCCGGGCGACGCGCGCGGCGACGATTTCACGGCCGCCTCGCGCCGGGCCGCCGAGACGGCGCGGCGCGAGCTGGCAGCGGCGCGCGCGGCCAGCCTCGCCTGAGCCCTCTGGTCCTGATGGACGTGCAGATGCCGGTGATGAGCGGCAATGAAGCGGCGCTCGAGCTGCGCAATGCCTGGGGCCCGCAGGCCTTGCCGATCGTCGCCTCACGGCCGCCGCGCTGGTGTCGGAACGCGAGCTGGCGCTGGCCGCCGGCATGAACGACTTCCTCACCAAGCCGATCGACGCGCCGAAGCTGCGTCGCACGCTTGCCAGGCACGTCAGAGGGCGAGCGGCAGCTCCCTGAGCCTCTTTCCGGTCAGCGCGAAGAGGGCGTTGGCCAGCGCCGGGGCGAGCGGCGGCGTGCCGATCTCGCCGACCCCGCCCGGCGGCCGCAAGCTGGCGACCAGGTGCGTCTCGACCCGCGGCGAGTCGGCCAGGCGCACCATCGGGTAGTTCGGAAAGTTGCTTTGCCGGACGACGCCGCCTTCGATGTCGATCCGGCCGTGCAGCGCGGCGCTGAGGGCGAAGACGACGGCGCCTTCGATCTGCTGCGCGACGATGCCCGGGTTGACCACGGTGCCGACATCGGCGGCGCAGACAACGCGATGCACGCGCGGCAGACCGGCCTCGACCGAGGCTTCGACGACCTGGGCGACGATGCTGCCGAAGCTCTCGTGCAGGGCGACGCCGCGCGCCCGGCCGGCGGCGAGCGGGGCGGCCGCGCCCTGCCCGGGCCAGCCGGCGCGCTGCGCCGCGAGCAGCAGCACCGCCCGATGGCGCGGCGCGTCCTTGAGCATCGCCAGGCGATAGGCGACCGGATCCTGGCCGGCCGCGTGGGCCAGCTCGTCGATGAAGCTCTCGCTGAAGAAAGCGTTGTGCGAATGGCCGACCGAGCGCCAGTAGCCGACCGGCACGCCGCTGCGGGTCGCGACATGGGCGATGCGCTGGTTTGCGATCCCGTAGAGCTGGTCGAACAGGCCTTCGCTGGTGGTCTTGTCGGGCGTGTCGACCGGGCCGGCGAGCAGCGGGATGCCGCGCTCGATCCAGCGCGGCGTGATCGCGTCGCCGGCGCTGGTGATCTGCAAGGTCGTCGGCAGGCCGTCCTCGCCCAGGGTGGCGCGCAGCACCGCGACGCCGGCCGGCCGGTAGAAGTCGTGGCCCAGGTCTTCCTCGCGCGACCAGACCAGCTGCACCGGCCGGCCGCCGCAGTCGAGGGCGATCCGCACTGCCTGGCCGACGAAGTCGACGTCGAGGCGCCGGCCGAAGCCGCCGCCCAGGTAGGTGACGTGGACGGTGACGTCTTCGATCGGGACGCCGGCCACGTCGGCGGCGATCGCCCGGGCCAGCCCCGGCACCTGGGTCGGCGCCCAGACCTCGACCTTGCCGGCCTCGACCCGGGCAGTGCAGTTGATCGGCTCCATGGTCGCGTGCGCCAGGTAGGGCGCGCGGTACACCTGGACGACGCTGCGCGCGTCCTTTGCCGCCGGGCCGACCGTGCCGCGCGAGAAGAAGGTGAAGCCGCCGCCGTCCGCGTCGGCCTCCCGGGCACTGCGCTCGAGCGCCGCCAGGATCGCCTTGCTGTCGAGTCCGCCGGCCGGCCGCTGCTGCCACTCGACGGCGAGCGCTGCGACACCGCGACTGGCATGCCACCAGGTGCGGCCGACGACCGCGATCGCCGCCGTCGAGCCGGCGTAGGGGCCGAGGCGGACGACCCGCTCGATCCCGGGCATGCGCGCCGCCGCGGTCACGTCGAGGGCGCCCGGGCTGCCGCCGATCATCGGGCAGTGGCGGATCGCCGCGTAGAGCAGGCCGGGCGGCCGCACGTCGACGCCGAACACGGCCGAGCCGTCGGTCTTGGCCGCGAGGTCGGTGCGCGGCGCGGCAGTGCCGATCAGCTTCCATTCGCTCGCCGGCTTGAGGCGGACGGTGCCGCTCGGCGTCGCCGCGGCGACCTTGGCGAGCTGGCCGTAGTGCGCCATCGCGCCCGAAGGGTGGCTGACGACGCCGTTGCTGACGCTCAGCTCGCCGGCCGGCTGCTTCCAGTTGAGCGAGGCGGCGCCGAGCAGCTGGGCGCGCGCCGTCGCCGCGGCCAGGCGCAGCACCTCCCAGGCGTCGACGACGCTCGACGAGCCGCCAGTGGCGTTGATGCCGAGCTCGCGCGCAACCTTGGCGACCACCCACTGGCCGCTGCGGACGAGACTGGTTTCCCGGCCCGGCTCGGTCTCGGTCGGATGGAACGGCAGGCTCGACACGAACATCGCGACGTTGCCGTAGAGGCGGTCGTGGCCGGCGGGAATGAGGCGGACCCGGTCGAGCGCGATGTCGAGCTCCTCGGC
>JBDTUG010000348.1:0-4294 GCA_040007855.1 Caldimonas sp.
ACGGGAAGGCCTGCTCCTCGAGCAGCACGTTGTACTGCTCGAGCTCGACCTTGCTGAGCTTCTTCGGCCGCTCCGAGCTCATCATCGCCTTGCCCATGTCGCGATAGACCGTCGCGATCCGGAAGGTCGCGGCGGTGGAGACGTCGGCCACACCGTAGTCGGCGGCGACCGCGTAGGCCTTGAGCGCTTCCTCCATCTTCGTCTTCTTCAGGCGCAGCTGGCGCTGCAGCGGCTCGACGAGGGCCACCTTGCGGTACTCGGCGGCGACCGGCTCGGCCAGGGCCAGTGCCGCGGTCGCGCCGAGGTAGCGGGTGCGGTCGGTGCGGGCGCCGCCGCCGTTCTGGTCGGCGTTGAAGATGTCCTTCATCAGCGCCGCCTCGCGCGTGGCGCTGCCGTCGGCCGCGGCCAGCTTCGCCAGCCGCCAGCGCGCCTCGACCGCCGGCTCGAGCGGCTGCCCGTTCTTCGCCAGGTAGCGCTCGTAGGCCCGGGTCGCGTTCGGCCGCGAGCCGGCTTTCTCGTAGAGCTCGCCGGCCTGCCAGAGGGCGTCGCGGCCGATCTTCGGGTCCGGGCTGCTGGCCGCCAGCCGCTCGAACTCGCCGGCGGCACCGGCCCACTGGCCCTTCTCCAGGTAGGCGACGGCCAGCTTGCCGCTGACCTCGCCTTGCAGCGCATGGCTCGGAAAGCGCTGGCGAAAGTCCTCGAGGGTCCGGATCGCGCCGTCCCAGTCCTTGAGGGCGATCAGCGAGGCCGAGGCGTCGTACTGGGCGGCGGCGCGCACCGTCGACTGCGGCGCGACGCTCGCCACCCGCGTGAAGTGGCCGACGGCGTCGCGCGCCTGGCCGGCCGCCCGCGCCTGCTCGCCCTGCTTGTAGATGGCCGCGGCCTGGCGCTCGACCAGGTCGTTGCGGGTGGCGTCGCGCTCGGGCGTGAGCCTGAGCACCTCGGCATAGTTCTTCTCGGCCCGGTCGAAGGCATTGGCCTCGAACGAGGTGTGTGCGAGCACGGTCCAGGCGATCCGGCGCTGCGCGTCGGCGGCCGGCGTCTGCAGGTCGAGCACGCGCTGGGCCACCACGGCGGCCTGCTCGCCGTCGTGCAGGACGTAGAGCTTCTCGGCCGCATCGGCGAGCACCGGGCCGGCCCGCGGCTCGGCCGGGAACGCGGTCGCGAAGCGCAGCGCGCTCGCCACGCTGGTCCGCTGCAGGCCCGGGGCGTCGGCGGCCGGCGCCTTCTTCAGCTGTTGCACATAGGCGAGCAGGGCCGCATAGCCGGCATCGGCGCCCTTCGCATGGGCCGGATAGCCATAGGCCGTCTTCTCGTACTCCACGCCGGCCTCGGCGAAGCGCGCGTCCTCGAACAGCAATTCGGCGAGCAGGAAGTTGTTCTGCGCCGCCGCCGGGTCCGTGGGGAACGAGACGAGGTACTCGCGGTACCAGCGCACCGCCTCCTGGTAGTCGGCGCTGGCCTTGCTCTTCTGCGCGCTCGCGTGATAGTGGCGCGCCAGCTCGGCGAGGTGGGTCTTGACCAGGGGCTGCGCCTTCTCCCACCCCTCGGGGTTGGCGCGGCGGAATTCGCTCGCCACGCCGTAGCGGGCGACGTATTCCTTCTTCGCCTCGAGGGCGAGGTTGGCGAAGCCGGTCTTCTCGTAGATCTCGATCACCCGCGCCTGCAGCACCGGCGCCTGCGCGTGCAGCGGGCGCAGGCGAGCGAACAGGCCGAAGGTGTCAGCGGCGTCCTTGGTCCGTTCCTGCCTGATGTAGAGCTCGCCGAGCTGCTCGTAGACGCGGAACTCGTAGCTCTGGCGCGCCGGCGAATCGCCGACGAACTCGGGGATGCTCTCGGCCCCCTTCAGGTTGGCCAGGCTGATGCTGGTGACGCGGAAGGTGTCCTCGACCAGTTCGCGGTCGGCGCGGCTCAGGCCGGCGAGCGTCTCGAGGCCGCCTTCACCCTGCTTGCCGGCGACCTTCAGGTCGAGTACCTTGAAGAACGAGCGCAGGCTGTCGTCGAGCCTCGCCTGCTTGAACTGCGACCAGCCCTGCATGTAGAGGGCGCGGTCGTGGAACGGCACGGTCGGGCCGCCGGCCAGCACGGTCGCGAACGCCTTCTCGGCGTTCGGGTAGTCGCGCGCCGTGAACAGCAGCTCACCGCGCCGGAACTGGGCCTCGTCGCGAAAGCGGTTGAGCGGGTAGTCCTTGACCAGGCGATCGAGCGTCTTCAGGGCGATGCCCAGGTCGCCGCCCTGCTCGTAGGCGCGCGCCAGCTGGTAGAGGACGCGGTCGTTGCCCGGGTCGTTCGGATAGGTCTTCAGGAAGTCCTGGTAGCGGGCGATCGCCGCCTTGTAGTCGGGCGCCTCGCTGCCGGTCGCGCTCCTGTTGTCGGCGAGGTCCATCTCGAGGTCGCCGATCCGGCGCATCGCCTCGGAGCGCTGCGCCGCCTTCGGTGCGGCGTCGAGGAACTTGCGGTAGGCGTCGATCGCCTGCACCTCGCTGACGACCACGCCGCGGTCCTTCTCGACCACCACCTGCCGCCCGGCCAGCGTCTTCAGGGTCGGCTCGTTGTCGGGGGTGCCGCGCTGGCCGCCGAACAGCCCGCAGCCGGCAAGCAGGCCGGCGCTGGCGAGGACGAGAGTCGCCCGCATCCCGTCAGGGCCTGGCCGGCGCACGATCGGCTCCCTGGGTGGCGTAGGCGCGGTCGTAGAGCTGGGCCACCGCGAAGCGCGCCTGCGTCGTGTAGTCGGCCAGGCGCTCCTGCTGGCGGGTCAGCGCCGCGACCGCGATGTCCTGGACCGCGAGCTGCTGCTCGCGGCTCAGCGCCGCGACCCGCGGGATCATCACCTGCAGCAGCGGCGTGAGGGCGGCGATCCGCTGGCCGAAGCGATCGAAGCGCGCCGGCTCGTCGCGTTGCGCCTGGGCGAGCGCGTCGTCGCGCCGCTTCACTTCGACAAGCTCGCTGTCGATGCGCTGCATCTCCTTCGTCAGGTCCCAGATCCGCGCCGTCTGCGCCTGCGCCAGCCGCCACGAGAGCGCGCCTGCCGCGAGCCGCACCCGGTCGCGCAGGCCGGCCACCTCGGGATCGGCTGCTCCGGAATCGAGGGTGGCGCGCATCGACTTCACGCGCTCCAGCAGGTCGAGCTCCCTGAGGTCGGCGAAGGCGACGCCGTCGCCTGCTTGCTCGCCCTGCGCCAGCTCGGCGGCGACCGCGTCGCGGCGCTTCTTCAGCGTCTCGATGCCGGTGTCGCCGGCGCGCGCCTGGACCGGCGGCAGGTGCTCGGCGAAGGCCTTTCGGCGGGTCGCCAGCATGGCGTCGAAGATGCCGAGCTTGTCGCGCCACTCGTCGAGGTTCCTGGCCAGGAAGCGCAGGTCACGGTAGTTCTTGAAGGCTTCCTGGAACTCGTGCTGGGCGAGCACCTGCGACAGGTGCGCCGCGTGCGGCACGTCGGGCAGGTCGCCGAGCTTCCAGAACCAGCCCATCTCGTCGCCCGGGTTGGCGTCGATCATGGTGTCGATCCACTTCGCCGAGCGCAGCGCGACGATCGACTCCCTGAGCGCCTTGTTCTCCCGCTCGAACGCATTGATCGCCAGGTTGTAGCGATCGAGCGCCTGGCCGAAGGCGCCGAGCCTGGCGTAGGCATAGGGCACGGCGATCCGCGCCTCGAGCGCCGCCGAGTCGCCGACGTCGCGCTCGGCGAGCTCGAGCCAGGGCACCAGCGCGAGCTTCTGGTCCTTGAGCGAATCGGCGGCCCAGCCGAAGCCGAGCAGCGCCTTGTTCGACTGCAGGCTCTTCAGGCGCACCCGCTGCAGGAAGTTGCGCGCCCCGGCCGGATCGCCTTCGCTGAGCGCGCTGAAGCCGAGCGCGACGTTGGCCCGGTCGCGCAGGGTCCGGAATTCCTCGTTCTCGGCGCGCATCCGGCCGACGTCGTCGAGGATCGCGACGCCGCGGGCGACGCTGCGCGGCGTGCCGCCCAGCTTGAGCAGCGCCACGCCGAGGTTGTAGCGGGCGTAGCGCGAGCTGTCGGCCTTCAGCGACATGCCGCCCAGCACGTCGGCGGCGGCCGAGAAGTCGCCGTGCGACATCAGCAGGTTTGCCTGCAGCAGGATGCGCTCTTCCTCGAGCGCCGGCGGCAGCTTGTCGTCGACCTGGGCGAGCGCGTTCTCGGCCTCCGGCAGGTAGCCGCGCTGGTAGCGGATCTTGGCCAGGAAGAACCAGGCCCGGTCGCGCACCTTGGGCGACGTGCCCTTGTCGATCAGGCGGGCGAAGATCTGCCCGGCCTCCCTGGTCAGGCCGTACGACAGCAGCA
>JBDTUG010000349.1:0-4286 GCA_040007855.1 Caldimonas sp.
GCCAGCTGACGCCCCATTTGTCCTTGCACCAGCCGCACTGGCTTTCCTGCCCGCCATGGCCGACGATCGCGTTCCAGTAGCGGTCGGTCTCTTCCTGGTCGTCGGTTGCGATCTGGAAGGAAAAGGCCTCGCTGTGCTTGAACTGCGGGCCGCCATTGAGTCCGATGCAAGGCAGGCCTGCTACCGTGAACTCGACGGTCAGTGTATCGCCCGCCTTGCCGTGGGGATAGTCGGCCGGTGCACGGTGGACGGCACCTACGCTGCTGTGCGGGAACGTTCGGGCGTAGAAGCGAGCGGCCTCTTCCGCATCGTGCTCATACCAGAGACAGATCGTGTTCTTGGCCATCTGACGGACTCCTCTTGGCAATCATTGCGAAGGCGCGCGCGGGCGCGGGCTGACGGAACGAGCCGAATTCCGCCGCTGTTGCGGGCTCAGCTCGCCAGCGCTCCCGCGGTGATGTCGGCGCGTGCGGGATCCGGAAAGAGAGCGCGTCGCCAGCCGGTACGCTCGAACCGCTTCCATTGTCCCTCGGCTGTGCAAGACGGGTGCGCACGTCACGCAGCGGCTGGCACTGATCACGACCGGCATGTCCGAGCAGCTGCGGATCTCGTTTCCCGAGCTGGGCGCTCGGCCCGAAGGCGCTCTACGGGTGCTGGGATCGCTGGCCTGAGGCGCGGCCGGCCGAGGCAGTCCCGGGTCGGCGAAGGTCAGTAGCGGACCTGCGCCACCCCACGCAACTCGTCCGCCGTCGCGCGGGGGAAGCCGAAAAACTCGAGATATGCCGGGATCATTTCGAACAGCATGTCGATGCCCGGCTGGGTCACGCAGCCGCGCGCGCGGGCGGCGCGCAGGAATGGCGTGATCTCCGACTTCATCACGACATCGCCGACCAGTGCCGCCGAGGCGATCCGGCTCGTGTCGAACGGCAGCGGATCGTCCTCGCGCATGCCGAGCGGCGTCGCGTTGACGACCAGGTCGAAACCGGCGGGGTCGGCGGATCCGGTGCGCACGTCCAGATTCGGGTAGTGGGCGAGCAACCGTGCGCCCAGGGCGTCGGCCGCGGCCGGGTCGAGGTCGGACAGCATCAACCCTGCCGCACCGGCGGCGGCCAGCGACGCAGCGATCGCCGAGCCGACGCCACCAGTGCCGAGGATGAT
Organism: Caldimonas sp.; assembly: GCA_040007855.1. Lineage (GTDB taxonomy): Bacteria > Pseudomonadota > Gammaproteobacteria > Burkholderiales > Burkholderiaceae_C > Schlegelella_A. Next base: position 1,159 of record JBDTUG010000349.1, read on the forward strand.
CGCTCGCTGGCCGCGGATCGCGCGCCCCTTGCACTCGACGCCGCGAACGAAGCCGGCACCGTCGAACTGGTCGCCGAACCAGCTGCCGTCTGGGCGCTTCAACAGCGCGTTGCAGGCGCCGGCGATCCGCGCCGCCGGCGACGCCCGCGTGACCAGCGCGAGCGTCCTCACCTTGTGAGGCATCGTGACGAGGGCGCCGCGAAGGTTGCTCATGCGGGCGAGCACGGCGAGCGTCGCCGCATAGTCGGCTGCCTGCACCCCCATGGGCACGACCACCGCGTCGACACCGCGGCTCTCGAACCAGGGGTTGTAGATCATCGGCGCCTTGAACGCCTCGGTCGGATAGCCGAGGTGGGCGATGAGCGTCGTCTTGCCGCTGATCATGTCCGCGCCTGGCCGGATTCCGCCGGCCCCTCAGGCCGCCCGCTTGCCGCGGCGCGCGCCACCGACCTCGGACGAGTCAGGCCCCACGATCTCCATGATCGCGCGTACGGCGACGGCATATCCGTTCGCGCCGAGGCCGGCGATCACGGCGGTGGCCACCCGCGACACCAGGGAGCGGTGGTAGATCTCCTCGCGCCGGTGGATGTTGGAGATGTGAAGTTCGACGATCGGGCCCGGGAACATCTTCAGCGCGTCGAGAATGGCGATCGAGGTGAACGAGTACGCCGCGGGATTGATGACGATGCCGGTCGCCCGATCGATGGCTTCGTGGATCCAGTCGACCAGCTGGGACTCGCTGTTCGTCTGGCGGAACTCGATCGGCCATGCGCCGGCGGCCTCGCGGGACAGACTCTCGATCTGCGCCAAGGTGGTGTGGCCGTAGACCGATGGCTCGCGCTGCCCGAGGCGGTTGAGGTTCGGCCCGTTGAGGATGTAGATCGGCTTGGCCATGCGATTCCTTTGAGCCCCGCCATCAGCCCTTGTAGCCCATGACACGCGGCAGCCACAGGACCGTCTCCGGGACGAACGTGATCAGGGCCAGCAACGCGATCGCTGCGCCGATGAAGGGCACCGCCTCCCGCACGATCGCGAGCAGCGGCTGCCGGGTCATGTTGGCGACTATGAAGAGCAGCAGCCCGAACGGCGGTGTCAGCAGACCGATCATGATGTTGATGACCGCGACCACGCCGAAATGGACGGTGTCGATGCCAAGTGCCTTCACCGTCGGGATGAAGATCGGCACGATGATGAGCAGGATGGTCGTGCCCTCGAGCAGGCAGCCGAGGACGAGCAGGATCGCGTTGACCAGCAGCAGGAGGCCGATCTTCGAGAGGTGGAAGCCCTCGACGAAATGCTGCACCGTCACCGGGATTTTCTCGGCGGTGACGACGTAGTTGAAGGCGAGCGCGCCGGCGATCAGCATGCCGACCGACGTGGTCGCCTTGGCACTCGCCAGCAGCACGCCGTAGAGCTGGCGCCGCGTGAGGGCGCGGTAGATCAGCACTGCGGCGAGCAGCGCATAGGCCGCCGCCGCCGCCGCCCCCTCGGTCGGCGTCATCACGCCGCCATAGATGCCCACCAACAGGATGACGGGCAGCAGCAGCGCCGGGACGGCCTCGTACGTGGCGCGCGGCACGTCGCGCAGCCGCACCGGCGCCTCGACCGGGTAGCGGCGGCGCCGGGAGATCAGGGCGTTCATCACCATGAAGGCCACGCCGAGCAACAGGCCGGGAATCACGCCGCCGAGAAAGAGAAAGCCGATCGACGCGTCGGAGACCAGCGCGTAGATGACCATCGGGATCGACGGCGGAATGATCGGCCCGATGATGGCCGCCGACGCGGTGATCGCCGCCGCGTACGCGACGGGGTACTTGCCGTCGCGCGTCATCATGCCGATGATGATCCGGCCGATGCCCACCGCATCGGCGATCGCCGATCCCGACATGCCGGCGAAGATGACGTTGGAGACGATGTTGACGTGGCCCAGGCCGCCGCGAAAGCGTCCGACGAGCATGAGGCAGAACTTCAGCAGCCGGTCCGTCAGGCTGCCGGTGCTCATCAGGTCCGCCGCCAGGATGAACAGCGGCACGGCGAGCAGCACGTAGCTGTTGTAGAGCCCGTTGAGGATCTGCTCGGCCGCCGTGCCGGGGTCGAGGCCCGCCGCGAGCAGGTAGAAGATCGAGGCGCCGATCATCGCGAGGGCGATCGGCAGCCCGGCCGCCGCCAGCGCGATCAGCACGATCACGCACATCGTGAACGGCGACAGGCCCATCATGCGGCTACGTCGCCGCTTCGGGCCGGCGCGGACGCCGTGCCGCGCCATGCCCGCCACGCCACCCGTGCCTGGCGGGCGATGCAGACCAGCGCGAACAGCACGTAGACGGAATAGAGATAGTCGAAGCGCATGCCGAGATGGGCCGAACGCTCGCGCCGCATGAAGGCGACGTAGTGCCAGGTCGCCGGCAACGACAGCGCCATCAGCACGACCAGCGACACGCTGGCGACGATGGTGAAGACACGCCGGACCTTCGGCGGCACGGCGTTGTAGAGGACGTCGAAGCGGACCTCGTCGGCGTCGGCGACGATGAACGAAGCGCCCCAGAGCACGACCCAGACCCAGCACAGGACCGTGACCTCCTCGGTCCAGCCGAGCGGCCGGTTGAGGGCGTAGCGAAAGACGATCTGCAGCAGGAACGATACGAACATGATCGCGATCAGCGCGACCGCAACGTCGTCGGCCCGGCGCTGCAGCCAGCGGACGACCGCCGGAGCGTGCTCCGGCGGCAATGCTTCCTGCGACACGGCTCTCGGCTGGCCTACAGCGCGTTGATGCGCTCGAGTGCCCCGCTCGGCCATTCGCGGCCGTACTTCTCGACGTAGCGCTTCTGCGCAAACGTCCGGAATGCCGCCACGTCGGGCGCATAGACCTTCTTGCCTTCGGCCTTCAGCGCCGCCACGACCTCGCCTTCCTTGCCCTCGAACTTGGTGGTGTAGTCGTCGATCGCCTTCTCGGCGGCCGACCGAAAGCGTGCCTGCTGGTCGGGCTTGAGCTCGTTCCAGGCCTTCGACGAGACGGTCATCACGTCGTAGCCGACGACGTGGCCGGTGAGGATGAATTGCGTGGTGACCTCGTCGAACTTCATCAGCTTGCTCAGGAGCAGCGGATTGTCCTGGCCGTCGATGGC
>JBDTUG010000350.1:0-4284 GCA_040007855.1 Caldimonas sp.
AGGACCAGCTGCGCGCCTTCGAGCTGCACCCGACCGAGCAGAAGATCCTGCGCGCGACCCTGGCCGCGACGCCCGACGCGATCGCCTACGACGGCGACGGCTTCACCGGGCTCAAGTCGCAGCTGCCGCCGTCGAGCCGGCGCGCTGCCGTCCTCGTCGACCCCAGCTACGAAGGCAACGGCGACTACGGCCGGGTGGTCGCGACCTTGCGCGAGGCGCTGGCGCGCTTCGCCCAGGGGGTCTACATGGTCTGGTATCCGCAGGTCAGCAAGCTCGAGGCCGCCAGCCTGCCGAAGCGCCTCGAAGCACTCGCGCCGAAGGGCTGGCTGCACGTTCGCCTGAGCGTGCAGCAGCCCGACGCGCAGGGCTACGGCCTGGCCGGCAGCGGCATGTTCGTCATCAATCCGCCGCACGCGCTGAGCGGCCAGCTCGAAGCGATCCTGCCCTGGCTGGTCGACGTGCTCGGCCAGTACGACGGCGCCCACTTCGGCCTCGACCGCCTCGAGGCCTGAGGCCGGCGCCGCACCGGCGCGATGGCTAGCTAGCTATTTAGCCGCTGCGCTTCAGGTCGCGGAAGGCGGCAAACAGCCAGGTCCGCATGCCGACCAGCAGGGTGTAGGGGGTGCGCTGCTCGTCGGGGAGCTTCTGCTCCTCGACATGGGCACGCGCGAAGTCCTGCCCGACCCGCTGCAGGCGCTCGACCAACGTCCCGGCCAGGCTCTTCGTGATCTCGCCGTGAACGAGCATGATCAGCTCGCCCTCGCCGTCGAATCCGCCGCTCAGGTAGTCGGCGACGACGTGCTCGCGGAAGTAGCGCATCACCGGCCCGTGCGGCAGCCAGCGGAAGCCCTTGGCGACCTTCAGGCGATAGCGGTTGAGCGGGCGCAGCTCGATGATGCCGAGCCGGTCGAGCCGGGCCAGGTACTTGATGCACTCGGCGTCGCTGAACGTGTACTCGCGCGTCATCTCCTCGAAGCTCCACTGGCTGAGGCAGCAGATCGCGAGCAGCAGCAGACGCCGGTCGGCGACCACCGCGACTTCCTGCTCCTCGGTGAGCTCGTGCGAGAGCGGGCGCGCATCGGCAACCTTGCGGGCCAGCTCGGCGAAGTCCATCTTCAGGACGCGCAGCATCTCGTCGATGCGCGACAGGGGCATGTCGGACTTGGCGAACACCCGCTTGACGCTCGATTCGGACATGCCGAGTGCGTCGGCCAGGTCGGCATAGGTGATGCCGGCCGTGCGCAGCTCGGCCTTGAGTGCGGCGACGAGATCGCGGGTGGTGCTCATGGGCGTTCGATGGCTGCGCAGTATCGCCGAGTGGGTCGGCGCGGCCGCCGGGGACGCGGCCCCGGCGCCGCCCGGCGCCAGGTCGCCGCCAGGTCGCAACGGCCGAGGCGCGCGCAGCGCCGGCGCGTCGCCGGTAGCGCCCGGAGATACCGTGCGTAGCCACCTCCGCCACGCTCCTCGGAACGATGGAAAACGGCACCGCGCCTCGCCAAGATGGCGCCCTTCTCCACTCCGATTCACGAGCCCGAACCATGCAGGTCACCCTGATCCGCCACGACACCAGAGCCTGGAAAGCACAGGTCTGGATCTCTTTCTTCACCGCGGCGATGCTGTGCGGCACCGGGCTGGCCTACCTGCCCGGTCGCGACCTCGACCGGGCCTTCATGATGATGGGCTACATCTTCTGCATCTCGGCCGCGTTCGCGCTGGCCAAGTTCATCCGCGACAACGAGGACAAGCGCGTCGACACGCCGCTCTGGGGCCTGGTCGTTTGGTCGGCCTTCGCGCTCGCTGTCGCCCTGACCGGCTGGGGCCTGGTGCAGATGGAGATCAACCCGGCCTACAAGGCCTTCCTCGGCGTGAGCTGGCTGTTTCTCGTGTCGGCCACCTTTACCCTTGCCAAGACCCTGCGCGACGCCCACGAAGCGCTGCTGGCCGAGGGCTTTCGCCGCCGCCTGCCTTCCGAGCGCGACCGCGACGCCGAGTGACCGCATCGCCCCGTCACATCGCCCCCGTCACTTCCGTTTCGTCAACCGAGGATCGAACCATGAACACGCTTCCCGTCCGCAAGCTTGCGATCGCCGTCGCGATCGGCCTTGCCCTCAGCTCTGGCGCACACGCCCAGTCCACCCTGTCCGACGTCAGCGCGGTCTCGATGCTGCCGATCGCGGTGTCGGTGGCGGCGCCGGTCGCCCTCCTCTCGGCCGGTGCGGTGCTCACCGTCGTCTCGGTCGAAGCGACCGCCATCGGCTCGGTCTGGGTGCTCGAGAGCGCCGCCGACGGGGCCCGGGCCAGCGTGCGCCTGGTCGGTCGCGGCATCGCCAACGCGTCGCTCGCAACCGGCACCTTGGTTGCCGTCACCGTCATCGGCACCGGCTGGGTGCTCTCGGCCGCCAGCGAGGCGATCGCCTTCATCCCCAACGAGATCGGCGCGGCGCTGCTCTACAACGAGAGGATCTCGCGATGACACCGCGCCTCACAACGCGTGGCGGCCTGCGCGGCCTGCTCGCGGCCGCGGTGGTGACGCTCGCCTTCGCCGGCGGCGCCGCCCAGGCCGGCCGGAGCTGCGAGCAGCGCGCGTCGACCGCGGCGACGATCGTGCGGGCAATGACGCTCGCCGAGCACACCGCGGCGCGGCTCGACCAGAGCGGCGCCAGCGTCGTCGTGCTGGCCCGTGCCGGCCAGAACCTGAGCGAGTACGGCCTGCGCTACTCGCACCTCGGCTTTGCCTACCGGGAGAGCGCCGGCAAGCCCTGGCGCATCGTCCACAAGCTGAACCAGTGCGGCTCGGCGCGCGCCGCGCTCTACCGGCAAGGGCTCGGCGAGTTCTTTCTCGACGACCTCTGGCAGTACGAAGCGGCGGTGGTCATCCTCGCGCCCGACGCCCAGGCCCGCCTGCTCGCCGCGCTGGCCGACAACAGCCGCATCACCCAGCTCGACACGGCCGAGTACAGCATGGTCGCCTACCCGTGGTCGCAGCGCTACCAGCAGTCGAACCAGTGGGCGATCGAGACGCTCGCGATGACCGAGGAGCCGGCGGCGACCACGCGCGAGCGCGCCCAGGCGTGGCTGCAGCTGCACGGCTACGAGCCGACTCCCCTGCACCTGTCGGCGCTCAAGCGGCTCGGCGCGCGCGTGATGAGCGCCAACGTCGCCTTCGACGACCATCCGAACGAGAAGCGGTTCGCCGATCGCATCGAAACCGTCACGGTCGACTCGGTGTTCCGCTGGCTCGAGCGCGACGGCCTGGGCGGTCCGGTCCTGGTCGTGCGCTAGATTCGCGCGTTCCTTCATTCGCCTGGCTCGACTCCCCGGAGCACCGCTTGAACACCCACGCCGACGTCGTAGCCAGAGTGCCCGCGCATCCCGCTCCCGCGCAGCCGAACCAGTTCGCGCTCCTCGGCCAGCGGCGCTTCGCGCCCTTCTTCTGGACCCAGTTCCTCGGCGCCGGCAACGACAACCTGTTCAAGTTCGCGTTCACCGTGATGGTGACCTACCAGCTGCAGCTGAGCGATGCGTTCCTGCAGCCCCAGCTCGCCGGGCTGACGATCGGCGCCCTCTTCATCCTGCCGTTCCTGCTGTTCTCGGCTACCAGCGGGCAGCTGACCGACAAGTACGACAAGACCCGGGTCATCCGCTTCGTCAAGAACTTCGAGATCCTGGTGATGCTGATCGCCGCCTGGGGCTTCTGGATCGCCAGCCCCTACGTGCTGCTCGCCTGCGTCTTCCTGATGGGCCTGCACTCGACCCTGTTCGGGCCGGTCAAGTTCGCCTACCTGCCGCAGCACCTGGGCGAGCGCGAGCTCACCGGCGGCAACGGCATGGTCGAGATGGGCACCTTCGTGGCGATCCTGCTCGGCCAGGTGGCGGGTGGGCTCCTGGTCGGCATCGCCGGCGTCGGCCGCCACTACGTCGCCTTCGCCTGCGTCGGCGTGGCGCTGCTCGGCCGGCTGGTCGCGCAGTACGTGCCCGCCTCACCCTCCACCGACCCCGGCCTGCGCATCAACTGGAACCCGGTCACCGAGACCTGGCGCAACCTGAAGCTGGCGCACGGCAACCTGGTCGTCTTCCGCTCCCTGCTCGGCATCTCGTGGATGTGGTTCTTCGGCGCCGTCTTCCTGGCCGAGTTCCCCTCGTTCGCCAAGGAGGTGCTGCACGGCGACGAGCAGGTCGCGTCGCTGCTTCTCGTGGTCTTCTCGGTCGGCATCGGCATCGGCTCGCTTCTCTGCGAGGTGCTGTCGCGCCGCCACGTCGAGATCGGCCTGGTGCCGCTCGGCG
>JBDTUG010000351.1:0-4279 GCA_040007855.1 Caldimonas sp.
CAGGAAGGCACGCCGATCGACCGCGTGCTCGGCACCCTGGCGCGTACCTTCGGGATCGAGCGCCGGCTCGCGCCGCCGGCCGCCGCGCGCGGCAAGAGCTTCTTCCTCAACCGCCTGCTCAAGGACGTCGTCTTCGCCGAGCAGGGCCTGGTCGGCGAGAACCGGGCCATGGAGCGGCGGCGCGGGCGCCTGCGCCTGGCCGGCTTCGCCCTGATCTCTCTGCTGGGCATCGCCCTGATCGCCGGCTGGGTCGTGAGCTACGGGCGCAACAAGGGCTACATCGCCGAGATCGACGCCAAGCTGCCGGATCTGAAGAAGGCGGTCGACGGCCTGCCGCCGACGACCTCGGGCGACGTGACGCCGCTGCCGCCGGTCCTGACCGCCGTGCGCGGCGCCGCCCAGCCGGGCGAGTTCTCGCTCGATTCGCCGCCCTGGTCGATGTCGCTCGGCCTGTTCCAGGGGCGCCGGCTCGACGCCGCCGCCGACATCGGCTACCAGCGCCTGCTCGACCATGCGCTGATGCCAAGGGTGGTGCGCCGCCTCGAGGAGCGGCTGCGCGCCGCCAACAAGGACAACCTCGAGCTCGCCTACGAGGCGCTGAAGAACTATCTGATGATCTACACGCCCGACAAGTTCGATGCCGACGCCTTCAAGGCCTACGTCGGCGTCGACTGGGACGCGGCCCTCGAGCGCAGCCTCGCCCCCGAGCAGCGCGCCGCGCTCGACCTCCACCTCGACGCGACGCTGGCGCGCGGCGCGCCGCCGCCGGCGCTGCCGATGGACAAGAACCTGGTCGCCGGCGTGCGCGACATGCTGGTCGCCTTCCCGCTCGAGTACCGCGTCTTCAGCCGGCTCAAGCGCGCCCAGGTGGGTGCCGACTTCCCGCCCTTCACGGTGGCCAGCGCCGCCGGTCCGGCGTCGCTCACGGTGTTCGAGCGGGTCAGCGGCGAGCCGCTGACCAAGGGCATCCCCGGCCTGTTCACCCGAGAGGGCTACCGCAAGGCCTTCGAGACCTCGGTCGACAAGGCGACCCGCCAGCTGGCGGCGGAGGAGAGCTGGGTGCTCGGCATTCGCCCGACCGACTCGAGCAAGTCGCTGCCGCTCGGCAAGGCCAACCCGGAGCTGACCAATCGCGTCCGCCGCCTCTACTTCGAGGAATACATCAAGGTCTGGGACAAGTACATCGCCGATGTCCGGGTCGTCAAGCTGGGCGGGCTCGAACAGAGCGTGCAGGTGGCGCGTCAGCTCTCCGGCGTGGATTCGGCGCTCGCCGCCTTCCTGCGCGGGATCGCTCGCGAGACGACCCTGGTCCAGCCGAAGGCGGAGGTGGGATCGACCAGCGGCACGCAGGTCGGCCAGGTCGACCAGAAGGCGCAGCAGGCCAAGCGCGAGATGGCCGCGGTGCTCGGCAAGGTCAACGTGCCGGGTGCCGATCTGGCGCCGGTCGGGCCCCCGCTCGAGCAGATGGTCGACGACCACTTCGAGCCGATCCGTCGCCTCGTCGCCGGCCAGCCGCCGCCGATCGACGAGATCCTCAAGATGTTCAACGAGGTCTACGTGCAGCTCGCCGCCGTCGACGCCGCGCAGAAGAGCAAGTCGGCGCCGCCGCCGGCCGGGGGCGGCGAACGCATCAAGGCTGCGGCCGGACAACTGCCGGAGCCGGCGCGCTCGGTGCTCGAGAAGCTGGCTGGCGCGGCGGCGAGCACCGGGCGGATCGTCGAGCGCGAGGGCCTCACCAGCGAGCTCAAGCCGATCAGCGAGTTCTGCAATCGCGCCATCACCGGCCGCTATCCGTTTACCGCCAGCTCGAAGGCCGACGTCCTGCCGGAGGACTTCGCGCAGCTGTTCGGCGGCGGCGGCGCGTTCGACGACTTCTACAACCGGAAGCTGGCAGCGCTGGTCGACACCGGCACCACGCCGTGGAGCTTCAAGCCGCTGAGCGACGGCACGAAGCCGGTGAATGCCGCCGCGCTGGTCGACTTCCAGCGGGCGGCGCGCATTCGCGACGTGTTCTTCCGCGGCACCGGCAAGACGCCCTCGTTCAAGGTCGACATCCGGGCCACCGAGATGGAAGACGGCATGAAGGAGATGAACCTCGAGATCGACGGCACGGTGTTCAAGTTCCTGGCCGGCAACACCGTGCCGGTGACGGTGCAGTGGCCGAGCGCGCGGGTGGCGTCGCAGATCAAGCTCTCGACCACGCCGGGCTCGAGCGTGCTGACTTTCGACGGCCCGTGGGCGCTGTTTCGCCTGTTCGACCGCTTCGAGGTGCAGCCGAGCGCGCAGACCGAGCGCTTCACGGTGGCGATGAACATCGAAGGCCGGCGCGCCCGCCTCGAGGTCACGGCGAACAGCGTCTTCAACCCGTTCCGCCTGAAAGAGATGCAGACCTTTCGGTGCCCGGGCTCGCTGTGACGGGGCGATGAACCTCGGCAGCGACGTCGCCTCGACTCCGGGCTGGTACGGCAAGCTGCCGTCGCTCGGCGACTTCGCTTCGCGCCGGCTCGAGGCCGATTTCATCGAGCCCTGGGACGTCTGGCTCGGCGAAGGCCTGCAGGCGCAGCGCGCCGAGCTCGGCGAGGCCTGGCTCGACGCCTACCTCGACACACCTCCCTGGCGCTTCCTGCTCGCGCCCGGGGTCCTGGCCAGCGTGGCGCCGGGCTCCGTCTTCGCCGGCGTGCTGGTGCCCTCGGTCGACCGGGTCGGCCGCCATTTTCCGCTGACGCTCGCCGCTTCGCTGGCCCAAGCCCCGCGCAGCGCCGCCGAGTTCGACACCCTGCTCGCCTGGCTGCATCGGCTCGAGGACGCCGCGCTCGACGCCTTGCAGGGCGACTGGAGCATCGAGGATCTCGAGCGCGCCCTGCACGGCCTGGCGCCGCCGCCGGTCGAGGCCGCGGCGTCCGCCGAAGACCGGCTCGGCACGGTTCGGCGCTCGCTGGCCGCGGCCGTGGCGAGCCGTGGCGGGTTCGTCGACATCGCCACCATCGCCAGCCGCGCCGAGCTCGCTGCGGTGTTCTCGAGTTCACCGGGCGCCAGGTCCGGGCCGGCCGACGTGGCCGGGCCGACCTGGCACGGCATGGCCTTCTGGATCGCCGACTCCCCGGGCCGTCCGCAGCTGCTCGTAAGCGACGGGTTGCCTGGCCACGCGGCGTTCGTGCGCATGTTCTCCGGGGGCGGCGGAGCGGGTTCCGGCGCGGCGGCTCGCCCTTCGCCGGTAGATCCCGGCGCGGCCTTCGCGGTCATTGCGGCGCCGGCGGAACTGTCGAGCCCGGCCGTCGAGCCGCAGCTCGCGGCCGGCGAAACCGACCTGCTCGGCCTGTTCGATGCTGGCGCGCTGACGGCGAGCGGCGGCGCTTGCGACCCCGGCGCGGCGCCGGGCGACGACATCCTGGCAATGTTCGGCGTCGGTGACCGGGCGCTCGAGGCGCCAGTTGCTGCCGCGGCCGGCCACGACGACGTGCTCGGCCTGTTCGCCGACCCGCTGGCGCCCGGCGAAACGCAGGCGGCGCCCGCCTCTGCGGAGCTGCCTGAAGCGCGACCCGGCGAACCCGACATCCTCGACCTCTTCGGTGGCCCGCCCGCACAGCCCGTCACCGGCAAGGCGCCTTGAGCCGATGAGCAACGACGACGACCAGCCGACCCGCATCCTGCCGTCGCAATCGCCGAAGACGCAGGCCGCGCCGCCGCGAACGGAGATCGCGCCGCCACCCGCCCCGTTCACGCCCGAGGGCGACGCGACGGTGATCCGGCCGCGCCCTGCGCGGGCCCCCGCAGCGCCGGAGGGCGGCAACATGCTGCCGGTGGGCTTTTATCTCGGCGAGTTCGAGATAACCCGGGTCCTCGGCGAAGGCGGCTTCGGCATCGTCTACCTCGTCGAGGATCATTCCCTCGGCCGGCGCGTAGCGCTCAAGGAGTACATGCCGTCGTCGCTGGCGCAGCGGGTCGGCGGCACCCAGGTCTCGGTCAAGTCGGAGCGGCACCGCGAAACCTTCGAGGCGGGCCTGAAGAGCTTCGTCAACGAAGCCAGACTGCTCGCCCAGTTCGACCATCCGTCGCTGGTCAAGGTCTACCGGTTCTGGGAAGCGAACGGAACGGCCTACATGGTGATGCCGTTCTACGAGGGCGTCACCCTCAAGGACGAGCTGAAGGCGATGGGAGCGCCGCCCGACGAGGCTTGGCTGCGCGAGCTGCTCGAGCCGCTCAGCGAAGCGCTCGCCGTGATCCATGCCGAGCAGTGCTTTCACCGCGACATCGCGCCCGACAACGTGATCCTGCTGAA
>JBDTUG010000352.1:0-4253 GCA_040007855.1 Caldimonas sp.
CATCCCAGCCTTCGACGATGGCGAGCGGATCGGTGATGTCGGTGCCGCCCCAGCCGGCGCCGGGATTGGCGACCTGGAAGTAGCGGCCTGGCGTGGACTTGCGGCCGCGCAGGCGGATGCCGGTCGGCGTCATGTCGAGGAACTTGCCGGCCTGGTGCTCGGACAGCACGCCGGTGATGTGGTCGTCGATCACGACGACCTCGTCGGCATGGCCGAACCACTGCGGCGCGAAGATGCCGATCGTGGCCGAGCCGCAGCCGACCCGCATCCGCTTCTCCTCGACGCCGTCGACGACCGGCGGCTTGTCCGCCGCGACCACGACCGAGGCGCCGCCTTCGATCTGCAGTTGGACCGGCTCGCGGTTGCCGAGCGCCATCATCATTTCGCAGGCGATCCGGCCTTCCTTCTTCGAGCCGCCGGTGAGGTGGTGGACGCCGCCGAGGGCGAGGAACTGCGAGCCGTACTCGATCGTGCTGACGTGGCCGACCGCCTCGCCGCGGTGGCGGACCGTCGCCTGCTCGGGGCCGAGGTAGCGGTCGGTGTCGATCTTCACCTTGAAGCTGCAGTAGCTGAAAATGCCTTCGGTGACCACGGTCACCATGTCGACGCCCTCATGCCTGGAGGCGACGATGAAGGGGGCCGGCTTGTAATCGGGGTAGGTCGTGCCGGAGCCGACGCCCGACACGAATAGCGGCGCGTCGTCGCCGCCGACCAGGGTGCCGTCCCAGCCGTCGCCGCGCGCCGCCTGCCAGGCGACCAGGTCGGTGCCGGGCCTGACGACCAGCGCCAGGGTGTCGGTCCGCGTCAGCACGCCGTCGACGTTGCCGTAGCGGTCGCAGGCGCCGAGCTTGCCGGGGCTGATCTGGCAGAGCACCGGGCAGGCTTCGCAGCGCACCTTGTCGGCGGCCATCTTCTCGGGCGCGCGCGAATGCTCGAGCACGACCGGCTGTCCGTCGGAGCGCGGCGCGAAGGCGTCGGGCGGAGATCCTCCGCTGCGTCCGGGATGACGATCGGTGTTCAAGCCGTCATCCTGGGCGAAGCGAGGGATCTCGCCCGCCCGCGACGATCGCCGCGCGCAGGCGGCTCGGCGTCACCGGCACCTCGCGCATCCGGACGCCGGTCGCGGCGTGGATCGCGTTGAGGATCGCCGGTGCGGTGGCCACCAGGGCCGGCTCGCCGACGCCCTTGGCGCCCCAGGGGCCGAGCGGCTCCGGGTCCTCGATCAGGTGCACGGTGATCGGCGGCACGTCGCCGACGGTCGGGATCAGGTAGTCGTGCAGGTTGTCGGTGCGGCCGTTGACGTACTCCTCCATCAGCGCCATGCCGATGCCCTGGGCGATGCCGCCATGCACCTGGCCTTCGACCAGGGTCGGGTTGATCGCCCGGCCGACGTCGTGGGCCGCATGGATGTGCAGCAGCCGCACCGTGCCGAGCGCGAGATCGACCTCGAGCTCGGCGATCTGCGCGGCGAAGCCGTAGGTCGCGTACGGAACGCCCTGGCCATCGGCGTCGAGCGGCACCGTCGGCGGGTTGAAGTGGCCGCTCGCCGAGGCGAGGTCGCCGGCCGCATCGGCCGGCCAGTCGCGCAGGTCGACGCGGCACTGCCGGCCGCTCGCGACGCCGACGAGGGCAAAGCCCTCCAGCGCGAGACGGACGTCGGCATCGTCCGTTGCGGCGAGGTCGAGCCGCTCGAGCAACTGCCGGCGCAACGCGGCGCCCGCCGCCCGGGCCGCATTGCCCGAGACGAAGGTCTGGCGCGAGGCCGACGACTTGCCGGCGTCGGCGGTCAGGTCGGTGTCGCCCATCACCTGGCGCACGCAGCCGAGCGGCAAGCCGACCGCGTCGGCGAACATCTGCGGCATGATCGTCGCCGTTCCCTGACCGATCTCCTGCGCGCCGTTGTAGAGGAAGAGGTGGGCGCCGTTCCCGGCGTCGCAGCGCAACGCGCCGCGCATCGTCGACGGATTGGCGATCACGGTGTTGCCTATGCCGTACCACATGCAGGCGACGCCGACGCCACGCCGCAGACTGCTGGTCGTCCCGAGCGCAGCGAAGGACCTCGACGCTGGCCGGGATCCTTCGCTGCGCTCAGGACGACATCGGGCTTCGTTGAACGCGGCCGCTTCGGCCCGTGCCACCGACCAGGCCGGACGCAGCGCGTCGAGGCATTCGCGCAGGCCGACGCTGGCGAGCAGCGGCTGGCCGGTCGGCGTGCGGTCGCCGGCGCGCAAGGCGTTGGCATGGCGGAACTCGAGCGCGTCGATGCCGCAAGCCGCCGCCAGCTCGTCGATCAGCAACTCGCCGAGCAGCGCCGCCTGCGGCACGCCGAAGCCGCGAAAGGCGCCGGCGACGCTGTTGTGGGTGAGCACGGCGCGCGTCACGGCGCGGACGTTCGGCACCCGGTACGGGCCGGCGGCATGGATCGGCACGCGGTTGGCGACCGTCGGCCCCCACGACGAATAGGCACCGGTGTTGAAGTCGCCGCTGAAGTCGAACGCGCTGAGCCGGCCGTCGGCGCTGCACGAGGCGGTCCCGCTCATCTGCGCCGGATGCCGCTTGGTGCTCGACTGCATCGACTCGGGCCGATCGTAGACCAGGCGCACCGGCCGGCCGAGCTTCCAGGCGGCGACCGCGAGCAAGGGCTGCACCGAGATGTCGAGCTTGCCGCCGAAGCCGCCGCCGATCGCCGAGGGCACGATGTGCACCTGCTCGGGCGAGATCGCCATCACATGGGCGATCTCGTCCCGGTCCATGTAGGGCGTCTGGGTGCAGGCGAAGACGAGGATCCGCCGCGCCGCGCCGGGTGTCTCGCCATCGACCCGCTCCGCATAGCCGGCCTCGGGCTCGATGTAGGCATGCTCGACGTAGCGCGTCTCGAAGCGCGAGCTCGCGCGCCGGGCCGACTGCGCCGGGTCGGCCAGCGCCGCGTCGACGTTGCCCGAGACGACCCGGCCGCGGCAGAGCACGTTGTCGGGATAGCGCGCGTGCATCGCCTCGCCTGCCGCCGCCGCAGCGAAGGCGGCGGCCGGCGTCTCGTGGGCGGGGCGAGGCGTGAAGCGCACCGGCAGCTCGGCATCGGGCAGCGCCAGCAGGGCGTCGGCCTCGCCGACGAGCGCCAGCACCGCCTCACCGCGGAACCGGGTCACGCCGTCCGCCAGCACCGGCTGGTCGCGCAGGTCGGCGAAGATCGCGAACGCGTTGTTCGGCACGTCGGCCGCGCTGAGCACGTCGACGACGCCGGGCCAGCGGCGCAGGAACGCCTCGATGTCGCCGAGCTCGAACGACGCGTGTGCATGGGGCGAGCGGACCACGCGCATCGCCAGCACGCCGGCCGGATCGCCGGGCCACTCATCGGCGCCGAAGCGCTCGTCGCCGCGCACCTTGGCCGGCGCGTCGAGGCGCGCCGCGCGGCTGCCGACCGACTTGCCGCTCTCGGCGACCGGCGCCGCCTCGACCTCGCCGGCCGCTGCCGCAAGCACCGCCTCGACGATCTTGGTGTAGCCGGTGCAGCGGCACAGCACACCGGCGAGCGCGTCGCGCACCTCGGCCTCGGTCGGCTCCGAGTTGGCGCGCAGCAGCGACTCGGCGCTCATCAGCATGCCCGGCGTGCAGATGCCGCATTGCGCCGCGCCATGGGCGACGAAGGCGCGCTGCAGCGGCGACAGCGCGCCGCTCGCGTCGGCGAGACCCTCGACCGTCGTCACCGCCCGGCCTTCGCACTGGCCGACGGCGACGATGCAGGCGCAGACCTGATCGGCGTCGACCAGCACGGTGCAGGCGCCGCAGTCGCCGGCGTGGCAACCGATCTTGGTGCCGGTCAGACCGAGCTCGTCGCGCAGCGCGTCCGAGAGGCGCCGCGCCGGGTCGCCGACCAGCTCGCGCTCGGCGCCGTTGACGTGAAGGCGAACGATCTGGCGGGCTTCGAGGTCGCGCGCGGTCATTTCGCAAAGCCTGCGAGAGCGCGCCGCAACAGCGTCAGCGTGGCGTCGCGGCGGAACTCGCCACTGGCGCGGATGTCGTCGATCGGCGTCAGCGGCGCGAGGTCGGCGGGCGCCACGCAGTCGGCGAGCGTCGTCGCGTCGCGCCCGACCAGGCGCGCCTCGAGCGTCGCCAGGCGCCGGGCGACCGCCGAGCAGCTGCCGACCGCGACGCCGGCCTGCGCGACCGCGCCGGCCGGGTCGAGCTCGATCAGCACCGCCACCATCGTGATCGAGATCACCAGGTAGCGGCGGCCGCCGAGCTTGAGGAACACC
>JBDTUG010000353.1:0-4247 GCA_040007855.1 Caldimonas sp.
CCCTCCCTCTTGCAGGGAGGGGAGCGAAGCGGGGAGGGGAGCGAAGCGGGGAGGGAGCGATCCTGGACGGCTCGCCGTTGCCGGGCGAGCCTACGGCTCGACTGGCAATGGCGAGGGCGGCTTGATCTCTTCGAGACAGATCATCGAACGCACGTCGTCGATGCCGGGCACCTGCATCAGCCGGTCGGTCAGGAAGTTGCTCAGGTCCTTCAGGTCGCGCGCGACGACCTTCAGCAGGTAGTCGTAGTCGCCCGAAACCGACTGGCATTCGAGGATCTGCGGGTAGGCGCGGATCTGCGCCTCGATGTCGCGGACGCGGCCGAACTGGTCGCCGGCGATGCTGACGTTGACGTACGCCGTCACCGCCAGGCCCAGCGCTTCGGCATCGACATGCGCTGCATAGCCGCGGATCACGCCGCCCTCCTCGAGCGCGCGAACGCGCCGGTAGCACTGCGGCGCCGAGAGGTGGACCAGCGCCGCCAGCTCGACGTTGGTGGCCCGGCCGTCGGTCTGAAGCGCACGAAGAATCTTGCGGTCGATCGCGTCGAGAGCCGTGCCCATCACGAGATAATACCTGGATGGGAGAACGGATCGTGTATGAAAGTAGGATCATCCGCATGATTTGGCAAGCACATTTCGTTGATGTGCAGCTAAAGTGCCCCTTCGAATGCACGCAGGAGTTCCCATGACCACCGCCGCCCGCGCCGACGTGCTTGCCAGGAAGGCCAGCACCCCGATCGACCTGGAGCGCCGCTACGGCGCCCGCAACTACGACCCGCTCGAGGTCACGCTCGAGCGCGGCGAGGGCGTCTGGCTGTTCGATACCGCCGGCCGCCGCTACCTCGACATGATGTCGGCGTACTCGGCGGTGAGCTTCGGCCACGCCAACCCCACCCTCGTCCACGCCCTCACCGAGCAGGCGAAGACGCTTGCCGTCACCAGCCGCGCCTTCCACACCGCACGCCTGGGCAGCTTTCTCGAGAAGCTCTGCCGCATGACCGGCATGGACCGCGCCCTGCCGATGAACACCGGCGCCGAGGCGGTCGAGACGGCGATCAAGGCGGCGCGCAAGTGGGCCTACAAGGTCAAGGGAGTGCCGGCCGGCCAGGCCCGGATCCTGGTCGCCGCCGGCAATTTCGCCGGCCGCACGACGACCATCATCAGCTTCTCGAGCGAAGCGCAGTACCGCGACGGCTTCGGCCCGTTCACGCCCGGCTTCGCCAGCGTGCCGTTCGGCGACGCCGCCGCGCTCGACGCCGCGATCGGCCCGAACACGGCCGCCTTCATCGTCGAGCCGGTGCAGGGCGAGGCCGGCATCATCGTGCCGCCGGTCGGCTACCTGCGTGCGGTGCGCGAGATCTGCAGCCGCCGCAACATCCTCATGATCGCCGACGAGGTCCAGACCGGCCTCGGCCGCACCGGAGCCATCCTCGCCTGCGACCACGAGGGCGTGCGTCCCGACGGCCTCACGCTCGGCAAGGCGCTCGGCGGTGGCCTGCTGCCGGTCAGCGCTTTCTGCGCCCGCGAGGACGTGATGGCGGTGTTCAACCCGGGCGACCACGGCAGCACCTTCGGCGGCAACCCGCTCGGCGCGGCGGTCGGTGAAGCGGCGCTCGGCCTGCTCGAGACCGGGCCGTTCTGCGAGACGGCGCGTGTCCAGGGCGAGTACCTGCTGGCGCGCCTGGCCCGGCTCGGCCACCCGGCGATCCTGGACATCCGCGGCAAGGGCCTCCTGGTCGGCGTCGAGATCGACCCGGCATTCGCCGGCGCGCGCCAGATCTGCGATGCGCTCGTCGACGAAGGCGTGCTCACCAAGGACACCCACGGCACGGTGGTGCGGATGGCACCGCCGCTGACGATCGGCAAGGCCCAGATCGACCTGGCGGTCGCCGCACTCGGCCGCGCGCTCGAGCGGATCGCCGCTGCCGAGCCGGTCGCCGCCTGAGAAGCCTCACCGCTTCTGAGTGGCCGTCGGGCGCGCTCAGCGCAACGCGAACTCGAGAACGACGCCGACAAAGATCGCGCAACCGAGCCAGTGGTTGAGGCGAAAGGCCCGGAAGCACCCGTCGCGGCTCCGGTCGCGGATCAGCGTGTAGTGCCAGCCGGCGATCAGGGCGGCGGCGGCGAGCCCGGCGAAGTACGGTGAGCCGAAGCCGAGCTGCACGCCGAGCACCGCCCAGACGGCGAGGAAGGCGGCATAGGACAGCATCACCGCCGCCACGTCGAAGCGGCCGAGCGTGATCGCCGAGGTCTTGATGCCGATCCGCAGGTCGTCGTCGCGGTCGACCATCGCGTACTCGGTGTCGTAGGCGAGCACCCAGAACAGGTTGCCGAGCAGCAGCCACCAGGCGAGCGCGGGCGCCGCGCCTGCGACCGCCGACAGCGATGTCGCGTCGCCGCCGCGCACCGCCACGAACGCCATCGGAATGCCGAAGCTGAAGGCGACGCCGAGGATCGCCTGCGGCATCGCGAAAAAGCGCTTGCTGAACGGATAGAAGAGGGTGACGGCGAGCGCCGCAAAGCTCCAGACGACCGCGGTGGGGTTGGTCGTCAGGACCAGGGCGAAGGCCGCGAGCGCGAGCACCGCCGCGAGCGCGAGCGCTTGGCGCGGAGCGACCTGCCCGCTCGTCACCGGCCGCGACGCGGTGCGCTTGACGTGGCGATCGAACTCCCGGTCGGCGACGTCGTTGGCGGCGCACCCGGCGCTGCGCATGAGCAGGGTGCCGAGCACGAACACTGCCAGCAGATGCCAGCCGGGAAAGCCGCTGGCGGCGATCCACAGCGCCGACAGGGTCGGCCAGAGCAGGAGCAGGGTGCCGGCCGGCCGGTCCCAGCGGATCAGGTCGAGATAGAGCGCGAGGCGGGAGCGGCGGAGGGTGGCGGCAGGCACGCTGTCATTGTCGTCGTCGCCCCGTGTGCCTGGACCTCGCCGTCCTCCTGGGTCATCGTCATCCCGGCCGCCGCGAACACCCGGCGCATCGCCCGGTTGCGGGCCAGGCACTGGCCGATCACGGCGCTCGCTTCGCGCTCGGCGGCGGCCGCCCGGACCGCGAGCAGCAGGGCGCGGCCGATACCGCGGTTGCGCCAGGCTTCGTCGACGCTGAAAGAGGCCTCGGCGAGCAGGCCGTCGCGCGAGCGGAACCAGCAGGCGTGGCCGACGGCGACGACGCTGCCGTGGGCGTCGACGACACCCAGCACGCTGTCTTCGCCGAAGCGGATCGAGTCGACGTACTTTGCGACCACGTCGGCCGGGACCGTGCCGGCGCAGAAGCGCAGGCTGCGATCGTCGGCCGGCAGGCGCAGCAGGTGCGCGAGGATGGCCGGCGCGTGCGCCGCGCCCAGGGCGACGAGCGCGCAGGCGGCGTCGATGTCGGCGAGATCGTTCGAGGGGGCCATCGTCGTTCTCCGGTGCCCGGGCGGCGCGCCGGAGGGGCTGTCCCTCGGTCCGTGTCGCCCGTCTGCCTGGAGGTACGCGGTCGGCGCCGAAAACCGGCCATCACCGGGAAAAGCGGCCGTAGGACAAGGCCGCGGCCGGTAAAGACTCCGTGCGGAATTCGCCAGACGGGTCGCAACCCTGTCGTCACTGCCCCGTGCGGATTCGTTGAGAAAACGGATTCACTGGAGACAACGATGCTCAAACAACTTCTGACCCTGGCCCTGGCGGCGGGCGCCCTGGCACCCGCGATGGCCCAGACCAGCGTCTCGATCGGCATCAACCAGCCGGGCTTCTACGGCCGGGTGAACATCGGCGACGTGCCTCCGCCTGCGCTGATCCTGCCGCAACCGGTCATCATCCAGCAGCAGCGCGTGGTCCGCGAGCGGCCGCCGGTATACCTCTACGTGCCGACGTTGCACCAGCAGAACTGGCGCAGCTACTGCGGCCGATACAGCGCCTGCGGCCAGCCGGTCTACTTCGTCCGCGACGAGTGGGTGCGCGAGCGCTACCAGAGCGAGCACCCGGGCTGGGACCGCGGCCGCCATCGCGGCTGGGACAAGCACGACAAGCACGACAAGCACGGCCGGAGCGACGAGCGCGGCCCTGGTGGGAAGGGTCGCGGCCACGACAAGGGCAAGCACGACTGAATCCGTCCCGGGGGCTGGCACGACTGGGTACGACTGGGCGCGCCTCGGGCCCGCCAGGTCTGAAGCCCGGGCCACGCCCTCGCGTCGGCTCAGCCTTCGAGCTGCTTCTGGAACACCAGCCCGGCGTGCTCGCGCAGGGCGTGGAAGCGGATCTTCGGCCAGTT
>JBDTUG010000354.1:0-4236 GCA_040007855.1 Caldimonas sp.
CTCTCGAAGCAGAAGAACGGCGAGTACATCGACCTGCTCAAGAAGAACGGCATGAACATCGTCGAGCCCTCGGCCACCCTGAAGGCCGACATGAAGAAGGTCGGCGACACGATGCTGAAGGAGTGGCTGGAGAAGGCCGGCGCCGAAGGCCAGGCCGTGGTCGACGCCTACAAGAAGATGTAAGGCCGGCGTGACGGCCCCCGCCGTGCCGGTGCGCGGGCCGCTCGGCCGCACCCTCGACCGGCTCTACGACGCGAGCGCCGCACTCGCTGCGGTGGCCATGGTGCTGTTGCTGACGATGGTGATGCTCTCCATCGTCTCGCGCCTGGCCGGCTTCAACGTGCCGGGGGTCGATGCCTACGCCGGCTACATGATGGCCGGCGCCGGCTTCCTGGCGATGGCGCACACCCTCAAGCACGGCGAGCACATCCGCGTGACGCTGCTGCTGTCCAGCCTGCACGGCGGCGCGAAGAAGGCGCTCGAGGTCTGGGCCCTTTTCGCGGCCTCGCTCCTGGCGGTGCTCTCCGCCGTCTACAGTTGCAAGCTCGCCTGGCAGTCGCACGCCTTTCACGACATCTCGACCAGCAACGACGCGACGCCGCTCTGGCTGCCGCAGATCTCCATGGCCATCGGCGCGGTCGTGCTGGCGATCGCCTTCGTCGACGAGCTGGTGCTGGAGCTGCGCGGCCGCCGCTTCGTGCCGGTGACCGACGAAGCCATGCACAACGAATAGCGGGCGGCATGAGCGACTTCAC
The DNA here is from genome assembly GCA_040007855.1 of Caldimonas sp. Lineage (GTDB taxonomy): Bacteria > Pseudomonadota > Gammaproteobacteria > Burkholderiales > Burkholderiaceae_C > Schlegelella_A. The sequence continues at coordinate 756 of JBDTUG010000354.1, forward strand.
GATCACGGCGCTGCTCGTCGCCTCGCTGTTCCTCATCCTTGCCAGCGGCGTCTGGATCGGCCTCACGCTCTCGGGCGTCGCCTGGATCGGCATGCAGCTCTTCAGCAGCCGGCCGGCGGGCGACGCGATGGCGGTCACCATCTGGGGCTCGGCCTCGAGCTGGACCCTGACCGCCCTGCCGCTCTTCATCTGGATGGGCGAGATCCTGTTCCGCACCCGCCTCAGCCAGGACATGTTCAAGGGCCTGGCGCCATGGATGCAGCGGCTGCCCGGGCGGCTGCTGCACACCAACGTGGTCGGCTGCGCCATCTTCGCCGCGGTTTCCGGCTCGAGCGCGGCCACCTGCGCCACGATCGGCAAGATGAGCCTGCCCGAGCTGGCCAGGCGCGGCTACCCCGACCACATGGCACTCGGCTCGCTCGCCGGCGCCGGCACGCTGGGCCTGCTGATTCCGCCCTCGATCATCATGATCGTCTACGGCGTCAGCGCCGACGTCTCGATCTCGCAGCTCTTCATCGGCGGCGTGATTCCGGGCATCGTCCTCGCCGGCCTCTTCTCGCTCTACATCGCCGGCTGGTCGATCGTCCACAAGGACCGGATTCCACCGGCCGACGCGCCCATGAGCTTCGCCGAGAAGCTGCACGAGTCGCGCAGCCTGATCCCGGTGGTGCTCCTGATCATCGCCGTGCTCGGCTCGATCTACGCCGGTATCGCGACGGCCACCGAGGCGGCCGGCATCGGCGTCCTCGGCTCGCTCGCGATCTCGGCGGCGCAGGGCTCGATGAACTGGCAGACGTTCAAGGAATCGCTGATGGGCGGCACGCGCCTGTACTGCATGATCGCCCTGATCCTCGCCGGCGCCGCGTTCCTCACGCTCAGCATGGGCTACATCGGCCTGCCGCGTCACCTCGCCGAGTGGATCGCGACCCTGGGACTGAGCAAGTTCGGCCTGATCCTGGCGCTGACAGCGTTCTACGTCGTCCTCGGCTGCTTCCTCGACGGCATCTCGATGGTCGTGCTGACCATGGGCGTGATCATGCCGACGGTGCAGAAGGCCGGCATCGACCCGCTCTGGTTCGGCATCTTCATCGTCATCGTCGTCGAGATGGCGCAAGTCACGCCGCCGGTGGGCTTCAACCTGTTCGTGCTGCAGGGCATGACCAAGCGCGAGATCGGCGGCATCGCCCGGGCCGCATTACCCTTCTTCATGCTCATGGCGCTGATGGTCGTGCTGCTGTACGTGTTCCCGCAGTTGGTGACCTTCCTGCCCGCGCAGATGCGGCGCTAGCGCCGGCGGCTGCCGGCCGAGTCGCAAGCCTGGTCCTGCAAACCGACGATCTGCGTGCAATCCGCCCCGCATTTCAAGGCATCCGGGCGAGGCGATTGCACCGACGATGAGGGTCTTCCGGGTCGCTGCGCCTCTCGTCTGGAGCAGGCGCGCCCGGAGCGAAGGATCCATCCATGGCCGATCTGCACGCCGCCCTGAAATGGGAGACGCCAGCCCGCTCGACGCAGCGTGCCGGTGCGGCCGCGCCCGTCGCCGAGGCGGCGAACGCCGCACAAGGCGCGACCGGCGGCAAGGAAAAGGGCAGCCGCGAGGCCTTCATGTGGCCGACGCCGCCGTTCGCCAGCTACCCGGCGCCCACCGAGCAGACCGAAACCCTGCCTTGCCAGATCCTCACCGGCGCCGAGCTCAAGGTCACCTCGGTCCGGCTCACCTTCTTCGTTCCCGAGACCTCGGTGGCGCACCTGCAGATGCCCTCGGCCCGGACCACCGTGCCGCTGCGCTTCGACCAGTTCAAGGCGCTGACCCTGACCACGCCGCTGATGCCGCTGCCGCTGCCGCTCTCGGATCCGCATGCCGACCTGCTGCGCCACCGGCAGAGCAACCCGTACACCGTCCACCTTGTCGAAGGCGGCGACCTGCAGGGCCAGACCGTCGGCCATGTCGAGACCGACTTCGGCCTGTTCCTGTTCCCGCCCTGCGACGACGACGGCAGCGTCAAGCGCATGTTCGTGCCGACCAGCGCGATCGCCGGCTTCGAGATCGGCCAGAAGATCGGCGAGCTGCTGATCGAGGACCATCACGCCACCTGGGACCAGGTCACCGAGGCGATGGGGCTGCAGGAAGAGATGCGCAGCCAGAAGATCGGCGACATCCTGGTCACCAAGCAGATCGTCACGCCCGAGCAGCTGCTCGAGGCGATCGAGCGCCAGCACAAGATGCCGATGGTGCGGATCGGCGAAGCGCTGCTCTCGCTCGGCATGGTCGACAGCGCGCAGCTGAGAGATGCCCTGGTCCAGCAGCAGCTCGACCGCAGCGTGCCGCTCGGCGAGGTGCTGGTGCGCATGGGCGTCGTCTCGCGCGACGACCTGCAGACGGCACTGGCCCGAAAGATGGGTTATCCGCTGGTCAACCTCGACGCCTTCCCGGCCGAGCCCGAGGCGCTGCGCAAGCTCACCTACGCGGTCGCCGGGCGGCTGCGCGTGATGCCGCTGCTGATCCGCGACGGCCGGCTGGTGGTCGCGCTCGACGACCCGTCGCGCCGCGCCGCGCTCGACGAGATCGAGTTCAACGCCGACATGAAGGTCGTGCCGGTGCTCGCGCGCGGCACGGCGCTCGAGATCGCGCTGCGCGCCGCCTACGAGAAGATCGGCTCGTCGCTGGAAACGAGGAAGGCGGCCGACCTCGCGCCGATCCAGTTCGACCTGACGCCGCTGCCGAGCACGACCGACCAGCTGGTCGAGACGCTCGAGAAGGAAGGCCTGGACGGCAGCGCCGGCGCCGAGGACCGGCCGATCGAGCAGAGCGACAACTCGCTGGTCCGCCTGCTCAACAACATGGTGATCGAGGCGCACAAGGACGGCGTCTCCGACATCCACATCGAGAGCTATCCGGGCAAGGAGAAGATCCGCGTCCGCTTCCGCAAGGACGGCACGCTGCGCACCTACCTCGAGCTGCCCTCGACCTACCGCAGCGCCCTGATCGCCCGGGTCAAGATCATGTGCGATCTCGACATCTCGGAGCGCCGGAAGCCGCAGGACGGCAAGATCAACTTCGCCAAGTTCTCGCCGCAGCACAAGATCGAGCTGCGCGTGGCGACGATCCCGACCAACGGCGGCCTCGAGGACGTGGTGCTGCGCCTGCTCGCCTCGGCCAAGCCGATCCCGGTCGACAGCCTCGGCCTCTCGGAGAACAACCTCAAGTGGCTGCTCGACGTCGTCGAGCGGCCCTACGGCATGGTGCTCTGCGTCGGCCCGACCGGCTCGGGCAAGACGACCACCCTGCACTCGGTGCTCAGCCACATCAATGTGCCAGAGCGCAAGATCTGGACCGCGGAAGACCCGGTCGAGATCACCCAGCCGGGCCTGCGCCAGGTGCAGATCAACCCGAAGATCGACTGGACCTTCGCCAAGGCGCTGCGTGCCTTCATGCGCGCCGACCCCGACGTGATCATGCTCGGCGAGATCCGCGACGAGG
>JBDTUG010000355.1:0-4232 GCA_040007855.1 Caldimonas sp.
CCTTCGATGCGTTCTGGCGCGACCCGAAGCTGCTCGAGCAGATGATGGCGCTGCTCCTGCCGAAGATCCAGGGCAAGGGCGATCGCGAGCGCGCGAAGCGGTCGAACCGGGTCGCCGACGCGCTGCTGCCGGCGCGCCGCGACGAGCTTCGCAAGCCGCCGCCGAGCCAGCCCGACGACGCCCTCGACTACGAGACGAGCTTCACCTTCTCCGACCGCGAGCGCCTGCAGAGCGCCGATTTCGAATCGATGACGGCGGCCGAGTTCGAGCTCGCCCGGCGGATCGCCGAGGAGCTGCCCCTGCCGTTGGAGCCGGTGCGTCGGCGCCGCCACGAGGCGAGCGGGCGCGGCCGGATCGACCTGCGCCGCACCATGCTGGCGATGGCGCGCCAGCCGCACACCCTGGTGCCGCGCTTCAGCGAGCCGCGCAGCGAACTGCCGACCCTGGTCGTGCTGCTCGACATCTCGGGCTCGATGGACCGCTACGCGCGGCTGATGCTGCACTACGTGCACGGCCTGACGCGGCGCCACCTGAAGGTCCACACGCTGACCTTCGGCACGCGGCTCACCAACATCACCCGGGCGCTGCGCAACCGCGACCCCGACGTCGCCCTGGCCATCGCCTCGGCTCAGGTGCAGGACTGGAAGGGCGGGACGCGGATCGCCTCCTGCCTCGACGACTTCAACCGGCACTGGGCGCGCCGCCTCCTCGGCGCCAACGCCGCGGTGCTGCTGGTCAGCGACGGCCTCGACACCGACGAGCACGGCGAGCTGACGCGGGCGGCCAAGCAACTGCGGCTCTACGCGCACCAGATCGTCTGGCTCAACCCGCTGCTGCGTTTCGACCGCTTCGAGCCGCGCGCCGCCGGCATCCGGGCGATCCTTCCCTACGTCGACCGGTTCCTGCCGGTGCACAACCTGGCCAGCCTGGCCGACCTGGCAACCGCCTTGCGTGCGCCGCGCGTGCGCACGCCTGCCTACTTCACCGCCCTCCCGAGCGCGCGCCGGGTGGCGGCCTAACGGACCTCACGATCATGGAACTGCACGGCAACCGACTCATCCCGGCCCCCCTCGCCACGACCTGGGCGGCCCTGAACGATCCGGACACCCTGAAGGCCTGCATTGCCGGCTGCGAATCGCTCGAGCGGACCGGCGACGACGCCTACGCGGCGCTGGTTGCGCTCAAGATCGGGCCGGTCAGCGCCCGCTTCAAGGGCAACCTGAAGATGAGCAACATCGACCCGCCCAACGGCTACACGATTGCTTTCGACGGGCAGGGCGGCGTTGCCGGGTTCGGCAAGGGCTCGGCCGACGTGAAGCTCAGCGCCGAGGGCGACGCGGCGACCCGGCTCGCCTACGAGGCGCGCGCCCAGGTCGGCGGCAAGATGGCGCAGATCGGCTCGCGCCTGATCGACGCCACCGCCGCCAAGCTCACCGAGGACTTCTTCAAAGCCTTCGAGGCCCGGGTGCAGGCGCAGATGGCGCCGGCCGGGGCGGCATCGCCGCCGGCCGAGGCGGTGCCGGCGGAGGAGCCGGCGCAACGGCCGGCGGTCACGCTCGCCTGGATCGTCGGCGCGATCGTCGCGCTGGTGGTCCTCTACCTCGTGCTGCGCTGACTCGCGCGTCGCGGCTCAGGCGCGGGTCGCGCGGCGCCGGATGCATTCGATGTAGGCCCCGCCGTCGGGCGGCCGGCCGCTGCGCTGCGACTCCCAGAGCATCCGGCCCAGGCATTCCATCGCCTCGTGCTGGGCGGCGTGCATGCCGCCGCGTCGGGCCGCCAGCAGCTCGAGGGCCTGGCGGATGCCGCGCGGCTGGTCGATCGAGACCTGCTCGCTGATCGACAGGTGCATCGACAGGTGGAGGAACGGGTTCTCGCGCCCGCCCCCGGGCGGGTAGCTCGCCGCCCGGGCGCGCTCGGCGTCGGCGAGGTCGGCGGCGTACGCGGGATGGGCGGCGATCCAGTCGGCGGCGATCGTCTCCAGCGGCGTCAGAGGGAGGCCCCGGGCGCGCTTGGCCCCGGTCTCGACGAAGAAGCCGCGCACGTCGTCGGAGGAGGGTGCGAACATGGGGGCGATTGTCGATGCAGCGTTCAGTCGCGGCGAACGCCGCCGACGAATCCGCTGACGCCGCGCCGCCGTGCGATGTCCAGAATCGGCTGATCGCCTCTCCCTGCCGCTTCGCCGGCGCAACCTCAATGCACATCACCACCGAACAGCTGTTCGACAACGCCCGCACCCAGAACGGCTTCACTTCCGAGCCGGTGCCGGAAGCGACCCTGCGCCAGCTCTACGACATGATGAAGTGGGGCCCGACCTCGGCCAACTCGTCGCCGGCGCGGATCGTCTTCGTCAGCTCGCCCGAGGCGAAGGCGAAGCTGCTCGCCTGCATGTCGCCCGGCAATCTCGACAAGACCCGGGCCGCACCGGTGACGGCGATCATCGGCATGGACCTGGCGTTCTACGACAAGCTGCCGGCCCTGTTTCCACACGCCGACGCCCGCTCGTGGTTCCTCAACAAGAAGGAGTTCGCCGACACCACCGCATTTCGCAACTCGAGTCTGCAGGGCGCCTATTTCATCGTCGCCGCGCGCGCGCTCGGCCTCGACTGCGGGCCGATGAGCGGCTTCGACAACGCCAAGGTCGACGCGGCTTTCTTTGCCGGCACCGAGATCCGCACCAACTTCATCTGCAACCTGGGCCGCGGCGACCCGAGCAAGCTGTTTGCGCGCAGTCCCCGGCTCAGCTTCGAGGAAGCGTGCCGGATCGAGTGACCCGGGCGCGGCCTGCGGGTAGATCGCCGGGTCGACACCGTCGTGGCAGGCGAGCGGCGCCGCCCGAGCCCTCTAGCTGGCTAGGCTAGGACGAGGGCGGGTCGGCGCTCCAGCCCGCCCGTGCCTGGCGCTCCGCCGCCTGCTGCCGCTCGATCGCGAACAGCTCCTCGAGTTGCTGGCGGCCTTGCTTGGCGGCGGCGATCAGGCGCGCCTCGTCCTTCCTGTGCGGCGCGATCGCCGCCAGCTGGGCGACGTTGTGGCGGCGAAAGCGCAGCGCCAGGTTCCTCGCCTGGTGCGGCTGCCAGCCGAGCTGCTCGAGCGCGCTGCGCGCCGTCATCAGCGCCGAGTCGAGCGTCTCGCGCTCGATCAGGGTGACGCCGAGCTCGTACAGCTGGTAGTAGTGCTGGACGTTGCGGGCGCGGGCGACGATCGTCACCTGGGGGAAGTTCTCGCGGACCATCTTCGCGCACTCGACGCTCTGCTCGATGTCGTCGATCGCCAGGACGAGGATGCGCGCCTTGTCGGCGCCGGCGGTGCGCATCAGGTCGAGCCGGGTCGCGTCGCCGTAGTAGACGCGCCAGCCGAACCGGCGCAGCGCCTCGATCGCCTCGGCGTCGTGGTCGAGCACGGTCGGCGCAACGCCGTTCGCGAACAGCATGCGGCCGACGATCTGCCCATAGCGGCCGAAGCCGGCGATGATGACCGAGGCGTTCTGCGGCTCGTTGATCTCCTCGATGCCGTCGCGCCGCTTCGAGCCGGCCAGGTAGGGGATCCACCAGCGGTCCGCGGCGACCAGCAAGAGCGGCGTCAACAGCATCGAGATCGCCACCGCGGCCACCAGGAACGACGCCGCCGGCGCGCCGATCACGCCGGCCTGCTGCGCGGTCTGGAACACGACGAAGCCGAACTCGCCGCCCTGGGCGAGCAGGATCACGAAGACCGGCCGCTCGACCCGCGGGATCGGCATCGCCCGCGCCATCGCCCAGAGAAGGAGCAGCTTGACGGCGAGGAAGGCGAGCACCACGCCGGCGATCAGCCAGGGCTGCTCGAGCACCACGGCGAAGTCGATGCTCATGCCGACGGCGATGAAGAACAGGCCGAGCAGAAGGCCCTTGAAGGGCTCGATGTCGGTCTCGAGCTCGCGCCGGTATTCGCTTTCGGCGAGCAGCACGCCGGCCAGGAAGGCGCCGAGCGCCATCGACAGGCCGACCGCGTGCATCAGCGCGGCCGTGGCCACGACCAGCAGCAGCGACGCCGCGGTGAAGATCTCGGGCGTGTCGCTCATCGCGATCCAGCGCAGCATCGGCCTGAGCAGCAGCCGGCCGCCGAGGATGATCACGGCGATCGTGCCGATCGCCTTGGCCGGGCCGAGCCAGCCGCTGCCGGCGTCGTCGTGGCCGCCCGCCAGGGCGAGGAAGGGCAGCAGGGCGAGGATCGGGATCGCCGCGATGTCCTGCAGCAGC
>JBDTUG010000356.1:0-4231 GCA_040007855.1 Caldimonas sp.
CCAGTACCTGCTCGCCGCGCACGCCGACGAGATCTACCTGCACCCGCTCGGCGCCCTCAACGTCACCGGCTTCGGCGGCGTGCACAACTACTACAAGGAGACGCTCGACGCCCTCGGCGTCAGCGTCAAGGTGATGCGCGCCGGCGCGTTCAAGGACTTCGGCGAGCCCTGGGTCGCGACCGGTCCTTCGCCGGAGTCGCTCGAGGCCCAGCGCGCGCTGCTCGGCTCGCTGTGGAAGACCTACACCGACGACATCGAAAGGCTGCGCAGGCTCGCGCCCGGTTCGGTGATGCGCGCCATCGACGCCGCGCCCGAGCGGCTCGCCGCCGTCGACGGCGACCGCGCCCGCCTGGCCGAGGCCGACAAGGCGGTCGACGGCCTGAAGACGCGCGACCAGTTGCGCACCCTGCTGATCTCGCGCGGCGCCGAGGACACCGAGAACAAGACCTTTCGCCAGGTCGGCTTCGAGGACTACCTGGCGCGGATCCGGCCGCGCCTGAGCGGCGATGCGGTCGGCGTCGTCGTCGCCGAAGGCGAGATCGTCGACGGCTCGGCGCCGGCCGGCACGGTAGGCGGCCTGTCGACCGCCAACCTGGTGCGGCGGGCGCGCGACGATGCGAACGTCAAGGCGCTCGTGCTGCGCGTCAACTCGCCCGGAGGCAGCGTGTTCGGTTCCGAGCTGGTACGCCGCGAGCTCGAGCTCACCCGTGCCGCCGGCAAGCCGGTGGTCGTCTCGATGGGCGACGTGGCGGCTTCGGGCGGCTACTGGATCGCGACCGCCGCCGACGAGATCGTCGCCGACCCCGCCACCGTCACCGGCTCGATCGGCGTGATCGCCATCGTCCCCAACGCCGCCGGCACCCTCGACCGGCTCGGCATCCACTCGAGCCCGATCGCCACCACCTGGCTGCGCACCGCCGGCGATCCGCGCGTGCCGGTCGACCCGCGCCTGCTCGACATGATCCAGCGCAGCGTCGACCACCAGTACAAGAACTTCACCACCCGGGTCGCGCAGGCGCGCAAGACCACCCCGGAGAAGATCGACACCGTCGCCCAGGGGCGCGTCTGGTCGGGCGCGCAGGCACTCGAGCATGGCCTGATCGACCGGCTCGGCCTGTTCGGCGACGCGATCGCCTCGGCGGCGGCGCGCGCCAGGCTGGGCGATGCGCCGCGGATCGTCTACATCGAGCGCGAGCCGGGCACGCTGGCTCGCCTGGTCGCACTGGTCAACGCCCGCGTCAGCGCTGCCCTCGGCTCGGCGATCGACGCCCGGATCGGCGAGCTCGGCCTGCCGACGGCCGCCTTGCGGCCGATCCGCCGCGAGCTCGGCTGGCTGGCCGGCCTGGCCGAGCGCAAGGAACCGTTCGCCGCCATCGCGCACTGCCTGTGCGCCGCGCCGTTCTGAGCGCGAGGTCGCCTTCGTCGCGCGCGGCGCCGGCTTCCCTCAACGCGGCCCAGCTCGAGGCCGTCCACCACCTCAGCGGCCCCTGCCTGGTGCTGGCCGGGGCGGGCTCGGGCAAGACGCGCGTCATCGTCCACAAGATCGCCCGCCTGCTCGAGGCCGGCTACGCGCCGGCGCAGATCGCGGCGATCACCTTCACCAACAAGGCCGCCGCCGAGATGCGCGAGCGTGCCAAGGCGCTGGTCGGCGGCCGGGCCGCGGCACCGCTGGCGATCAGCACGTTTCATTCGCTCGGCGTGCGGATCCTGCGCGGCGACGGCGAGCGGGTCGGCCTGAAGCCGAACTTCAGCATCCTCGACAGCGACGACGTGCTCGGCATCCTGAAGGACGCCGGCGGCACCACCGACAACGCGCTGGCGCGGCGCTGGCAGTGGGCGATCGGCGGCTGGAAGAACCGCGGCCTCGACGCCCAGGGCGCCGAGGCCGAGCTCGCCTCGGGCGTGATCTCCGGCGACGACCGGAGCGCCGCCGACGCGCTGGTCGCGGCGCGCGTGATGCAGCGCTACCAGGAGCGCCTCGCCGCCTACCAGGCAGTCGACTTCGACGACCTGATCGGCCTGCCGATGAAGCTCCTGGGCCGCGACGCCGAGGTGCGCGACGCCTGGCGCGAGCGGCTCCGCTACGTGCTGGTCGACGAGTACCAGGACACCAACGGCGTCCAGTACGAGCTGATGAAGCTGATCGCCGGCCCGGCCGGCCTGATCACCGCGGTCGGCGACGACGACCAGAGCATCTACGGCTGGCGCGGCGCGACCCTCGACAACCTGAAGCGCCTGCCGGCCGACTACCCGGCGCTGAGGGTGATCGCGCTGGAGCAGAACTACCGCTCGACCGGCAGCATCCTGCGTGCCGCCAACGCAGTGATCGCGCACAACCCGAAGCTCTACCAGAAGAAGCTGTGGAGCGAGCTCGGCGCCGGCGAGCCGGTGCGCGTGATCGAGTGCGACAACGAGGCGCACGAGGCCGACCGGGTGGTCGCGCACATCGAGTCGCTGCGCGGCGCCGGCGCTTCGCTGCGCGACGTCGCAGTGCTTTATCGCGCCAACCACCAGGCCAGGGTCTTCGAGCAGGCGCTGCGCAAAGCGGCGATCCCGTACAAGGTTTCGGGCGGTCAGAGCTTCTTCGACCGCGCCGAGATCCGCGACCTCTGCGCCTGGCTGCGCCTGATCGTCAACAGCGACGACGACCCGGCCTTCCTGCGCGCCGCCACCAGCCCGAAGCGCGGCATCGGCCACCAGACGCTCGCCGCGCTCGGCAGCTTCGCGGCGCGCTGGAAGGCCAGCCTGTTCGAGGCCCTGTTCGCCGAGACGCTGGTCGCCGCCCTGCCGCGGCGCAGCATCGAGACCCTGCACGAGTTCGGACGCACCGTGAACGACCTCGAAGGGCGCGCCCGCGAGACCCGCGGCGCCGTCGCCGCGAAGGCCTTCCTGCTCGGCTGGCTGAAGGACATCGGCTACGAGCAGCACCTGCACGACGACGCCGACTCGCCGTCGCTGGCCGCGGCGCGCTGGAGCAATGTGCTCGACTTCGCCGACTGGATCGCCCGCCGCTGCGGCGGCACCGGCTCGGCCGCCGCCGGCGACGAGGTCGAGGAGAAGAGCGTCCTCGAGGTCGCCCAGGCGATCTCGGTGATCGTCAGCCTGGCCGAGCGCAGCGACGACCAGGAGGTCGTCACCCTGTCGACGCTGCATGCCGCCAAGGGACTCGAGTGGCCGCACGTGATGCTGGCCGGCGTCAACGAGGGGCTGCTGCCGTTTCGCGGCGCCGAGGGCGAGGAAGATTCGGCGGCGGCGGTGCGCATCGAGGAAGAGCGCCGGCTCATGTACGTGGGGATCACCCGGGCGCGCGCGACGCTTGTGGTGAGTACGCTTGGCCGGCGCAAGCGCGGCCGCGACACCGTCGCCGGCGTGCCCAGCCGCTTCGTCGCCGAGATGAAGCTAGACGAAGTCGCGGCGGGGATCGATCCGCGGGAGAAGTTGAAGGCGCTGCGCGAAGCGGCCCGGCAACGTGCCGAACTGGCGCGGTCGGCGGCTACAGTGTCGCAGCGCTAGCAGGGCGACTTCCGCCGCTTGGCGCGATGACGCAACTCAGGAGAGCACGGCCATGGGCATCGACATCGACCCGGTGGAAACCGCCGAAGAGCTGCGCGAGGACAGCGAGAAAGACCAACACAACGCCCGGCTGAACGGCTTCGTCGCGGTGACGGTGGCGATCCTGGCCACCTTCATGGGCCTCTGCAACGTCAAGGACGACAACGTCGTCCAGGCGATGCTGGCGGCGCAGGCAGAGAAGATCGACCAGTGGAATTTCTACCAGGCGCGCAATATCCGCGAGGAGGTGATGCTGGCGAGCCTCGAGGAGCTCAAGCTCGCCAAACGCGGCCGGACCGACCCGGCCGACCTCGCCGCCTACGACGAGACCATCGCCCGCTACACGGCGCTGGCCAAGAGCCAGAACATCAAGAAGGAAGAGCAGAAGGCGCTGGCCGAGAAGGCGCAGGTCACCTACGACAAGCTCAACTACAAGGACGACCAGTTCGACCTCGCCGAGGCGGCCATCGCGATCGCCATCGCCCTGCTCGCGGTGACTGCGCTGACCCACCTGTGGTGGCTGTTCTGGCTGGCCATGATCCCGAGCGTGTTCGGCATCACGATGGGCGCCGCCGGCCTGCTCGGCCTGCCGTTCCATCCGGACTTCCTGATCCTCCCGTTGACCTAGTACAACATCCCTCAAATAGCTTTCATAATAAGCAAGGCTGAGGTAAGCTTC
>JBDTUG010000357.1:0-4228 GCA_040007855.1 Caldimonas sp.
TCCGCGAGATCCTCAAGCTCACCGAGCAGCCCGGGATCATCTCGCTCGCCGGCGGCCTGCCGTCGCCCCACACCTTTCCGGTCGAGGCGATGCGCGAGGCGAGCGCCCGGGTGCTGCGCGACAGTCCGCGCGAGTCGCTGCAGTACGCGGCGAGCGAGGGCTACCTGCCGCTGCGCGAATGGGTGGCGGCCGAGATGACGGCGCAGGGTCTCGCCGTCGACGCCTCGCGGGTGCTCATCACCACTGGCTCGCAGCAGGGGCTCGACCTGGTCGGCAAGGTGCTGATCGACGCCGGCAGCCCGGTCGCGGTCGAGTCGCCCACCTACCTCGGTGCGCTGCAGGCCTTTGCCTCCTACGAGCCGGAGTTCGCGGCGATCGACTGCGACGGCGAAGGCCCGTTGCCCGAGGCCATCGCGCGCCGCGCGGCCGGCGCGCGCTTCCTGTACGTGCTGCCCAATTTCCAGAACCCGAGCGGCCGCTCCATCGGCGCCGCCCGTCGCATCGCGATCGCCGAGCGCGCCGCGGCGATCGGCCTGCCGATCGTCGAGGACAACCCGTACGGCGAGCTCTGGTACGACGTGGGGCCGCCGGCGCCGATCTCTTCGCTCTGGCCCGAAGGCACGGTCTACCTGGGCAGCTTCTCGAAGGTCCTGGCGCCCGGGCTGCGCCTCGGCTACGCGATCGCGCCGTCCGAGGTGCTGGCCAAGATGCTGCAGGCCAAGCAGGCGGCCGATCTGCACACCCCCGGCTTCAATCAGCGGGTCGTCCACGAGGTGATCCGCCACGGCTTCCTGCGCCAGCACGTGCCGAGCATCCGCGCGCGCTACAAGACGCATCGCGACGCGATGCAGGCGGCGCTGCTCGCCCACCTGCCGCAGAGCGGCCCGCGCGCCTGCCGTTGGCGGGTGCCCGGCGGCGGCATGTTCTTCTGGGTGGAGCTGCCGCCGGGGGTCGACGCCGAAGCGCTGCTGCCGCGTGCCGTCGCGCGCGGCGTCGCGTTCGTGCCGGGCGCGCCGTTCTTCGCCGGCGCGCCGCTGAAGAACAGCCTGCGCCTCTCGTTCGTCACCGCCCCGCCCGAAGCGATCGAGCGCGGCGTTCGGGCCCTGGCTGCTGCCCTGGAGACCCTGCCGTGACGCCCTCCGCCCCGCTCGGCTTCACCCAGGTCGACGTTTTCACCGACCGGCCGCTGCTCGGCAATCCGCTGGCGGTCGTGCATGGCGCCGACGGCCTCGACGAAACGCGCATGCAGGCCTTCGCCCGCTGGACCAACCTGAGCGAGACGAGCTTCCTGCTCGCGCCCGGCGATGCCGCCGCCGACTACCGGGTGCGCATCTTCACGCCGGCCGGCGAGCTGCCGTTCGCCGGCCATCCCACCCTCGGCAGCTGCCACGCCTGGCTGGAGAACGGCGGCGTGCCGAAGACGCCCGGACAGGTCGTCCAGCAGTGCGGGGTCGGCCTGGTGACGATCCGCCTCGAGGCCGGCCGCGCCGCCTTCGCCGCTCCGCCGCTGGTTCGCGCCGAGGTCGACGCCGACACCCTGGCCGCCGCGCTTGCCGCGCTCGGCGTGCCGCACGCCCGTCTGGTCGACGCCCAGTGGCTGCGCAACGGGCCGAACTGGCTCGGCCTGCTGCTCGACTCGGCCGAGGCCGTCCACGCGGTCCTGCCCGACGCCGGAGCGATGAAGCCGTTCCGCGCGATCGGCGTGATCGGCCGGCACGGCGCCGGCAGCGGCGCCGACTTCGAGGTGCGCGGCTTCGTCGGCGGCCCGACCTGCTACGAGGATCCGGTTACGGGCAGCCTCAACGCCGGCTTCGCCGAATGGCTGATCGAGTCGGACCGCGCGCCCGAGCGCTACGTCGCCGCGCAGGGCACCCAGCTCGGCCGTGCCGGCCGCGTCCACGTCGTCCGGGAAGACGGACGGTTCTGGATCGGCGGCGCCAGCGTGAGCTGCGTGCGCGGCGACGTTTGCCTGTGACCGCGCGGGGCCGCCCCAAGCGCTCGCGCTCCCGCTTGGCGGGATCGGGCGAAGCCCGAAGGGTGCACCGTTGACCTCGCCGGGCGGCCCGCGCATCGAGCCCGATCACCTCGTCGTCGCGGCGCGCTGCCTCGAGGAGGGCGTGGCCTGGTGCGAGGCGACCCTCGGCGTGCTGCCGACTGCGGGCGGCCGGCACCCGGCGATGGCCACCCACAACCGGGTCCTCGCGCTCGGCTCGTCGCGCTTCCCGCGGACCTACCTCGAGATCATCGCCATCGATCCGCAGGCGCCGCCGGTCCGGGCGCGCTGGTTCGATCTCGACCTGCCAGCGGTGCGGGCGGCGATCGCCGTCGCGCCCCGTCTGGTCCACTGGGTGGCCCGGTGCGACGACCTCGAAGCCGCCGTCGCCGCCCTGCGCGCCGCCGGCCACGAGCCCGGCCCCGCCTTCGCCGCCGAGCGGATGACGGCGCACGGCCTGCTGCGCTGGCGGATCGCGGTGCGCGACGACGGGCACCGGCTGGCCGGCGGCGCCTTGCCGCTGCTCATCGAATGGGCCGGCGCGCATCCCTGCGACACCCTTGCCGACAGCGGCGTCTCGCTCGAGCGGCTCGAGATCGCCGGCGATGCCGCCGATCTCGCGGCCTGGCTCGGCGCTTCGCGCGGGCCGCTCGGCGCTCCGCCGCTGGCCGTCTCGCTGGCCACCCCGCGCGGCCGCGTCGCGCTGAGCGCGCTCGGCTGACGGTCGGCTGGCGCTAACTAACGCCGGCCCAAGCCCCAGGCGCGGCCGACGCGTCGCCAGGCCGCGTCGCGGGCCGGATCGGTCGAGCGCAGCAAGGCGGCGTAGCCGCGCGCGATCACCCAGGCCGAGGCGAGCACGAACGCGATCAGCGTGCTCGCCAGGACGATCAGCGCCCGCGACGGCTTGGCCCGGCGATCGGGCGGCAGGGCGACGTCGACCTGCTGCAGGGCCTGGCCTTCCTTGGCCTCGTCGAGCTTGGCGATCTCGTACTGGCGGACCATGCCCTCGAGCAGCGATTCCTGCAGCCTGAGCTCGCGGCGGGCCCGCACGTAGTCGATCGACGCCTCGGGAAGCCGGCCGACCGGGATGTCGACGGCGCTGCCGGCGGAGCCGCCCTGCGTCGACTCCATCCGCGCCAGCTCGCCGCGTAGCGCGCGCAGCTCGGAGCCCAGGCGCATGACGTCGGGGTTCTGCCCGGTCGCCGAGGTGCGCAGAACCTTGAGCTGCACTTCGCGCTCGCTGATCTGCGCGCGCACCAGCGCCGCGCCGGTGATCAGCGCCTCGGCCTGCTTGTCGAGCACGATCACGCCCGACTTCTCCTGCACGGTGCGCAGCGTCTGCTCGGCCTTGACCAGGGTCTCCTTGCTGTCGGCGAGCTGCTTTTCGAAGAAGACGCGGCGCAACTGAGCCTCCGAGACCGCGAGCCGCCCCAGCACCTTGGTGATCTCGGTCAGGTGGGCGTTGGCGAGATCGGCGGCGAACTGCTTGTCCTCGTCGTCGACCTCGACCAGGATGACGCCGCTCTTCTTGTCGGAGGCGATCCGGATGTAGGTGGGCAGCACCCGGCGCAGCGCCTCGTAGCTGGCGACGCCGTAGTGGCGGCGCAGGTCGAAGCGGCTGTCGAGCGCGCGCTGGACGCTGTCGCTCTTCAGCAGCGCGACGTAGAGCTCGTCGGGCGAGCGGCCACCCAGGCTGCTCGGCGCCAGGCCGCCGAGCGCGCCGAGCGCCGCCAGCGCCGAGCCGGCGCCCTGCTGCTGCGAGCCGGGGGCGAGCAGGGTGGTGCGGGCGGTGTAGACGGGCGGCAGCAGCACCGCGACCACCAGCGAGACGAGCGCCGCGGCGAGCGTGAGCGCGCCGATCAGCCACTTGTTCTCGCCAAGCCAGGCGGCGACGTCGGCGAGGCCGACGATCGGGCCGTCGTCGCCGGGCTCGTCGAACGGCGCCTGTGCGGCCGCCAGCGGCGTGATCGAGTCGGCGCTGAGCATCGGCGCGGCTCAGTTCTGGATCGAGTGGACGGCGGCGATGCCGAGGCCGAACTGGGCGAAGATCTGCGAGATGTCCTTCAGGTTGCGCACCAGGGCGCGGCCCCAGGTCTCGAAGTCGAGCTGGTTCGGCACGATCAGCGCGTCGCCCGGCTGCATCGGCAGCGCTTCGAGGTTGGCGCGGCCGAAGAAGCCGCGCCGGTCGGTCGCGTGGTTGACCGTCCCGTCGGCGCGCAGGATGAACATGTTCGA
>JBDTUG010000358.1:0-4219 GCA_040007855.1 Caldimonas sp.
CGCCTGGCTCATCAGGAAGATCGAGCGGATGTTGAGGTTCATCACCTTGTCCCAGGCTTCGAGCGGGTGATCCTCGGCTGCCGCGCCCCAGGCCGCGCCGGCGTTGTTGACCAGTATGTCGACCCGGCCGAGCCGGGCGATCGCATCCTGCGAGACGCGCACGATCTCGCTCGGCTGGCTCATGTCGGCGGCGATCCAGATCGCCTCGATGCCGCGCCCTTTCAGATGCCCGGCCGATTCCTCGAGGTCGACGGCCTTGCGCGAGGTGAGCATGACGCGCGCGCCGGCCTCGCCGAGCGCCTCGGCCATCTGCAGGCCGAGGCCGCGCGAGCCGCCGGTGACGAGCGCGGTCTTGCCAGAAAGGTCGAACAACTGGCGGACGGGGGTGCTCATGGTCGTGTCTCCTTCGCTTGAAAATTCGCGCCGCGCCGCGGCCGCTCAGGGGCCGGCGCGATCGCTCATGCGCGAGCGCAGCCAGACCAACAAGGCGCCGACGACGACCGCGACTGCGCCGATCACCGAGAGGCTCCAGCCGTACTCCCGGCCGCCGCGCGTCAGGGCCAGGCCCAGGCCGACGGTCCCCAGCCCACCGTAGATCAGCACCCAGACCCAGGTGCCGATGCGCTCCCGGGACAGCTTCAAAACGACTCCTCGGCCATCGTCCGGCAGGTGGCGTCGCGGCTGGCGACGACGCCGAGCCAGGCGCCGATCTTCGGCAGCTCGTAGTGGAAGAAGTAGCGGCAGGCGGTGAGCAGGCCGCGCCCGGCGGCGTCGGTCTCGGCGCCCTCGGCGGCGCCGGCGCAGAGTGCAAGGTCGAGCCAGATCCAGGCCAGGACGACGTGGCCGAAGGCCTGCATGTAGGGCGTCGCGTTGGCCAGGGCTTCCTCGGGCGAGGCGGTGGCCCAGGCGTCGCGGGTCGCCGCGGCTAGTTGCTCCGAGGCGGCGGCCAGCGCCTCGGCGTGGCCGGCCAGCGGCGCCACTGCGCGCGCCCGCTCGATCGTGCCGGCGATCGTCTCGCGCACCAGCTGCAGCCCGGCGCCGCCGTCCATGACGACCTTGCGGCCCAACAGGTCGAGCGCCTGGATGCCGTGCGTGCCCTCGTGGATCATGTTCAGGCGGTTGTCGCGCCAGTACTGCTCGACCGGGAAGTCGCGGGTGTAGCCGTAGCCGCCGAGCACCTGGATCGCCAGGCTGTTCGCTTCCAGGCACCACTCGCTGGGCCAGCTCTTGGCGATCGGCGTCAGCACTTCGAGCAGCAGATGGGCCCGCGCCCGGCCGGTCGCCGGGCCGCTCCCAAGACCGGCCGCGCCCCCTCGGGGGGCAGCGACCGCGGGAAGCGTGGGGGCTTCATCGTCACCGGTATGCAATTCATCGACCAGGCGGGCGCAATACAGCGCCAGGGCGAGTGCGCCTTCGCAGTAGCTCTTCTGCGCCAGCAGCATCCGCTTGACGTCGGCGTGCTCGATGATCGGCACCTGCGGCCTGGCAGCGTCCTTGCCGCCCACGCCGATCGGCCGGCCTTGCGGCCGCGTCTTCGCGTACGCGAGCGAGGCCTCGTAGCCGGCGACCCCGAGCATGGTCGCGCCGAGGCCGACGGCGATGCGCGCCTCGTTCATCATGTGGAACATGCAGCGCAGGCCTTCGCCTGGCCGGCCGACCCGGTAGCCGATCGCGCCCGCACCGGCGCCGTCCCGGCCGGCCCCGGACGCAGCGCGCACCGGGAACCTGCCTTCGCCGAAGTTGAGCAGCGTGTTCGGGATGCCGCGGTAGCCGAGCTTGTGGTTCAGCCCGGCCAGCGACACGTCGTTGCGCTCGCCGGTGAGCCGGCCGTGCACGTCGACCAGCTTCTTCGGCACGATGAAGAGCGAGATGCCACGCGTTCCGGCAAGCAGCTTGCCGTCGTCGCCCGGGATCTTGGCGAGGACGAGGTGGACGATGTTCTCGCTCAGCTCGTGCTCGCCGTTAGAGATCCACATCTTGCTGCCGCGCAGCCGATAGCGCGGCCCGAGCGGCTCGGCCTCGAAGTCGGCGCCGTCGGCGACGGCGCGGGTGGCGACGTCCGAGAGGCTCGAGCCGGCCTGCGGCTCCGACAGGCACATGGTCCCGAAGAAGCGGCCGGCAAATTCGTTCCTGGCGAACACCTCGCGCTGCAGCGGCGTGCCGTGCGCCATCAGCAGGTTGGCGTTGCCGCTGGTCAGCAGGCCGCCCCCGCCGAGGCCGATGCCGGCCTTCGAGAAGAAGCTGTTCGCCGCCATCTCGATGACGCAGGGCAGCTGCATGCCGCCGAGTTCGTAGTCCTGCGCGGCCGCAAGCATGCCCGATGCGACGTAGGCCTCGGCGGCGGCGTGACTGCTCTTGGGCAGGTGGACCTTCTCGCCATCGAACCACGGCTCCTCGGTATCGACCTGGCGATTGAAGGGAGCGAACTTCTCGCGGGCGATCCGCTCGCAGGTGTCGAGCACGGACGCGAAGGTCTCGCGCGAGTGGTCGGCGAAACGGGAGCGCCCACACAGCGACTCGACGCCGAGCCAGTCGTGGAGCAGGAAGTCGACGGTCCGGCGATAGCTCATGGCGCGGTCGCGCTCGCTTGCGCAAGCCCGAACGAGGCGAGCGCGGCCGCGGCGATCGGCGCGCCCCACTCCTGCACGAAGTGGCCGCCTTCGGCCACCTCGAGCGGCGCCGGGCAGCCGCGCAGGGTCTTCTGCAGCGAGCGCATCGGCACCTCGCCGAGCACCGGATCCTTCATCCCGATCGCCATGAAGCTCTGCCCCGACCAGCGCTCACGCCAGAACTCGACGGCCGCCCGACTGAGGGCTGCGCCAGGCGCGTCGGCCCCGTCGGGAACGAGATTGGGGAAAGCGCGCAGGGCCGCCTTGTAACGCGGCTCGGGAAACGGCGCGTCGTAGGCCGCGACCTCGGCGACCGTGAGCTCGGGCTTGCCGCGCTGGATCAGCTTGCCGACCGGCAGGTCGTCCTGGCCGTTCGAGTAGGCCCGCCACTGGCGAAAGCCTTCGCTCACCTGGCCGGTGCCGAGCACGGTGTTCATCACCAGCAGGCGGGTGAAGCGTTCCGGCATCTGCATCGGCAGGGTCAGGCCGAGCAGGCCGCCCCAGTCCTGGCAGACCAGCATGACCTTCTGCAGGTCGAGCCTCTCGACGAAAGCCAGCAACAGGTCGCGTTGCCGCTCGAAGCTGTGCCACTCCAGGTCGGCTGGCTTGTCGGACCGGCCGAAGCCGGCCAGATCGGGCACGACGACGCGCAGCCCCGCGGCCGTGAAGACCGGGATCATGTGCCGGTACAGGTAGCTCCAGGTCGGGTTGCCGTGCAGGCACAGGGCGGTCGCCGGCGCATCGGCCGGTCCCTCGTCGAGATAGTGGACGCGCAGGTCGCTCGGCTCGGTCAGGCCCAGGGCGTAATGCGGCGCGAACGGGTAGCCGGGCAGCGCGGCGAAGCGCTCGTCGGGGGTGCGCAGGACTTCCATGGCAGGGGTTCGAAGTTCAGAGAACCTCGAACACTCCTGCCGCGCCCATGCCGCCGCCGATGCACATGGTGACGACCACCCTTTTCGCGCCGCGCCGCTTGCCTTCGATCAGGGCATGGCCGGTGAGGCGCTGGCCGCTCACGCCGTACGGATGGCCGACGGCGATCGCGCCGCCGTTGACGTTGAGCCGGTCCATCGGAATGCCGAGCGTGTCGGCGCAATACAGCACCTGGACGGCGAACGCCTCGTTGAGCTCCCAGAGATCGATGTCGGCGACAGTCAGGCCCAGGCGCTTGAGGACCTTGGGCACGGCGAAGACCGGGCCGATGCCCATCTCGTCGGGCTCGCAGCCCGCCACCGCGAAGCCGAGAAAGCGGCCGAGCGGCTTCAGGCCACGCTGCTCGGCGAGCTTCTCGTTCATCACCACGACCGCGCCGGCACCGTCGCTGAACTGGCTGGCGTTGCCGGCCGAGATGACGCCACCCGGGATCGCCGGCTTGATGTCCTTGATGCCTTCGTAGGTAGTGCCCGGGCGGATGCCTTCGTCGTTGGCGATCGTCACTTCCCTGGTGCGCAGACCCAGGACCGCGTCGGCGAAGCCGGCCAGCACCGTGATCGGCGCGATCTCGTCCTTGAACTTGCCGGCCTCGAGGGCGGCCGCCGCCTTCTGCTGGCTGGCGGCACCGTAGCGGTCCATCCGCTCGCGCTCGATCTTGTAGCGCTTGGCGACCTGCTCGG
>JBDTUG010000359.1:0-4182 GCA_040007855.1 Caldimonas sp.
GCTTGTCGCCCCAGAGCTCTTCGAGGTGGTAGTAGTCGCGGATCGCCGGCTGCATCACGTGGACGACCGCGGCGCCGCAGTCGACGATGATCCATTCGCCGTTCGCTTCGCCCTCGGTGCGCGGCGGCGGATCGCCGGCGGCCTTGACCGCATCGCGCACGCTCGCTGCCAGCGATTTCGTCTGCCGGTTGCTCGTTCCCGAGGCGACGATCACGCGCTCGAAGAGCGGCGACAGGTGCTCGGTGTTGAAGACCATGATGTTCTGGGCCTTGACGTCTTCCAGTCCATCGACGATGACGCGCTGCAGCTTGCGAATGTCCATTCAGCTCCTGGTGTTCACGCAGCTGCGGAATACAGCCGGCGTTGCTCAATATAACTTGCGACGCTTTCCGGCACGAGGCCGGCAATCGATTCGCCCGCGGCGACGCGGCGCCGCACTTCGGTCGACGAGATGTCCATCATGGGCAGCAGCACGGTCTGGTGCTCGACCCGGGTGATCTGGCTGTTCACGGCAAGCGCCGCGCCCGGCCGGTTGGCGATCGCCAGGGTCACCAGGCCGAGCAGCTCGCGCCAGTCGCGCCAGGTGTGCAGGCTTGCGTACTGGTCCTGACCGAGGACCAGGAACCACTGGGCGCCGGCAAGCCCGGCGACCAGTTCGCGCACCGTGTCGAGGGTGAAGCTCGGGCCGCGCCGGCGCAGCTCGCAGCGGTCGAGTGCGAAGCGCGGCTCGCCGGCGATCGCCAGCCTGACCATGGTCTCACGATCGGCGGCGTCGGCGAGGCGGCGCGTCTTCTGCCACGGCTGGCCGACCGGGATCCAGCGCAGCTCGTCGAGCCTGAGCTGATCGAGCGCGGTGGCGGCGAGCGCCACGTGAGCGTTGTGGACCGGATCGAAGCTGCCGCCGAACAGGCCGATGCGCTTCACGCAGCCGCCTCTTCGGCCCACTCGCGCGGGCGCAGGAACTCGCTGTACAGGCGCGCCTCGGGCGTCCCGGGTGCCGGATGCCAGTCGTAGCGCCAGGTCGCCACCGGCGGCATCGACATCAGGATGCTTTCGGTTCGCCCACCGGACTGCAGGCCGAACAGGGTGCCGCGGTCGAACACCAGGTTGAACTCGACGTAGCGGCCGCGCCGGTAGGTCTGGAACTCGCGCTCGCGCTCGCCGTGCGGCAGGTCGCGGCGGCGCTGCACGATCGGCAGGTAGGCAGCGAGGAAGGCGTCGCCGACGCTGCGCATCAGGGCGAAGCTCGCGTCGAAGCCGCCTTCCGAGTAGTCGTCGAAGAAGACGCCGCCGATGCCGCGCGGCTCGGCGCGGTGCCTGAGGAAGAAATACTCGTCGCACCAGCGCTTGAAGCGCGGGTACTTGTCGGCGCCGAACGGGGCCAGTGCATCGCGGTTGACGACGTGGAAGTGGCGCGCGTCTTCCTCGAAGCCGTAGTACGGCGTCAGGTCCATGCCGCCGCCGAACCAGATCGCCGGCTCGGCCCCCGCCGGCGTCGCGGCGAGCATGCGCACGTTCATGTGCACCGTCGGAACGTAAGGATTGCGGGGATGGAAGACCAGCGAGACCCCCATCGCCTCGAACGGCGCATTGGCCAGTTCGGCGCCGCGGTGCTGCGTCGCCGAGGCTGGCAGCGCCTGGCCGCGGACGTGCGAAAAGCTGCAGCCGCCGCGCTCGAGCAGGCGGCCGCCCTCGACGAGGCGCGAGACGCCCTCGCCTTCGAGCTTGCCGCCAGGCTCACGCCGCCAGGCGTCGCGGACAAACGCGTCGCCGCCCTCGGCCTCGATCGCCGCCACGATGCGGCTCTGCAGCCCGAGGAGATAGTCGCGGACGCCGGTCGTCTTCAACGTTTCAGGGCCCGCTGGCCGATGTCACGCCGGTACTGTGCGCCCGCGAACGAGATGCCGCGCAGGACTTCGTACGCGCGCTGCTGGGCGAGCCGGGTCGAATCGGCGAGCGCGGTGACGCAGAGCACCCGCCCGCCCGCCGTCACCGGCCGGCCGTCGCGCAGCTCGGTGCCGGCATGGAAGACCTTGACATCCTCGCTTTCGGCCGGCAGCCCGGAAAGCGGATCGCCGCGCTTGGGCGTTCCCGGGTAGCCGGCCGCGGCCATCACCACCCCGAGGGCGACGCGCCGGTCCCACTGCAGCTCGACGTCGGCGAGCGGATGGGCCGGGTCGTGCGCGGTCGCCTGCATCAGCAGCTCGAACAGGTCGCTCTTCAGGCGCATCAGGATCGGCTGGGTTTCCGGGTCGCCGAGCCGGCAGTTGAACTCGACCGTCTTCGGCGCGCCGTGCGCGTCGATCATCAGGCCGACGTAGAGAAAGCCGCTGAACGGGAGGCCTTCGTCGGCCATGCCGGCAATGGTCGGCGCGACGATCTCGTGCATGACCCGGGCGTGCACGTTCGGCGTGACCACCGCTGCCGGCGAATAGGCGCCCATGCCGCCAGTGTTGGGGCCGGTGTCGCCGTCGCCGATCCGCTTGTGGTCCTGGCTGGTCGCCAGGGCGAGCACGCCGCTGCCGTCGCAGACGAGCATGAAGCTCGCCTCCTCGCCCTCGAGAAATTCCTCGATGACGACCCGGCCGTTCACCGGATCGCGATCGGTGCCGAGCATGGTCGCGATCGCTGCGTGCGCTTCCTCGCGGTTTGCTGCCACGACGACGCCCTTGCCGGCGGCCAGGCCGTCGGCCTTGACGACGATCGGCAGCGGCGCGGCGTCGACGTGGGCATGCGCCGCCGCGGCGTCTTCGAACACCGCGTAGCCGGCGGTCGGGATCGCGTGCCGCTGCATGAAGGCCTTGGCGAAGGCCTTCGAGCTCTCGAGCTGGGCCGCTGCCCTGGTCGGCCCGAAGATGCGCAGACCGCGATCGCGGAAAAGGTCGACCGCGCCGGCCGCCAGCGAAGCCTCCGGCCCGACCACCGTGAGCGCGACCTTCTCGGCGAGGGCGAAGTCGGCGAGCTTGTCGAGGTCGGTGATGGCGACATTCTTCAGCTGCGGCTCGCTCGCCGTGCCGGCGTTGCCCGGGGCGACGAAGACGGTCTGCACGCGCTCCGCGCGGGCCAGCTTCCAGGCCAGGGCGTGCTCGCGGCCGCCGCTGCCGATGACGAGGACCTTCATGCCGAGCCGATTCGGTGCGCCCATCAACCCGGCATCTCGGCGTTGTGAAAGACCGCCTGCACGTCGTCGAGGTCCTCGATCACGTCGAGCAGCTTCTGCATCCGTGCCGCGTCGTCGCCGTCGAGGACGACCGTGTTTTCGGGCCGCATCGTCACTTCGGCGTGATCGGGCTTGAGGCCCGCGCCTTCCAGCGCGGCCAGCACCGCCTCGAAGCCGGTCGGCGGGCAGATCACCTCGATCGCGCCGTCTTCGCCGGTGATGACGTCGTCGGCGCCGGCCTCGAGGGCAGCTTCCATCACCTTGTCTTCGCTGGCGCCAGGCGCGAACACGAACTGGCCGCAATGCCTGAACTGGAACGCGACCGAACCTTCGGCGCCGAGGTGGCCGCCGTATTTGCTGAAGGCGTGGCGCACCTCGGCGACGGTGCGGACCCGGTTGTCGGTGACGCAGTCGACGATCGTGGCCGCGCCGCCGATGCCGTAGCCCTCGTAGCGGATCTCCTCGTAGTGCATGCCTTCGAGGTTGCCGGTCGCCTTGTCGATGTTCTTCCTGATCGTGTCGGCCGGCATGTTCGAGCCCTTGGCCTTCTCGACCGCGAGCCTGAGGCGCGGGTTCATCGCCAGGTCGCCGCCGCCGTGGCGCGCGGCGACGACGATCTCGCGGATCAGGCGGGTCCAGACCTTGCCGCGTTTTTCATCCTGGCGACCCTTGCGGTGCTGGATGTTGGCCCACTTCGAATGACCGGCCATGACAGGAGTGCGGCCCGGGGCGCGCCGTCGCATTGGGAGAGAACGACGATTTTACGGGCGCCCCGGGTGGCGGGCGGGGCGGGGCGGCCGCCGGGCAGCACGGCGGCGGCCGTCGGCTCCCGTAAACTGCCCTTCCACCTCTTGCGGGCACCGTCATGGCCGAACCCATCCTCCTGGCACGGCACGACCGCGTCGAGTCCTATCTGCTGCCGGAGATGGCCAATCGGCACGGCCTGGTGACCGGCGCGACCGGCACCGGCAAGACGGTCACCCTGCAGACCCTGGCCGAAGGCTTCAGCCGGCGCGGCGTGC
>JBDTUG010000360.1:0-4173 GCA_040007855.1 Caldimonas sp.
TCACCTACGGCGCCGGCGGCGCCACCCGCGACAAGACGCTCGCCACCGTGGCCGAGATTGCCGCGCTCGGCCAGGAGGCGGCGCCGCACCTGTCGTGCGTCGGCTCGACGAAGCAAAGCATCGCCGAGATCCTCGCCGCCTACCGGCTGCAGAAGATCCGCCGCCTGGTCGCTCTGCGTGGCGACCTGCCGAGCGGCACGGCGACCGCCGGCGAGTTCCGCTACGCCAGCGAGCTGATCTCGTTCATCCGCGAGAAGGAAGGCAAGGACTGGTTCATCGAGGTCGCCGCCTATCCCGAATACCACCCGCAGCAGCGCTACTCCCGACGCGACCTCGAACACTTCGCGGCCAAGGTGAAGGCCGGCGCCGACTCGGCGATCACCCAGTTCTTCTTCAACCCCGACGCCTACTTCCACTTCGTCGACGAGGTGCGCGCGCTCGGCGTCGAGGTGCCGATCGTCCCGGGGATCATGCCCTTCCACAACTTCGCCAAGATCGCCCAGTTCGCGGCGCGCGACGGGATCGAGATCCCGCGCTGGGTGTTGCTCAAGATGGAAGGCTTTCACGACGACGCGGCCTCGATCCGCGCCTTCGGCCTCGACGTCGTCGAGCGGCTGTGCCGCCGGCTCATCGAAGGCGGCGCGCCCGGTTTGCACTTCTACACGATGAACCAGTCGGCGCTGACCCTCGAGATCTGTCGGCGGCTCGGGGCGGGTTGACGGCGGGCGCGGCGGCTCGGCCCGTTGACGGCGACGGCTCCGGGGAGATTCGCGGCATCGCCGCGAATCGGGGGACATGAGCGGAGTCGGCCACCCGGCGGCCTTGGCCCGTGCGCCGCCATGCCGGTCCCTGCGCTGCCCGAGGCGAACTACTGCCGCTTCTACTGCCGCTGGTACATCACCCCATCCTCGGTAAGGATGGCATCGAGCGGCTGATCCAGCTCGGTCGCGCGCAGGAACGGCAGGAAGCCGTGCGTGTAGCTGACGCCCACCGTCACCGGCCGCGGCTGCAGCGCGCTCAGGGTGCGGTCGAAGAAGCCGCCGCCGTAGCCGAGCCGCACGCCGCCCGGCCCGAAGCCCAGGCAAGGGACGATCAACATCTGCGGCACGAACTCGTCGGTGCCCTTCGGCTTGGGGATGTCGTAGGCATCGAGCTCGGTCTCGCAGCCGGGATACCAGACACGAAAGCGCAGCGACGAGGTGACGCGGTCGGCCACCGGCAGGCCGATCCGGCGCATGTCGCCGTCGCCGGCGCCCTCGGTCCAGCGATAGAGCGCCGGCAAGGGATCGAACTCGCCCTTGATCGGCCAGTAGGCGCCGATCGACTTCTCGTGCCGGCCGATCAGCCAGACCCGCAGGACGCTTTGCAGCTCGACTGCGCGCTCGAGCCGGTCAGGCAGCGCCTGGCGCGCGGCGACGAGCTTGCTGCGCAGCGTCGCGCGGTCGGTCTCCTGTGTCGCTGTCATCGGCCAGGCTTCCTCGCGTTTCGAGGGCGCCCGCGGCGCCGCTCGCCGCATTGTGCAAGAGGGCGGTGGTGGCGACCGGCCGGGAAGCCAACTCGCGCACCCGGGCCTGCGAGACCGGGCCGAACAACAGCGCTGCTGCGAGCATCGCCGCCAGCGCCGCGGCGCTGCCGATGCCAACCCGCCTGGCCGGGTTCATGAGCTCCCAGCCACGCTGGCACGAGCCCTCGACCCGATCGCGGACGCGCTCGAACAGCGAACGCGGCCGCCAGGCGATCAGCGCCGGGTCGCCCCGGCCGGCGGTCTCGACCAGGGTCTGGCCGGAGCCGCGCACCCGGAACGACTCGCCGGCGTCGAGAAAGTGGTCGCCGGAATCGCCGGCCCGGGTGAGCCAGACGCGGCCCGAAAGGATCGACACCTCCCCGCCGGCCGTGCCGAGGGCCACCACGTGACCGGTCGGCAAGGCCCTCAGGGCGTCGGCGCCAGCCGTGCCGACGAAGCTTGACTGTTGCGTATTCATCATGACAACCTTTTCGTTTACGACACCGCTATGATCGCCTCGTTACCTGCGAATCTCCAATGAGATCGGAGGCATCTATTGATGCGTTTTCAGAATGAATAAGGGATCCCGGAGGCCGCTCTCCCTGAACAACCTGCGCGCCTTCGAGGCGGTCGCCCGGCTGCTCAGCTTCGGCGCTGCCGCCGACGAGCTGTTCCTCACCCAGTCGGCCATCAGCCGGCAGATCAAGGGCCTCGAAGACGAACTCGGCGCGGCTCTTTTCGTGCGCGGGACGCGCTCGGTGCAGATCGCGCCCGACGGCCAGACCTTGCTCCGGGCGGTCGAGCCGTGGCTCACCAGGCTCGACACCAGCGTGCAGCAGATCCGGCGCTCGCGCAGCCGGCGCCGGGTCAGCGTCGCGACCTTCGCCTCGTTCGGGTCGCTCTGGCTGCTGCCGCGGATCGAGGCGTTCCAGCGCGAGCACCCCGACATCGACATCCGCGTCTCGGCCCACGACGCCATCGCCGACCTCGACGATCCCGAACTGGACCTGGCGCTGCGCTACCTGAGCCCGAGCCAGGTGCCGGCGAGCGGCGTGCACATGTTCGACGAGACGCTCACCCCAGTGGTGAGCCGCGCGCTCTGGGACCAGATCCGCCTCGGCCACGCGCCGCCGCTCGGCCGGCCAGTCGACCTCGCCCGGCACACCCTGGCCGAGGAAGACGACGAGCGGCCGAGCACCGAGTTCCTGAGCTGGCGCCACTGGCTCGAGGCGCACGGCCAGGCAGGCCTGCAGCCGCGCCGCTGGCTCTACCTCAACTTCACCTACCAGCAGGTGCAGGCGGCGCTTGCCGGCCATGGCGTGGCACTGGCCCGGGTGCCGCTGGTCTTCGAGGCCTTGCAACGCGGCGAGCTGGTCGAGCCGTTCGGCCCGGCCGGGCGAATCGGCAGCCCGTTCTCCTACTGGATGCTGGTCGCCCCGGCCAGCCGCGGCCGTTCGGAAGTGCGCGAGTTCGGCGCCTGGGTCGAGGCCCAGTCGGCGGCCACCCGCAGCGCCGTCGGCGCGCTCGGCGGCGACCCTTGAGCGGGCGTGCGGCGGGGACAAGGCGCGCCGGCTGGCGGACTTTCGCTGCTAGCGGACCCCGGTCTCGGTGACGATCACGGCGAGCGGGATGTCGTGCGGCCGGGCCGCGAAAGTCGCCAGATCGAGCGCGGCGAACGACCAGGCGAGGCCGACGGCGGTGACCTGCCGGTGGGCGGCGAGCCAGCGGTCGTAGTAGCCGCCGCCGTAGCCGAGCCGGTGCCCGGCCTCGCTGAAGCCGACGCACGGCACGACGACGACATCGGGCACGACCACCGCGCCGGCGCACGAGCCGATGCCGCACTCGTCGAGGAGGAGGGGCGCCGCACCGTCCCAGCGTCGGAACTCGAGCGCTTTCGGCACGCGGCGTGCATAAGGCAGGGCGAGCGACAAATCGGCGCAGCGCGGGTCGGCGGCGAACGCCGCAGCTGCGTTAAATTCGGATCCGAACGCGCAGTAAAGGCCCAGGCACGCCGGCTCGAGCTCGACGACGACGGCCACCAGCGCCGCTGCCAGCGCCGCGCTGGCGCCGGCCACTGCCGGCGAGGCGACGAAGGCCCCGCGTTCGGCGAGCAGGCGCCGACGCAGGGCGCGGCGGGCAGCCCGTTCGGGGTCGAGGGAGGCGTCGGCGGGCGCTTCGTTCACGAAAGAATGCGCAGGGGATGCGAGTGACGAAGACAGGGCGGAGCGATTCAGAATCAGTATACGGGCGGGCCCGCCCGGGCCTGGTCATCGCCGTCCTCCTCGCCGCCCTCGTCGGTGGCACGGCAACGCCCCGGCCGGCGCAGGCCCAGGACCCCAACGGCACCGTGCTCGACGCCCGCGAGGCCTTTCGCAAGCGCGACCGCAATCGGCTCGCCACCCTGCGCGCACGCGCTGCCGCCGAGGCCAACCCGCTGGCGCTGTGGGTCGAGTACTGGGAGCTGAACAGCCGGCTCGGCGAGGCGCAGCAGGCCGAGCTAGACGCCTTTGCCGAACGCTGGAGCGGCAGCTACGTCGAGGACCGGCTGCGCAACGACTGGCTGCTCGAACTCGGTCGGCGCCGCGACTGGGCCAACTTCAACGCCGAGTTCCCGCGCTTTCGCATGAACGACGACCGCGAGGTCACCTGCTATTCGCTCGTCACCGAGC
>JBDTUG010000361.1:0-4171 GCA_040007855.1 Caldimonas sp.
TCCTTCAGGCCGAGCTCGACCCAGTCGCGCACCTCCTTGTCGAGCGAGCCGTGGTGCAGGGCGACAATGCCGGCCCACTCGGGCCGCTCCTCGAGGATCAGCCGGTACCAGGCCTCGGCCTGCGAGCGCATGTTGACGAACACCAGCGTCGTCGTCGAGCGGGCAATCTCCTCCACCACCGGCAGCTGCATCTGCTTGCCGAGGTGGCCGCCCCAGGAGAAGCGCCCGGGGTTGACCGGCAGCAGGGTGTCGATCACGAGGTTCTTCTCGAGCCGGCCGCGCACCATCTCGCCGTCGTCGCTGCCGAGCAGCACCTGCATCGCCTCGGCCAGGTTGCCGAGCGTCGCCGAGAGTCCCCAGACGAGCAGGCGTGGGTTCCACCGGCGCAGCCGGGCGATCGCCAGTTGCACCTGCACGCCGCGCTTGCTGCCCATCAGCTCGTGCCACTCGTCGACGACTACGCTGTGCACGCCGGTCAGCTCGTCGTTCGCGTTCTCGCGGGTGAGCATCAGGCTCAGCGATTCGGGCGTGGTGATGAGCGCGGTGGGGTAGCGACGGTCCTGCCGGGCCCGTTCCGCCGAGGGCGTGTCGCCGGTGCGGATGCCGACCGTCCAGTGGCCAAGACCGATCGCTTCGAGCGGCGCCCGGATCGCCCGCGCCGAATCGGCGGCGAGCGCGCGCATCGGCGTGATCCAGAGGACGCCGAGCGACGGGGCCAGGGTCGGCCGGTCCGGGACGCCAATCGCGGCCGCGCGAGCGAGCGCGCCGAACCAGACGGCGTAGGTCTTGCCGGACCCGGTGGTCGCGTGGAGCAGGCCGCTTCGGCCGGCGGCCATGGCCGCCCAGACCTCGTGCTGGAAGGGAAAGGGCTGCCAGCCGCGCGAGGCGAACCACGCCTCGGCCGGCGCCGCGAAATCTGTCACCGCACCACGGTATCAGACCGTGGCGTGGTGGCGTTGGCTCAGTCGTCCTCGGTGCAGGTGTTGCCGTTGAGGATGAATCCGTTCGGGCAGCTCAGCGTCTCTTGCGGCGCCTTCACCTTCTTCAGGCTGTTGACGCCGATCGAGGCGAGGTAGCCCTTGTTGAACAGGTAGTCGACGCCGGCGTTGGCGAACGGACCCTGCACGCCGCCGTTGATCAGGAACGCCTCGTGCGCGCCGGAGAAGCCGACCCCGATCTCGCCCTGCACCGAGCGCCGGCCGTTGAGGTACTTCACGCGGGCCTCGCCGAAGCCCATGGGCGCGCCGCTCAGGACCCAGGTCAGCTCGGCCTTGTAGCCGTCGACCTTGCCGCTCGCCTTGACCTTTGCGGCGCGGTAGCCCACCACCGCGGTGGCACCGTTGCGCGCGCCGAAGTTCCAGTTGATGCCGGCATAGATGCGGTTGTCGTGGCGACCGGTCTTGGCGATCGTGGGCGGCACGTCGCCGCCGCCCTTGCCAGCATGCGCCGGCAGCGCCAGCCCGCATGCGGCGAGCGCGAACACCGCGCCTTGAATCATGTGTCTCATCGTTGATCTCCGTTGTTGTTCAGGGAAGACTTCTCGAGCTCGCCTCGGCGAGAGCGCCGATCCGCGCGGGCACATTCTCGGGCGTGGCCCGGCCCAAGCCAAGCCCACGTTCGGACCTAGGGTTTGCCCTCAGGCCATCCGATCGACGGCGCGCAGGGCCAGCGCCTGGATCGTCAGCGAGGGCGCTTCGCCGCCGCCCGAACTCGGGAAGACGCTGGCGTCGCAGACCCAGAGGTTGGGCACGCCGTGCAGACGCTGCCGGGCGTCGACCACCGAGCTGCGCGGGTCGGCGCCCATCCGGCACGATCCGAACACGTGCGCCGAGGAGAACAGGTCGTAGGTGCCGTACTCCTCGACCAGCGTGCCCGCGCCGCTGGCCTGGAGGAGTCCGCGCGCGGCGGCGGCCAT
The DNA here is from genome assembly GCA_040007855.1 of Caldimonas sp. Lineage (GTDB taxonomy): Bacteria > Pseudomonadota > Gammaproteobacteria > Burkholderiales > Burkholderiaceae_C > Schlegelella_A. The sequence continues at coordinate 1,916 of JBDTUG010000361.1, forward strand.
CGTCTTCAATCGCCTGACGGTCATGGCGTCGACAAAGGAGTGGATGCGCGCGAGCGGCCGGCCGAACCCGTCCTTCTCGCTCGGGTCGAGATCGATCTTCGAGCCTTCGTGCGGCAGGCTCTCGCCAACCGCGCCAACCGCGATCAGGCTGCCCACCGCGCGCCGCATCTTCTCCTTGTGGGCGCGGCCCCAGCCGGGCACGGCGCGCTGCGCATGAGCGACCGCGCCGATCATGTCGGCCTCGTGGATCGCCGCGCTCAGGCGAAAGCCGCCGATCACGCCCGGCGTGGCGTCGGGGCGATTGCGGTCCCAGCTGATCGCATCGGCCGGCAGGCCGCCGAAGCTGAGCAGCGGCTCGCCGGCATCGGCGATGCTGGTCCAGGCCACGCTCTCGAGAAAGTTGCGGCCGACCTGCGCGCTCGCCAGGCCGCGCTGCAGCAGCAGCATGCGCGGCGTCTCGACCGCGCCGCAGGCCAGCACCAGGCGCGGCGCGGCGATGCGCTGCATGCGCTTCGACGCGTCGGCGACCTCGATCGCCTCGACCCGCCGGCCGGCGCCGGTAACAATGCGCAGCAGGGTGTGACCGGGCCGGATCTCGCAGCGCCCGCTCGCCCTCGCCTTGGCGACGAACGTGATGTCGGCCGAGCCCTTGTCGCGGCGCGGGCAGCCGTGGGTGCAGCCGCCGCAGTAGTTGCACGACGGCCGGCCGTCGTAGGGGGCGGAGAGGGCGGCGCGCGGGTTCGCCTGCCAGCCGATCTTCAGCGCCGCGGCGCCGCGCGCCAGGCGCCGGGACGCGCGCGAGAGCGGATGCGCGGCGAGCGGATACGGCGCGCTGCGCCAGCGCTCGCCGGCGTCCGCCGGGCCGGCGACCCCGAGCAGGCGCTCCACTTCGAGGTAGAGCGGCTCGAGCTCGTCGTAGCTCACCGGCCAGTCGGCGGCGACGCCGAACCGGCTCTTCATCCTCATGGCCGCCGGATTCATGCGGTGCGCTTCGCCGACGAAGTGCAGCGTGCTGCCGCCGATGCCGCGCACGTGGTGGTAGCCGGGGCCCGAGACGGCGCGCCGGTCGGCGCGGTTGGTGCGGCCCTGCACCAGGCTCCACGAGCGCAGGTCGGCGAGGCCGGGGTCGAGCGACTGCAGGGTCGCGAACGTCTGCTCGCCCTGGCTGCCCGGCTTGTGGCGGAAGCGCTGCTTTTCCCAGTCGGGCTGCTCGAGCCCGTAGTCGCGGTCGGGGTCGAAGGCCGGACCGGCGTCGATGAGCAACACCTTCCAGCCGCGCTGCGTCATCCGCCAGGCCGCCGCGGCGCCTCCCGCGCCGGCGCCGACCACGACCGCGTCGTACGGACCATCGGCCATTGCGCGGACCGGTCCTAGCGCACCGCGTCGAAGAAGCCGAGCGGCTGCGGCGGCCGGTCGAGCGCGAGGCCACGCCAGGCGAGCGGCTGCGCATAGTAGTCGGCCATCACGGTGTTGCGCATGACGCCGAAAAAGCGCCCGGCCGGCGACTCCCAGGGCATCGCCTGCATCCGCTCGAGCGCAGCGTTGCGCTCGGCTTCGGCGGAACCGGCAAAGTCGCCGCGGCACGCCGCGTCGAGCCAGGCGCAGCCGGCGGCGACCAGGCGCTCGCCGAGCGGATGGCCCGTCACCTCGGCGAGGATCGCGCTCGGCACGCCCAGCGCCGAGGCGGCGGGCGTGAGCGCGTCGGCCGGAACGAGGGTGTCGCAGAAGGCGGTGAAGGTGCGGGCGATGCGCGGGTCGTCGCTCGCATTTCCCGCGGCGAGCGCCGGCAGGTCGGTGCCGGCCAGCACCACGGCCAGCGCAACGCGCCGCGCGGCGCGGCGCCGCCCGGCGGAGGGCGGCGCGTCGCGCATCGGCAGGGGTGAAAAATCCATCGCGGCGATGATAGTCAGGCCCTCGCGGCGCGCCGCTTCCGGCGTTCGTAGAGCGCCATCAGCGGCGTCACCGAGACGCCGTGGACGACGATCGACACCACGACCGTCGAGAACACCAGCGCGCCGAGGTTGGCCGCGAGTTCGCGATCGATGCCATGGTTCATCGCATACATCAGGTAGAAGAACGAGCCGATGCCGCGAATGCCGAACCAGCCGATCAGGCCGCGTTGCGAACCCGAGGTCTTGGAGCGGAACAGGCCGACCGCGACCGCGACCGGCCGGATCACGAGCAGCAGCGCCGCGACGAAGCCCCACGACGCGAGCCGCCACTCGACCGCCCAGAGCAGCATCCCCACCGCCATCA
>JBDTUG010000362.1:0-4148 GCA_040007855.1 Caldimonas sp.
CTGCTGTTCGCCCTGATCGCGCTCGGCTTCATGCTGATCGTCGGCGTGATGGAGACGATCAACCTGGCACACGGCTCGCTCTTCGCGCTCGGCATGTACGTGGCGATCTTCATCGTCACGCCACGCTTCGGCTGGTTCCCCGAGCTGCAGGCAGCGTACCTCGCGCTGCCGCTCGGCACCCGCTACGCAGTCGCTCTGCTGCTGGCGCCGGTGGTGGTCGGCGTGTTCGGCATGCTGATCGAGCTCTGCCTGCGCCGCACCTATGGCAAGGACCCGCTCTACGGCCTGCTGCTCACCTTCGGCGCAGCGCTGGTGATCGAGGAGGCGATCCGCGCCGTATGGGGGTCCGCCGAAAAGCAGTTGCCGGTGCCCGACGCGATCTCCGGCGCCTTCCTGCTCGGCGACCTGATCTGGTCGCGCTACCGCTTCTTCGCTGCCGGCTTCGCCTGCCTGATGATCGGCCTGCTCTGGTACTTTCTCGAGAAGACGCCGTACGGCGCGATCGTCAAGGCCGGCGCCCACGACAGCGAGATGGTGCGCGCCCTCGGCATCAACCTGGCGCGCCTGCGCCTCTTCGTCTTCGCTCTCGGCGTCGGCCTGGCGGCGATCGCCGGCGTCGCGATGGCGCCGATCTGGGGCGTCCGGCCGCAGGTCGGCGTCGACGCGGTGGTGCCGGCCTTTCTCATCATCGTCCTCGGCGGGGTCGGCAGCCTGTGGGGCGCCGTGCTCGCCGGCCTGCTGGTCGGGATGGCGGTGGGCCTGACCGGCGCGTACGCTTCCGAGTGGTCGCTGCTGTCGATGTATCTGCTGTTCATCGCCGTCGTGACCTTTCGCTCGCGCGGCCTGTTCGGCAAGAAGAGCGTCCTCGACACATGACCCCTGGTCCCTTGCAAGACAAGGTTGCCGTCGTCACCGGTGCCGGCGGCACGATGGGTCGCGCGGTGGTGCGGGTGCTGCTCGAGGACGGCTGCCGGGTCGCCGGCATCGACCTCCATGAAGGCTCGATGGAAAGGCTTCGGGCCGACCACGGCGACGCGTTGCTTCCGCTCGCCTGCGACATCAGCGATCCGGCCGCGGTCGCCGCCGCGCATCTCAGGATCGTCGCCGCGCTCGGCGAGGTCGACGTGCTTGTCAACAACGCCGGCATCCTCTCCAACCACAAGATCGAGGCGACCGGTGTCGACGAGTGGCGCCGGGTGCTGGGCAGCAACCTCGACGGCGCGATGTTCTGGGCCAAGGCAGTCGTGCCGGCGATGAAGGCGCGGCGCTGGGGCCGGATCGTCAACACCAGCTCCCTGGCAGCCAAGACCGGGGGCCTGACCGCGGGCACCGCCTACTCCGTGTCCAAGGGCGCGCTCGGCGCGCTGACCTTCTCGCTGGCGCGCGAGCTCGCCGCCCACGGCGTCACCGCCAACGCGATCGCTCCGGCCTACGTGCGCACGCCGATGGTCACCGAGCAGCTCGACGAGGCGCAGCGCCAGGCGCTGCTGGCGCAGATTCCGGTCGGCCGCTTCTGCGAGCCGGAGGAGTTCGCGCACGTGGTTCGTTTTCTCGCCTCGCCCCTGTCGGGCTTCATCACCGGCGAGATCCTCGATCTCAACGGCGGCCTGCTGATGGACTGACGATGGACGAAGGCCCTTCCGAGCGACCCGACTACGCGAGCCTGCTCGCCGACCCCGCCGGCCTGCGCGGGCGCGTCGCCTTCGTGCCGGGCGGCTACGGCGGCATCGGCGAGGCGATCGCCTGGGGGCTGGCGCTGGGCGGGGCACGGGTCGCCGTCGCCGGCCGCGACCCGGCGAAGGCCGAGACGCTCGCGGCCGGCCTGCGCGCCGCCGGCCATGACGCCTTCGGCCTGGCGATGGACGCACGCTCCGTGGCCTCGATCCGCGCCGCGGCCGACGCCGTGGCCGAGCGCTTCGGCGGCCTCGACCTGCTGATCAACTGCGTCGGCATCCAGCGCGAGCAGCGCCACGCCGACGTGACCGAGACTGCGTTCGACGAGGTCGTGCAGGTCAACCTCAAGGCAGCGATGTTCCTCAGCCAGGCGGTGGCACGCCACCAGGTGGCGGGCGCCGAGGCAGGACGCCGACCCGGCCGCCAGGTCCACGTGCTCTCGGTGCGCGCCCAGCTCGGCATGCGCGACCGCGGCTACTCCGCCTACTGCGCAACCAAGGGGGCGCTGGTGCTGCTGATCAGGCAGCACGCGGTCGAGCTGTCGCGGCACGGCATCACTGTCAACGGCGTAGCGCCCACGGTGGTGCGCGGCGAGATGGGCAAGCATTGGCTCGCCAACCCGGTGACGCGCGCGCAGATCCTGGCCCGCATTCCGCTCGGCCGCGTCGCCGAGCCCGAGGACGTCGTCGGCGCGACCCTGTTCTTCTGCAGTGCCGGGGCGGCCTTCGTGACCGGCCAGGTGCTCTATGTCGATGGCGGCCTGACCGCCACGCAGTAAGGAACAATCGTATTCTGGTCAGGCTTGGTGCAGCAGCCCTGGTGCTTGCCGCGGGCGCGCTTTCGCTTCTCGCCGCGGCACAGACGAAGGTCGTCTGGAAGGCCTCCGACGTCCACCCGCTCGGCTACCCGACCGTCGAGGCGATCATGCGCATGGGCAAGAAGCTGGAGGCGCAGACCAACGGCCGGATTTCGATCCAGATGTACCCGTCGATGCAGCTCGGCGGCGAGAAGGAAATGATCGAGCAGGCGCAGGTCGGCGCGCTGCAGATCGCGCGCATCTCGGTCGGCGCGATGGGTCCGGTGGTCGACGACCTCAACGTCTTCAACCTGCCCTTCATAGAGGTGTCGAGCGACTATGGCCCTTCTACGCTGCGATATGCTCGGCGCTGCTGATCGTGACCTATGTGCCGGCGCTGTCGTTGTGGCTTCCGCACCTGCTGGCGCGCTGATCAGGCGGCGGCGCGCCGCTTCGCGAAGGCGGTGAACCACTCGACGCTGGCGGCGTTGGCCATCGCGTCGAGCTTGAACACCTCCTCGGGCGCGCTGCCCAGCAGCAGCTTTTTCACCGGCAGCTCCATCTTCTTGCCTGACAGGGTGCGCGGGATCGCCGCCACCTGGAAGATCTCGTTGGGCACGTGGCGCGCCGACAGCGCAGCCTTGATGCCGGCCTTGAGGCGCCGGACCAGATCGTCGTCGAGCACCAGGCCTTCGCGCAGCACGACGAACAGCGGCATGTAGCTTTCGCGGCCGAGGTATTCGAGGTCGACGACCAGCGAATCGAGCACCTCGGGCAGGACCTCGACGGCGCGATACAGCTCGGCCGTTCCCATCCGGATGCCGTGCCGGTTGATGGTCGCGTCGCTGCGGCCGTAGATGATGGCGCCGCCGCGCGGCGTGATCACGATCCAGTCGCCATGGCGCCAGACCGCGGCGCCGTCACGGCCGGTGTACATCCCGAAGTAGCTCTCGTGGTACCGGCGGTTGCCCGGGTCGGCCCAGAAGCAGAGCGGCATCGACGGCATCGGCCGGGTGCAGACCAGCTCGCCGACCTCGCCGACGAGAGGGCGGCCGGTGCCGGCGGCATCGGGCTCGCTCCAGGCCTCGACGGCGGCGCCGAGGCAGCGGCACTGCATCTCGCCGGCGATCACCGGCAGGGTCGGCAGGCCGGCGATGAAGGCGCCCGCGAAGTCGGTTCCGCCGGACATCGGCGTCAGCCAGATGTCGCGGCCGTCGACCTTCGGCAGCTGCTCGTGGACCCAGTGATAGCACTCGATCGCCAGCGGCGAGCCGGTCGCGCCGACGCCGCGCAGCCGCGCCAGGTCGGCCACGCGCGCCGGCTCGACGCCGGCCTTCAGGCAGCTGGCATAGAACGCCGCGCCGGAGCCGAAGAAGGTGACGCCGGTGGCCGCGGCAAAGCGCCACAGCGTCGACCAGTCGGCGGCACCGGACCGTCCGGCCGGGCTGCCGTCGAACAGGCAGATCGTGGTGCCGCCGAGCAGCCCGTGCATCTGGCAGTTCCACATGATCCAGCCGGTCGACGAGTACCAGTGGAAGCGGTCGCCGGTCTCGGCGCTGGCGCCCAGGTTGTTGTGCAGGCCGAGCTTGAGCGCCTCGATCATCACGCCGCCATGGCCGTGGACGATCGCCTTCGGCAGGCCGGTCGTGCCGCTCGAGTAGACGATCCAGAGCGGATG
>JBDTUG010000363.1:0-4148 GCA_040007855.1 Caldimonas sp.
TCATCTTCCAGGACCCGTATGCGAGCCTGAACCCGAAGATGCGGATCGGCGCGACCCTCGGCGAGGCGCTCTCCACCCACGGCCTGGCTCGCGGCCCGGGCGAACGCGAGCGGCGCATCGCCGAACTGCTCGAGCTGGTGGGGTTGCGCGCCGAGCACGCGCAGCGCTATCCGCACGAGTTCTCGGGCGGGCAGCGGCAGCGCATCGGCGTCGCCCGCGCGCTCGCCGTCGAGCCGGAATTCATCGTCGCCGACGAACCCCTGTCGGCGCTGGACGTGTCGATCCAGTCGCAGGTCATCAACCTGCTCGCCGACCTGCGCGAGCGCCTGTCGCTGACGATGCTTTTCATTTCGCACGACCTCGATGTCGTCGAATACCTGTGCGATCGCGTCGTCGTGCTCTACCTCGGCCACGTGATGGAGATCGCGCCCACCGACGATCTGTTCGCCCGGCCGCTGCATCCGTACACGCAGGCTCTGCTGGCCGCGAGCCCGAAGCCCGACCCGCTGGTCGAGAGCGTGGCCGTGCCGCTGATGGGAGACATTCCCAGCCCGCTGGCGCCGCCCTCGGGCTGCGTGTTCCGCACTCGCTGCCCGCATGCCATCGCGGCCTGCGCCGAGACGCTGCCGCCGCTCGAAGAACGCAGCCCGGGCCGTTTCTCGGCCTGCATCCGCATCGACCTCATCAACCCGCCCGCACCATGACCGCCGACGACTTGCTCGACCCCCTGATCGGCCCCGGCTTCAAGGGCTTCCCGCAAGACGCGCCGCCGATGCGCCGCAGCGCCATCGCCGGCCGCGGCTGGAACGTGCTCGCCGGCGACCTGCCGCTGCCGATCGCGCTCCTGAAGCGCGCGGCCGTCGATCACAACGTCGCCTGGCTGCAGGGCCAGGCGCGGCGGTGGGGGATCGACCTCGCGCCGCACGGCAAGACGACGATGTCTCCCCAGCTCTTCGCGCGCCAGCTCGCGGCCGGCGCCTGGGGCATCACCTTCGCGACGGTGACCCAGCTCGCCGTCGGCGCTGCCGCGGGGGTGCGCAACGCGCTGATCGCCAACCAGGTGCTCGGCGACCGCGACCTGGCCGCGATCCAGTTGCTGCGCCGCGAGCATGCCGGGCTTCGCGTCGTCTTCCTCGTCGACTCGCCGGCGCAGCTCGCCCTGATCGAAGCCTGGGCCGAGCGTCACGCCGGCCACCCGCCGTTCGAGGCGCTGCTCGAGCTCGGCCTGCCCGGCGGGCGCACCGGCTGCCGTACGCACGACGAGGCAGTCGCCCTGGCCGAGCGCCTGCACGCTAGCCCGGCCGTGCGCCTGGTGGGCATCGAATGCTATGAAGGTCTCGGCGCGAAGGGCGACGCCACCGACCTGCCGTTCGCCGCGGCGCTGATGGACCGCGTCGATGCGATCGCCCGCCATTGCCACGAGAAGGGCCTGTTCGACAGCGACGAAGTGCTGCTCTCGGCCGGTGGCTCGGCGATCTTCGATCTCGTCGCGACCCGCCTCACGCCCGCGCTCGGCCGGCCGGTGCGCGGCCTGCTGCGCTCGGGCTGCTACGTCACCCACGACCACGGCAACTACAAGCGCTACGTCAACGCCGTCGAGGCGCGACTCGGCTGCGCGCAGGGCGAGAGCCTGCGGCCGGCGCTCGAGGTCTGGGCGCACGTGCAGTCGTGCCCGGAGCCGGGGCTGGCGATCCTCGCGGTCGGCCGGCGCGATCTCTCCTTCGACATCGAGCTGCCGATGCCGATCGCCCGCGCGCCGCGCGGCGCCCTGGCCACCGGCGCCGTGCCCGCAAGCTGGAAGATCACCGGCCTCAACGACCAGCATGCCCACCTGCGCTGGGACGACGCAGACGTGGCGCTCGCCCCGCAGGTCGGCGAACGCATCGGCCTCGGCATCTCGCACCCCTGCACCACCTTTGACAAGTGGCACTGGATGCCGATGGTCGACGCCGACTACCGTGTCGTCGACGCGGCGGTCATGGTGTTCTGACCATGAACGGCATGATCAACTCCGGCCTGCTGCAGCGCGTCGCCTTGCTTCGCGAAACGGCTCCGCCGGCACGACGCGCAATCCTCGACGTGATGCTCGAAGACCCCGACCGCGTGCTGGCCGAAAGCTTCGAGCTGCTGGCGCGGCGCGCGCACAGCTCCGTGCCTACGGTGATGCGCACCTGCCGCGACCTCGGCTTCGCCGGTCTGCGCGAGTTCAAGCTCGCGCTGGCCCACGAGCTGGCGCTCGGCGGCTCGCCGCTGCACCGCCGCGTCAACGTCAGCGACAGCGTCGAGGACATCGTCGCCAAGGTCACGCGCAGCGCCGCGGCCACCGTGGCCGGCGTGCGCTCGCAGCTCTCGCTGGCCACGCTCGAGGCGGCAGTGAGCGCGATCGACGGCGCGCGCCACATCGACCTGTTCGCCACCGGCATCACGTCGTGGTTCATGGCGCAGGATCTGCAGGCCAGGCTGTTCCGCCTCGGCCTGTCGGCAAACGCCTGGGTCGACTACCACCTGCAGCGCGTCGCCGCTGCGGCGCAGGACGCGCGCGGCGTCGTGATCGCGGTGTCGCACGTCGGCGGCCTGCCTTCGCTGCTCGACGCCGTGGACATCGCGCGCCGCCAGGGCGCGCGCGTGGTGTCTCTGACGCAGCCGGGCACGCCGCTGGCTGACCGCAGCGACATCCTGCTGGCGCTGACCGTGCTCGACGACGCGGTCATGCACGTCGGCATCGACGCCTACCTGACCCATCTCACTGCCATCGAGGTCCTGGCCGTGCTGGTCGCGCAGCGCCGCGGTGTCTCCGCCGTGCAGCGCCTGCAGAGCGTGCGCGCCGCACTGCAGGAGCATGGCGTGGACGTCCGCGAAGGAGGAGATCCGCCATGAGTTTCGCCCCCGTCCTTCTCGAAGACGGCCTCGTCGTCGATGGCAGCGGCGGCCCGTCGTGGCACGGCGACGTGCTGCTTGTCGGCGGGCGCATCAACAGCGTCGGCGAGGGCCTGCGCGCACGCCTGCCCGACGGCCTCGTTGCCGAAGACCTCGAGGTGCTGGATTGCCGCGGCCAGGTGATCGCGCCCGGCTTCATCGACGCCCACACCCACGACGACGCCATCGTGCTCGACACGCCGGCCTACCTGCCCAAGCTGTCGCAGGGCATCACCACCGTGGTCACCGGCAACTGCGGCATCTCGCTCGTGCCCTACGTCACCGACGCGGCCCGGCCGCCGCTCAACCTGCTCGGCGCCGGCTCCTTCCGCTACCCGACGATGGGCGCCTACCGCGACGCCGTGACGGCGGCGCGGCCGGCCGTCAACGTGGTGGCGCTGGTCGGCCACACCACCTTGCGCTTCGCCGCCGTCGCCGACCTGGCGCGCGCCGCCACGGCCGACGAACGCGCGCACATGGCCGCACTGCTCGACGCCTGCATGGCCGACGGCGCGTTCGGCTTGTCGTCGGGCCTGTTCTACGAGGAAGCCTTCGCCGCGCCCGCCGACGAGGTGACCGGGCTCGCCCGCATCGTCGCTTGCCACGGCGGCGTCTACACGACCCACCTGCGCAGCGAGATGGCAAGCATCATCGAGTCGCTGCAGGAGGCCGGCGATTGCGCCTTCGAGGCCGGCCTGCCGCTGGTCATCTCGCACCACAAGTGCGCCGGCCCGGCCAACTGGGGCCGCACCCGCGAGACCTTGCCGCTGATCGATTCGCTGGCCGCGCGGCAGGACATCGCGATGGACGTCTACCCCTACGTGGCCGGCTCCACGGTGCTGCGCGAAGACCTGGTCGACGGCGTGATCGACGTCATGCTGACCTGGAGCGACGCCTTCCCCGAGGTCACCGGCCGCATGCTGGCCGACGTGGCGGCCGAGTGGGGCGTCGACCAGAAGACCGCCTGCCGGCGCCTGATGCCGGGTGGTGCCTGCTATTTCCAGATCGACGAAGCCGATGTCGAGCGCGTGATCGCGCATCCGCGCACCATGATCGGCTCCGACGGCCTGCCCCACGACCGCCACCCGCACCCGCGCCTGTGGGGCGCCTTTCCGCGCGTGTTCGCGCGCTACTGGCGCGAGCGCAAGCTCTTCTCGCTCGAGCAGGCGGTGCACAAGATGACCGGCATGACGGCGCGCAACTTCCGCATCGCCGACCGCGGCCTGCTGCGC
>JBDTUG010000364.1:0-4144 GCA_040007855.1 Caldimonas sp.
TCCTCTACGAGTACCCGTTCAACGAGAGCATCCGCACGATGCTGCGGCTCGAGCATCTGTTCGACCGGCTCGGCCAGCTGATCGAGCGCGAGGCGCCGGTCGATCACCACCATGCGCTGGCGACAATCTTCGAGATCATGGACGTGGGTTCGCGCGCCGACTTGAAGTCCGACCTGCTGAAGGAGCTCGACAAGCACCGCCAGCAGCTCGCCGGCTATCGCGGCAACCCGTCGATCTCCGAGCGCGTGCTCGACGAGACGATCGGCCGCATCGACGGCGCCTTCGGCCGCCTCAACCAAGTGTCGGGCAAGGCGGGCGCAGTGCTGGCGAGCAACGAATGGCTGATGAGCATCCGCAGCCGGATCAGCATTCCCGGCGGCACCTGCGAGTTCGACCTTCCGGCCTACTACGCGTGGCAGCAGCACGCGCCCAACCGGCGCCGCGCCGACCTGCTGCAATGGGTGGCGACGTTGATGCCGCTGGCCGAGGCCTTGCAGGTGCTGCTCGGCCTGTTGCGCGACTCGGGCGCGCCGCACAAGGTCATGGCGATCGGCGGCCAGTATTCGCAAAGCCTCGCCGCCGGCCGTGTCTACCAGCTGATGCGGGTCCGCCTCGATGCCGGCGCCGAGGTAGTTCCCGAGATCAGCGGCCATCGCCTGATGGTCCAGGTGCGCCTGATGCGCCAGGAGGCCGATGGGCGGCTGCGTCCGGCCACCGGCGACACCGGCTTCGAGCTCACCCTCTGTAACTGACATGGCGGCGGCCGCCGGACCCCCGGGCGAGGCGAAGCCGCCGCCGCCGCGCGTCGTGCGCTGCCCCGGCTGCGGCGGCGACAGTCTATACGCGACGAGCAATCCGTACCGGCCGTTCTGCAGCCCGCGCTGCCGCGGCGCCGACCTGGGCGCATGGGCGTCGGAAGGCTATCGCGTGCCGGCCCGTCCTGGCGAAGCGCCGGACGACGCAGACGAGCCTTAGCTAGCTAGCGGCCTGGGCCGCAACCTCGGCTCGCCGCTCAGCCTTCCAGCGATTTGAGCAGGGCCGCCAGGTCCGGGTCCATCTCGTCGTCGGCGGCGGCCGCGCTTTCCTCGGCAGCGCCAGCATCGGCCGCCGGTTCGGGCGTGCCGCTGCCATCCTCGCCCAGGCTGGCGAGCAGGTCCGCGAGGCTGGTGTCTTCCGCGCTGTCGGCATCCGCCGAGCCGGCATCGGCGCCGGCGCTCGCCTGATCGTCTTCGTCGGCGGCCGGCGCTTTCGCCTTGGCCGGAGCCTTGCCTGCCTTGGCCGGCTTGGCGACGTCGGCATCGGCGAGCTTGCCTTGCAGCGTCGTCGCGAAGGTCATCCGCGACGCCGGCCTGGCCATCCCGGGCAGGGCGATCGGCTCGCCGCTGACCGTGTCGAGACCGGCGATCCGCAGCTCGGGCTGACCCTTATGCGCCATCAGGGCGTCGATGCCGACCCGACGCAGCATCTCCGCGCCGGCCAGGTTGACGAGGCGCTCGGTGGTGGGCAGCGCCACCTGATCGCCGTCGCCATCGACGACGTAGTGGAAAGGCAGGTCGCCAATCGACAGCGTGCTGCCGGTCGGCGCGGCGAGCAGGGCGGCGGCGAGCAGGGCCGGGTGCCCCCACAGCATGCCGCGCAAGCCCTCCTCGGGAGTGAACTCCTCGAAGGCGAAGGCGCTGATCGGGTCGCTCTTCTTGCCGTACGGGTGGCGCAGCATGAAGCGCGGCGAGAGCAGCGCCAGGTGCGACGACTCCGGCAGGCCGCGCAGGGCCTCGAGCGCCTGAGCGATCAAGGGATGCGGCGGATTGCGGCGATCGGTGAAGGCGTCGCTGTGGATCGAGGTGAGGAACGGCGCACCGGCAGCATGCGCGATCTTCGCCATGCGACCGAGCAGCTCGGCGTGCGGCGGGGTCGGCTCGAACTGGTAGAGGCCGAGGATGAGGGAAGCGCCGCCCGCCTTGTCCTGCGAGGGCTTGTCGACCAGCATCGAGTACAGGCCGGTTTCGGAGAGCTCGCTCGCCCCGCTCAGATCGGCGGCGAACTCCTCGGCCGAGACGTCGACCAGCAGCACCTGGAGCGAGGGCCCGGTCTCGATCCGCCGAAGCAGCATGTCCATGCCGCGCCAAAGCGCCTCGAGGTTCTGGAACTCACTCTGGTGGAGCACGGTGCGCATCGCGTCGGACAGGGCGCTGTCGACGGTGGCGACGAGCGCGTCGCGCTTCGGGTCGGGCGCCGCCGTGACGAACGGCCCCAGGATGCGCTTCAGCAGGGCCTCGACCGGCGCGTCGACGCGCAGCTCGGGGGCGATGCCGGTCAGCCGGGCGAAGTCGGACAAGGTTGCGTCGGCCGCCGGCGCACCGCTCTTCGACCGCCGCCGGCCGCTGCGCGATGCGCGCCGCTTCGGCCCACCCGCCATCGCCTGCACTTCGGCCGCCGCCTTGGCGAAGGTGGCGGTGTTGTTGAGGCGCTTGCGCAGGTCGGCGAGCGCCTTGAACATCGGCAGCTCGCGGTACAGCGCATCGGGGTGGAAGCTGTCGAGTTCGCCGAACTCCACCTCCACGCCGTCGCCGCCTTCGCCGATCGGCAGTGCGAGCTTGACCTCGAGGCGGGCGAGCGCGTCTTCGAGCGTGTCGAACTCGACCGGGATCATCTTGCGCCGGGCCAGCGCGTCGCCCGTCTCGAGGCGGCCGGCGGCGGCACCACCGCTGAAGTCGCCGAGCACGGCGATCCGCACCGGGCGCTTGGCCGCCCAGGGCGGCGCGGCCGCATCGAGCGTGCCGAAGTCGGGGGTCCAGTCGTCGCTTGCGTCGTCGCTCATCGGAGCTCCCAGGTCGCGGCCGGGTCGGCCGGCATCAGTTGATCTCTTCGGCCGTGAACAGCGCCGCACCGTAGTCGTCCGTGCAGGGCTGCTGGCAGATCGGCCGCCCGGCGAAGATCGACGCCGCGCCCGCCCCGTGCCCCTTGGCCACGGCGCCGGCTTCGCTGGTGCTCGTCTGGGCGAAGCCGTCGCGCACCTTCAGGCCGAGCCCGGAGAAGTCGCGCGGGAACTTCGAGACGATCGCGATCAGGTGGTCGGTGCCAGCGGGCCCGCCGACGCCAATGTCCCAGTTGCCCTTGCCCGGCGGCAGCGACAGCGTGGCGTCGGCGCGGATCCGGTTGTTCCTGGCTTCGGCGTTCGGGAACAGCTGGATGATCGCGCCGTCGGTGCCATGCATCAGGACGTAGAGATGGCCTTCCTTCTCGGTCTTCACCTTGAACGTCATCTTGTCCTTGTTGATGCGCAGCTGCGGCTTGTCGGCAGCGGCCTCGACCTTGTGGTCGGGCGACTGCGCGGCCGCGACCCGCTCGAACTCGCGCACCGGATCGAACGGCCCGGCCGGCACCGCCGGGATCGGCGCGGCGCGCTCCGGAAGCGTGGCCGGTGGCGGATCGGCCGGGGCGGTCGCCGCCGGCGATGCCGCGGGCATCGGCGCCGGCACTACCGGGGTCGTCGCGCCGGGCAGTGCCGTCGCCGCGACCTGGGTCTGCGCGGTCGGCTTTGCGCCCAGCCAGGCATAGAGACCGCCAGCGATCGCCAGGACGACGAGCAGGCCTACCCCGGCGAAGACACCGGTGCGACTCTTGCGCGCGACCGCGGCGCCGGCCGGCAGGCTGGCCGCGATCGAGGCCGCCGAGCGGCTGCGCCGTTCGGTCCGCGCCGGATCGGGGTCGCTCGCCGCCATGCCGAGGTCGCTGCGCAGGGCGTCGATCGACTGGGTGCGCTGCTCCGGCTTGACGACCAGGGCGCGGTCGATCGCCGCCAGGAAGGCCGGGCTGTAGCGGCCGGCACCGGCCTTCGTCATCGGCACGTAGTTGTCGTTCATCAGCCGGCCAACCGAGGTCGGCGGCGTCTTGCCGGTGATGGCGTAGCAGACGACCGCGGCCAGCGCGTAGACGTCGGTCCACGGGCCCTGCTTCATGCCGGGCACCTCGGCGTACTGCTCGACCGGCGCGTAGCCGGGCTTGAGGATCACCGTGAGCGCCTGCGTCATGTCGCCGATGACACGCCGGGCCGCGCCGAAGTCGAGCAGCAGCGGCCGGTTGCTGCCCTTCAGCAGGATCACGTTGTCGGGCGCGATGTCGCGGTGAAAGCACTGCTCGGCAT
>JBDTUG010000365.1:0-4125 GCA_040007855.1 Caldimonas sp.
CCGGTGCAGGCGCGGATGATGTGGATCATGCCGCTGATCTTTTCGGTGATGTTCTTCGTCTTCCCGGCCGGTCTGGTGCTGTACTGGCTGACCAACAACATCCTGTCGATCGCCCAGCAGTACGTGATCAACAAGCGGCTCGGCGTGAACTAGTGGCACACCACTAGCGACCGGTCGCCCGCGATGAGCGCGCTGCCTCGCCACGCCGAGCCGATCGTTGCCATCGCCACCGCGAGCGGACGCGGCGCGATCGGCATCGTTCGCATCTCCGGCCGGGCCCTGATGCCGTTCGCCCGGGCCCTGTGCGGCTGTTCGCTCGCCCCGCGTCAGGCGACCCGGGCCGCCTTTGCCGACCGGCACGGCGTGCCGATCGACCGGGGCCTGGCGATCCACTTCCCGGCGCCGCACTCGTATACCGGCGAAGACGTGCTCGAGCTGCAGGCGCACGGCGGGCCGGTCGTCCTGCAGCTGCTGCTGGCGCGTTGCCTGGAAGTCGCCGCCGAGGCCGATCCGGGCACCGGTCGCGCGTGCCTGCCCGGCCTTCGCCTGGCCGGGCCGGGCGAGTTCACCGAGCGCGCCTTCCTCAACGACAAGCTCGATCTGGCCCAGGCCGAGGCGGTCGCCGACCTGATCGACGCCAGCACCGAAGCGGCGGCGCGCGCTGCGGCGCGCTCGCTCGATGGTGCGTTCTCGAAGGAGATCGACGCGCTCGCGGCCCGGATCGTCGAGCTCCGCCTGCTGGTCGAGGCGACCCTCGACTTTCCCGAGGAAGAGGCCGAGTTCCTCGAGCGGGCGGGGGCTCGCCAGCGCCTCGCCGCGGCGATTGCGCAGCTCGACGTGGTGCTCGCCGCGGCGCGTCAGGGGGCGCTGCTGCAGGAGGGGATCCGGGTCGTTCTCGCCGGCCAGCCGAACGTCGGCAAGAGCTCGCTGCTCAACGCCCTGGCCGGCGCCGAGCTCGCCATCGTCACCGCCATCCCCGGCACGACCCGCGACCGGATCGGCGGGACGGTGCAGATCGAAGGCGTGCCGGTCCACGTTGTCGACACCGCCGGCCTGCGCGAGGCGGGTGATGCGGTCGAGACGATCGGTATCGCCCGTTCCTGGTCGGCCATCGATGCGGCCGATACGGTCGTCTTGCTGCGCGACCTGACGCGGATCGGCGAAGCCGCCTACGACGCCGGGGAAGCGCGTATCGCCGCCCGCTTGGCCACGGCGTCTGCCGCCGGACGGGTGCTCGAGGTGTTCAACAAGGCGGATGCGGCGAGCGCCGATGCGCTTGCCGCATCCGGCGTCGAGGCCCTCGTCGTCTCGGCGCTGACCGGCGCCGGGCTCGACGCCCTGCGCCGCGTGCTGCTCGGCCGGGCCGGCTGGCAGGCGGCCGGCGAGGGCGTCCTGCACGCCCGCGCCCGCCACGTCGACGCGCTCCGACGCGCCCGCGCACATCTCGGCCAGGCCGAGGCCCACGGCGCGGCCGGCGATGCCGCGCTCGAGCTCGTCGCCGAGGAGCTGCGGGCGGCGCACGACGCGCTCGGCGAGATCACGGGCGCGTTCTCCGCCGACGACCTGCTCGGCGCGATCTTCGGCCGCTTCTGCATCGGCAAGTGAACCGGCGCGACCAGCGATCGGTCAGGAGCGTGACGAATGCGCAGCCTGGTGTGCACGAGCGGCCTTGTTGCGCCGCCACCGCCATCGATAATCGCCGTCAGTGCGCGGACCGGGCGAGGGAACGGGCGGCCCGTAGTGCGGGAGGCAAATCATGGAAATCGACGAGCTCGTCAGCGCGGTGCAGACGCTCAACGCGGAAGACGCCTTTCGCGCCCGGCTCACGCTCGAGAACTGGCGCGTCATCGCTCCCTACCTCGCCCGCTACGAGATCCGCGCCGGCGACCTGCTCATCAAGCAGGGCGATGCCGACCGGTCGATGTACTTCATCTCCCAGGGCAGCATGCAGGTGTTCGTGACCGGCGGCCCGCCCGGCAGCAACAAGGTGGCGATCCTGCGCGCCGGTGCCGTGGTCGGCGAGCCGGGCCTGTTCGGCGACACGCCGCGCACCGCCAACGTCGAGGCGATGACGCCCTGCGTCGTTTGGGCGCTGCGCGGCCAGCGCATGGAAGAACTGGCGCAGCGCTCCCCGGCGCTTGCCCTCGAGCTGCTGAGAGCCGCTGGCGCCGTGATGGCCACCCGGTTCCGGGCGACCGTCGCTCGCCAGGCGCCCGTCACCTAGAGCTTCGGCGCGCCGGTCCGCCCCCCGGGCGGCTGGCCGGACCGCGCTGGCCACGACGCCGCGCTCCGGCCGCAGACCACTTGGTTAGTTAGAGCTTCAGCAGCCGTTCTTCGGCCAGGGCCAGCGCCTCCGGCAGGCCCGACAGCACCAGCGTGTCGCCCTCGGCGAGCGTAAGCCCGGCGTCGGGCCGCAGCACGGCGCCCGACGCGCGGCGCAGCGAGACGACCGTGACGCCGCCTTCCGGCAGCGCCTGCTCGCCCAGCATGCGGCTTACACCCTCGCTGCCGGGCGGCAGGGTCACGCTCAGCAGGCGTGCGTGCTGGAGCTCGTCGGCGGTGTCGTCGTCGGCGCCGTGGAAGTAGCCGCGCAGCAGGCCGTAGCGCGCGTCGCGCTGCTCCTGCACCAGACGCAGGACCCGCCGCATCGGCACGCCGACCAGCGCCAGCGCGTGGCTGGCCAGCATCAGCGAGCCTTCGATCGCTTCCGGTACCACCTCGGTGGCGCCGGCGCTGCGCAAGTGCTCCATGTCGCTGTCGTCGATGGTGCGCACCACCACCGGCACCCGCGGCGCGTGGGCGCGCGCCAGATGCAGGATCTTCAGCGCAGAGGGCGTGTCGTGGTAGCTGACGACGACCGCGCTGGCCCGTGCCAGGCCGGCGGCGACCAGGCTCTGCAGCCGGGCCGCGTCGCCGAAGACGACGCTCTGCCCGGCGGCGGCGGCCTGACGCACCCGGTCGGGGTCGAGGTCGAGGGCGATGTAGGCGATCTTCTCGAGCTCGAGCAGGCGGGCCAGATTCTGGCCGCTCCGGCCGAAGCCGCAGATGATGACGTGCGATTCGGTGTTGATCGCCCGTTTGGCGATCGTCGTCATCGCCACCGACTGCAGCAGCCAGTCGTTGGCCGACAGGCGCATGACGATCTGGTTGCTGTAGAGGAAGAGGAGCGGCGTGGCGAGCATCGACAGCACCATGCTGGCGAGGATCGGGCTTTGCAGGGCCGTCGGCAGCAGGCCGCGCTCGCTCGCCAGCGCGAGCAGGACGAAGCCGAATTCGCCGGCCTGTGCCAGGTACAGGCCGGTGCGCAGGGCGGTGCCCGGGGCCGCGCCGAAGGCCCGCGCCAGGCCGGTGACGAGCGCGAACTTGAACAGCACCGGCAGCACGGTCAGGACGAGGACGAGCGGCCAGTGCAGCAGCACAGACATGGCGTCGAGCTTCATGCCGACGGTGATGAAGAACAGGCCGAGCAGCACGTCGTGGAAAGGCCGGATGTCGGTCTCGACCTGGTGCTTGTATTCGGTCTCCGCGATCAGCATGCCCGCTACGAAGGCGCCGAGGGCGAGCGAGAGACCGGCCAGCTCGGTGAGCCAGGCCAGGCCGAGCGTGACCAGCAGCAGGTTGAGGACGAACAGCTCCTCGCTCTTCCTGCGCACCACCAGAGTGAGCCACCAGCGCATCACGCGCTGCCCGCCGACCAGCAGCACCGCGAGCAGCGCGCCGGCCTTGACGAAGGCGATCGCAAGCGCCCCGAGCAGCGCCTCGGGCGACGAACCGAGCGCCGGGATCAGCACCAGCAGCGGCACCACCGCCAGATCCTGGAACAGCAGCACGCCCATCACCCGCCGGCCGTGCTCGCTTTCCAGCTCGAGCCGGTCGGCCATCAACTTGACGACGATCGCGGTCGAGCTCATCGCCAGCGCGCCGCCGAGCGCGACGGCGCTTTGCCAGCCCAGGCCCAGGCCTTCCCGCCCGGCCAGCGTCAGCGCCCAGGTCAGCAGGCCGTTGCCGGCGAGTGCGGCCAGCATGGTCAGCACGACCTGGCTCGAGCCGAGCCCGAACACGAGCTTGCGCATGCTGCGCAGCTTCGGCAGGTTGAACTCGAGGCCGATCACGAACATCAGGAAG
>JBDTUG010000366.1:0-4067 GCA_040007855.1 Caldimonas sp.
TCAGTTGATGCGCTGCGTGCGCTTGACGGAGAGCTGCCAGTCGGGCTCGCCGCTGATGCCGATCTGCATCGGCCGCGGCAGCTGGGTGGTGTCGAGCCGGAAATGGAATTCGAGGTAGTGGCGGCTGCCCTCCTCGATCTGGCCCGGCTCGGCGACCTTCCAGCGGGCGGCGCGGCTGATCGACGCGATCGCCTCGACCCGGGTCGGGTAGGTCTGGCTCAGGCCGCCGATGGTCGTGACCCGGTAGGTCGAGGTCAGCGGCTGGTAGACGATCCGCCAGATGCGCACCGCCTGGGCGACGCGGCGGTCGCGCCAGTACCAGCGGTCGCGGAAGATCTCTGCCTCGGCGACGAAGAAGAGCGGCACCGACTTGACCAGCGCCTCGTCGACACTCCGGCCGAGGTCGAATTCGACGGCGTAGCTGAGGTGCACGCCGTCCTCGTCGCGGCTGAGCTCGAAGCCGGTGAGCTCGGCGGCGCCGGCCAGCGCCGCCGGCGCCCGGCCGAGCAGGGCGGCCGCGGCGGTCGCGGCGGGCGCAAGGCGCAACGCCGCGACCCCGAACGCGCGCAGCAGGCTGCGGCGGCGCAACGAGCCGGGCGGCGGCGGCAAGGTCATGGGTTCGCGGGGTCTCGGTGTTTCTCGATGAGCGTCAGGAAAAAGCCGTCGCCCGACGCGTCGGGCGCGGGCGCCGGCCGCGTCTCTCGATTGTCGGGCAGCGGCAGCAGGTGGCCCGGCGAAGGGGGCGACCCGGCAACCGACGCGTCATCCCGCCGTTGCAAAAAAGCGTCGATCTGCGCCTGGCCCTCGGCCTTGAACAGCGAGCAGGTGCAGTAGAGGAGGCGCCCGCCCGGCGCCAGCAGAGGCCAGAGTGCATCGAGCAGGCGCGCCTGGGTCTCCACCAGGGCGGCGATGTCGCCGGCGCGGCGCAGCCAGCGGACGTCGGGATGGCGGCGGACGATGCCCGAGGCGCTGCACGGCGCGTCGAGCAGGATCGCGTCGAAAGGGCGCCCGTCCCACCACGCGGCCGGCTCGGCGGCGTCGGCGGCCAGGGTGCGCGCCTGGAGGCCGAGCCGGTGCAGGGTCTCGTCGACCCGGCCCAGCCGGGCCGGGTCGCGGTCGATTGCGAGCAGGTCGAGGTCGGCGAGCTCGAGCAGGTGGGCGGCCTTGCCGCCCGGGGCGGCACAGGCATCGAGGACCCGCGCCCCCGGCCGGAGCGGCGAGGCGACCAGCAGCTCGGCGGCGCGTTGCGCTGCGGCATCCTGCACCGACACATCCCCTTCGGCAAAGCCCGGCAGGCGCGCCACCGGCACCGGGTGGAGCAGGCGGACGGCGTGGCCGGGCCCGGCCTCGGCCGGCAGGCCCGCGGCGGCGAGCCGGGCGACGTAGGCCTCAGCCGTGCCGCGGCGGGCGTTGGCGCGCAGGGTCATCGGCGGATGGGTGTTGTCGGCGTCGGCGATCGCCTGCCATTGCTGGGGCCAGTCGGCACTTAGCCGCTCCAGCCACCAGGCGGGATGGTTCCAGCGCGCCAGCGGGTCGGCCGCGGCGGTGGCGACGATCCCGTCGCGCTCGCGCAGGAAACGGCGCAGCACGGCGTTGACGAAGGCCGCGCTCGCCGGCACCCGCGCCCGGGCTGCCGACACCGCCTGGTCGACCAGCACGTGGTCGGCATAGGGCGGGCTGCCGGGCGGCCAGAGCAGGGCGAGCGCGCCGAGCAGCAGCGCGTCGGTGCGCGGCGGCGGCACCTTCTTCGCCAGCATCCGCCGCACCACGTCGGCCGCGCCCAGCCAGCGCAGGGCGTGAAAGGCCAGCGCCTGGGTGCCCGGGCGGGCCTCGGCCGGGCAGCGCGCCAGGGCCGCGTTGAGCGACTCGCCGCCGCGCACCGCGGCGATCGCCTCGGCCATCCGGAGGAGCAGCAGTGCGAGCGGCAGGGAAGCGAAAGGCGGATGAGCGGGCATCGGGGCAGTCTACGAGGCCCTCCTCGCAGCCCGGCCTTTCGCCGGCAACGCCCTGACGCTCGCCGGGCCGCTGCGGTACGCTCGCTTCCCCACCCGACAGGCACGCCTTCGACGACATGGCCGGCGAGAAACCCACCCCGATCTTCCGCAGCGAAAGCGACCTCGCCCGGCTGCCGGCGTCCGACCGGATCCGCTACCGGCTGATCGGCGCCGACTGCCGCTATCACGCCAACGACAACATCGCCGCCTACATCGAGCCCGGCGAGATCGACGAGCTGCAGGCCGAGGTCGAAAAGCAGATGGAAGGCGTGCTGCGCTCGCTGGTCATCGATACCGAGAGCGACCACAACACCGCCGACACCGCCCGCCGCGTCGCCAAGATGTTCCTCACCGAGGTCTTCCGCGGCCGGTACGTGGGTGCGCCTCAGATCACCGAGTTCCCGAACGTCTCCCGCCTCAACGAGCTGATGATCGTCGGCCCCATCAAGGTGCGCAGCGCCTGCTCGCACCACCTCTGCCCGATCCTCGGCCGGATCTGGATCGGCCTGCTGCCGAACGAGCACTCGAACCTGATCGGCCTGTCGAAGTACGTGCGCATCTGCGACTGGATCATGAGCCGGCCGCAGATCCAGGAAGAGGCGGTGACGATGCTCGCCAACGAGCTGCAGGACCGGGTCAAGCCCGACGGCCTGGCGATCGTCATGGAGGCCGATCACTTCTGCATGCACTGGCGCGGCGTCAAGGACGACGAATCGATGATGACCAACAGCATGATGCGGGGCGCCTTCCTGAAGGACGCCAGCCTGCGCCGCGAGTTCCTGTCCCTCCTGACCAAGAAGAACCGAGGCTGAGATGCTGGTCCGCCTGATGTATGCAAGCCGCGCCGTCGAGTCGGTCGACGCCGAGGCGCTGAGCGCGATCCTCAAGAAGTCGAAGGAACACAACGCGGCCAGCGGCGTGACCGGCGTGCTCTGCCACTGTGCCAGCGCGCACATCTTCCTGCAGGTGCTCGAGGGCAGCCGCGGCGCGGTCAGCGCGCTCTACAACCGGATCGCCCAGGATCCGCGCCACTGCGAGGTGATCCTGCTCAGCTACGACGAGATCGGCGAGCGCCGGTTTTCCGGCTGGTCAATGGGCCAGGTGAACATGAACCGGCTCAACCCGGCGCTGCTGCTGAAGTACTCCGAGAGCGCCGTGCTCGACCCGTATTCGGTGCCGGGCAAGGCCTCGCTCGAGCTCTTCTACGAGCTGGTGGCGACCGCCTCGGTGGGCGCCCAGGTCTAGGCGACGACCCGGCGCGCGGCCTAGGGCGAGGCTCGCTTCTTCGCCCGGGGGCGTTGCCCGGCCGGAACGTCGGCCATCGGGTCGGTACGGCTGGTCTCGGCGCCGAGGACGGCCGGGCCGGCCGGCACCGTGTCCCGGCTGCGCGCCGACGACGCCGGGCGGGCCGCAGCCCGCGCTGCCGCCGAGCGCTTGTTCTGGTCGCCGCGATCGGCCGCCATCGCCGGCGGGACCGGCGTACCGAGCGGCATCCCCTTGCTAGTGGTCGGCGTGCCGGTGTCGACGCCGGCCGGGATGTCGGTGCTCTGCGATCCGGTCGGCGGCAGCCGGGGCGGCGGTTTCTTCGCCGTGTCCTGCGCGAACCCGGCCAGGCTGAGGCCGGCCAGGCCGGCGAGGAGCACGGCTTGCGCCGAACCCATGAACGATGCTCGATTCATCTTCGTCTCCTCGGCGGCGGCGCAGGGCCGTTGCGGTTCGGCCGAGTGTGCGCCCGCCGGCACGGCGCCGGCGTCGGACGGCACCGCGTCGGCGGCGCGACGGCAGCCCTCAGGCGGCGGGTTTCTTCGCCGCCGCTTTCCTGAGCACCGCCTTCTTCGCCGGCGTCTTCCCGGCGGCCGCCTTCTTCGCCGCCGCTCGGTCCGCCGCACCGTCGTTCCCCGAAGTCTCCTTCGCCGCTGAAGGCCCGCCGGCGGCGCCGGCCTTCTTTCCCGCTGGAACGCGCACCGGCCGCGGCTCGAACGCGAACACGACCTTGCCTTCCTTGGCGTCCCAGGCCAGGCGCGCCTTGAACTTGCGCCGCGTCTTGTTGGAGACGAAGCCTTCGAGCAGGTC
>JBDTUG010000367.1:0-3972 GCA_040007855.1 Caldimonas sp.
CGATCTCGCGCGCCATCTGCGGCGGCACGCGCGAGTCGGACAGGATCTGGTCGAACAGGCTGCCGACCACGTCGATCACCATGTGGTCGAGCTTGCCGGTCGACGCCTGGATCAGCTCGTCGCGGTGGGCGCGGATCAGGTTCACCGCCATCATGCCGGTGAGGCCGTCGTTGTACTGCGTTCCCCCACCGCCGCCGCCGCCGCCGCCGGTGATAGGCGCACCGCGCGACGACTCGCCGCCGAGCCCGGCTCGGCCGCCGGCGTTGCCCGGGTCGAGCCCGGGCCCGCCGCCGGCGTAGCCAGCGCCGCCGGGTGGCAGCCCGCCGGTGCCATAGCCGGTGCCAGGGTAGCCGCCCGGGTAGCCCGCCGGTCCCGGATAGCCGCCGCCGTCGCCGCGCGCCGAGGGGCCGCCGCTGTAGCCGCCGCCGCCGTTCCCGCCGATCAGGGCGGCCGGGCCGAGCTCGCCCGGCCGGCTCGGCACCGCGGTCAGGCGGCGCAGCAGGGTCATGAGCTGCTGATCGGCCGCGGCGTTCAGGCGCACGTGCGGCGCGGCGCCGCGCCCGGTGCCGCCACGCGGCGCCGGGGCGGCGTCGCGGACGCTGTCGGGCGGCGGCGCCTGGCCCGGGAAGGCGGTCGCCAGGGCGCGCCGATGCGCGGCCAGGAGGTCCATGTCGCCGGAGCCCGAGGGCTCGTCGAAGTCGCCGTAGCCGCCGCGGGTCGAGATGCGGCCGTCGCGCGGCATGCTCATGTAGCCTGAATTGGCGTTGTGCAACTGGTTGCCCGGGCCTTCGACCGTGCGCACCGTCAGGTGGACCGGCTGGACGCCGCGCGTCTGCAGCATCTTCAGGATCTCGGCGTAGCACTCGGGCATGGTCTGGGCCACCGCCTGACCGAGCTCGCGGGTGTAGATGCGCCGGTTGTCGCGATCGCCGGAGATCGCCTCGATGCCGCGGTTCAGCGCCGCCCCGATCACCTCGGCGCGCAGGGGATTGCGCTCCTCGTCGGCCCGGCCCAGTCCGAGCAGCGCGCCCATGTAGGCGGCGAGGTCGCGCAACTGCCATTCGCACTCGTGCGAGATCAGCTGGCCGAGGCGGACGTAGTTCATCCGCTCCTCGACCTCCTCGACGTCGACCAGGCTCAGCGTTTGCCAGTCGGCCGATTCGAGCTTGCGCTTGTTGTCGATGTGCGGCGTGAGGTCCTTGGCCACCTTCTCGCGCAAGGCCTCGTGGAACGCGCCCTGGAACATGCCCATGTTGCGGCGCAGTTCCTGCAGGGCATTGAAGATCAACTCCCGCTCGGCCGGTTTGGTCGCGTTCTGCGCCTGCAGGTCGAGAACTTCCGCCACGCGCATCGCGGCCGACGCGGCGGCCGTCCGGATCTGGTTCATCGCCGCGTCGAGCGCGGCTTGTACGCGGGGTTCGATCGGATTCATCTCGGGCATGACGCGCCGCGCCAAGGGAGGCCGGCGCTCGCAGGAAGTCCTCGATACGGGCGAAGTTCTTCTTAGTATGGGCCCAAAAATCGCCTCGAGTAGCGGCACTGCATCACGCTTGCGGCCTGAGCCGAAGCGCCCGGCGCCGTGCTGGCCGGGGGCGTCAGCGCCTGAGGGCGTCGCGGATCTCGCGCAGCAGCACGGTGTCCTCGGGCGGCGCCGCCGGTGCCGCTGCCGGCGGTGGACTGCGGCGCAGCCGGTTGATCTGTCTGACCATGATGAAGATGATGAAGGCCAGGATCAGGAAGTTGACGCTGACTGTGAGGAAATTGCCCCAGGCGAACAGCGGCACGCCCGCCTTGGTCAGCGCCTCGTAGGTCATCGGTCCGGCGTAGCCGGGCGGGGGCGGGCCGAGGGCGACGAAGTAGTTGGAGAAGTCGAGGCCGCCGACCACCCGGCCAACCACCGGCATGATCAGGTCCTTGACCAGCGAATCGACGATCTTCGCGAAGGCGGCGCCGATGATGACGCCGACGGCGAGATCGACGACGTTGCCCTTGGCCGCGAACTCGCGGAATTCCGATACCAGACTCATTGAAACGCTCTCCGCTATTCGAGCCGTGAGTATGCCGGGCAATGTCGAAGTCATGGACAGGGGCGGGCGACAGTGCCCGCGGGTCGTCGGTCTCGACGGCTCCGTTAGAATGTCGGGTTGACTTCTTGCGTCTCGTTCGAGTGTCATCAAGGACCCGTTAAGTATGAGTGACCAGAAGATCGACGGTGGCAAACGCACCTGGATCATCGCGTCGGGTTGTGCCGGTGCCGTCGGCGCGGGATTCGTCGCCGTCCCCTTCGTCAGCAGCTTTCAGCCCTCCGAGCGCGCGCGTGCCGCGGGCGCCTCGGTCGAGGTCGACATCAGCGGCATCAAGCCGGGCGAACAGCTCACGGTCGAGTGGCGGGGCAAGCCGGTATGGGTGGTGCGCCGCACACCCGAGCAGCTGGCCGCCCTGCCCAAGCTCGACCCGCAGCTCGCCGATCCGGCCTCCAAGCGCAAGCCCGACGAGCTGACGCCCGAATACGCACGCAACGAGAATCGCTCGCGCAAGCCCGAGTACCTGGTCGTCGTCGGCATCTGCACCCACCTCGGCTGCTCGCCGATCGACAAGTTCGTGCCCGGCGCGCAGGCCTCGCTGCCCGACGACTGGGCGGGCGGCTTCCTCTGCCCGTGCCACGGCTCGACCTTCGACATGGCCGGGCGGGTCTTCAAGGACAAGCCGGCGCCTGACAACCTCGAGGTGCCGCCGCACATGTACCTGTCCGACAGCCGCCTCGTGATCGGCGAGGAAAAGCGCGCCTGATGGCCGCCACCGGATCCCCAGGAGCACGATGAATGGCTGAATTCCAAACTGCGCCAGCGGGCGCCGGCGCTGGCCGCAAGCTCCTGACCTGGGTCGACAACCGCTTCCCGCTCACCAAGCTGTGGAACGACCAGTGGGGCCAGTACTACGCGCCGAAGAACTTCAACGTCTGGTACATCTTCGGCTCGCTCGCCGCGCTGGTGCTGGTGATGCAGATCCTCACCGGCATCTTCCTGACGATGCACTACAAGCCCGACGCCGCCAAGGCGTTCGAGTCGGTCGAATACATCATGCGCGACGTGCCCTGGGGCTGGCTCGTGCGCTACATGCATTCCACCGGCGCCAGCGCCTTCTTCATCGTCGTCTACCTGCACATGTGGCGTGGCGTGATCTACGGCAGCTACCGCAAGCCGCGCGAGCTGATCTGGCTGTTCGGCTGCGCGATCTTCCTGTGCCTGATGGCCGAGGCCTTCATGGGCTACCTGCTGCCCTGGGGGCAGATGAGCTACTGGGGCGCGCAGGTGATCGTCAACCTGTTCGCGGCGGTGCCCTTCGTCGGCCCCGATCTCGCCCTTCTGATCCGCGGCGACTACGTCGTCGGCGACGCCACCCTGAACCGGTTCTTCAGCTTCCACGTGATTGCCGTGCCGCTGGTGCTGATCGGCCTCGTCGCCGCGCACCTGATCGCGCTTCACGAGGTCGGCTCGAACAATCCCGACGGCATCGAGGTGAAGGCCTTGCGCGGCGCCGACGGGCACCCACTCGACTCGATCTCGTCGCATCCGTTCTACACGGTCCACGACATCTTCGGCGTGAGCGTGTTCCTGTTCGTCTTCAGCGCGGTGCTCTTCTTCGCGCCGGAGGGCGGCGGCTATTTCCTCGAGTTCAACAACTTCATCGAGGCCAACCCGTTGAAGACCCCGGCCCACATCGCGCCGGTCTGGTACTTCACGCCGTACTACTCGATGCTGCGCGCGACCACCGACATCATGGTGAACATCCTCGCCGGCCTGCTCGCCATCGGCGCGGTGCTGGCGATCGTGCGCGGCGGCTTCAGCGCGCTGGCCAAGCTGGCGATCGCGGTGGCGGCGGTCGTCGCGGTGGCGGCGCTGAAGTACTTCGATGCGAAGTTCTGGGGCGTCGTGGTGATGGGCGGCGCGGTCATGATCCTGTTCTTCCTGC
>JBDTUG010000368.1:0-3968 GCA_040007855.1 Caldimonas sp.
CGCTCACGCACGAGGCTGCCGACCCTCTACTGATGAAATATCCGGGCTAGCGCACCAACGGGCGGGATTCGAGTTCATAATCGCCTTTCGAGGGGCGACCCCGGAGCCGCCCGCTTCACACAGCGCCGTGACCCATCCGCACCCCGACCCGAAGGTCAACCAGTTGCTGGCGGCATTGCCCGCCGACGAGTGGCGGCGCTGGCTTCCCCAGCTCGAGCACGTCGAGATGCCGCTCGGCCAGGTGCTGTACGAGTCGGGCACGACACTCAGCCACGTCTACTTCCCGACGACCTCGATCGTGTCGCTGCTCTACGTCATGGAGAACGGCGCCTCGGCCGAGATCGCCGTCGTCGGCAATGAAGGCATCGTCGGCATCTCGCTCTTCATGGGAGGCGAGTCGACGCCCAGCCGCGCCGTCGTGCAAAGCGCCGGCCAGGGCCTTCGGCTGCCGGCGCCTGCGATCAAGGAGGAGTTCACCCGCGCGCCAGTGCTGCACCTGCTGCTTCGCTACACCCAGGCGCTGATCACCCAGATGGCGCAGACGGCGGTGTGCAACCGCCACCATTCGCTCGACCAGCAGCTCTGCCGCTGGTTGCTGCTGAGCCTCGACCGGCTCCAGGGCAACGAGCTCGTCATGACGCAGGAGCTGATTGCCAACATGCTCGGCGTACGACGCGAAGGGGTGACCGAAGGCGCCCTCAAGCTGCAGAAGGCGGGCCTGATCCGGTACAACCGCGGCCGCATCACCGTGCTTGACCGGACAGGCCTGGAAGGGCGCAGCTGCGAGTGCTACGCCGTCGTGAAGCAGGAGTACGACCGCCTGTTGCCGGCCAAACTGGCGATCTGACACGCCCGGGAGCTGGCAGACCCGGACGGCGCGGCGCGGCGCGGCACAAGCGTGACCCGCCCGTTGGCTGGGTGCTTGAATGCTGGCCCGCGGCTTGCGTCGGCTCGAGGGGCGGCACGCCGAGTCGGCGCATCGCCATGCGCACCCGAAGCGCTGGCCGGTGCGGGCGCTGGCGGGTCGGCGTACTCAGTTGCGCGCCTGGAATCGCGATGGTGGTCGAGATCGGCTATCTCAAGGCGCTGCTTGCCTGAGCCACGCTGAGGCGACAGGTCCTGAACCCCGCGGCCACGTCGTTGCGGTCGGCCATGAAGAAGTTCCGGTAGCGCGGGTGGCGCAGGCGCGGCTGCGTCATGAACGAGGCGCCGCGCAGCACCGGTCGGGTGCCGAACCAGGGGGCCGAGTAGTCCCGGTAGGGATGCGCCACGAAGCCCGGATAGGGCGTGAACTCGCTGGCCGTCCATTCCCAGACCTCGCCCCAGGCGAACGCCTCGGGCCGCTCGAGCGCCGCCCGCTCCCACTGCGCCTCGGTCGGCAGGCGCCGGCCGGCCCAGCGGCACCAGGCCTCGGCCTCGAAGAACGTGAGGTGGCACGCCGGCAGCGCCAGGTCGAGCGCCCGCCAGTGGCCGCCGTTCGATTGCTGCCAGGCGCCATCGTCGCGGCGCAGATAGCGCGGCGCGACCGGCCGCTGCGCCGCCAGCCAGGCGCGCCCGGCCGGGCTCCACCACCCGGGCTGCGCATGGCCGCCGGCCTCGACGAAGGGCAGGTATTCGGCCCAACGCAGGACGCGCGAGTCGATCTCCGTCGCCGGCAGGGTCACGGTGTGCTCGCCCTGTTCGTTGTCGAAGGCGAATCCCTCGCTGCCGCTGCCCAGCCGCCGCGGACCGGCTTCGAGTGCGATCTGCGTGCAGGCGTCGGCCAACGGCTGCGCCCGCCAGCGCCGCTCGTCGCGCGGCAGCCCGAGGCTGTGCGCCATGTACTGAGCGGCCTCGTGGTGCATGTCCTCGTGGAGCAGGGCAAGGCGGAAGAAGTACAGCGAGGCGTCGTCGCCGGCGGCCTCGCCCAGCAGGCTCAGCGTCGCGTCCAGCTGGGCCGCGAGATCGGCGCGCGTGCCGGCGGCGTCGGGCAGCGCCAGCGACCAGCGCGAGGCATGCGCGACCCGGCCGGAGTCGTACAACGCGTCGGCGCCGGTGCGCACCCCGTCGCGGCGGGGCGCCTCGGGATCGGCGCAGGCACCGAGCCGCCGCTCGGGGTTGCGGCCGATCCAGAACTCCTGGAACCAGCCGATGTGGCCGAGTTCCCAGAGCGGCGGATTCAAGGTCGCGCGCTGCGGCACCGGCCGGTCCTCGAGCGAGCGCTCGATCGCGGCGAACGCGGCCAGGGTGTCGGCGCGACTGGCCTGCAGCTCGGCGGCCAGCCCGACGGCCGTCGCATGGCGGGCCGCGTGGGCGGTCTGCCGGATGACGCTCTTCGCATTAACCTCGGGGTGGTGCATCGCTTCCAAATCGTGATCGTCACGCCGGCCGGGGCCGACGCCAACAACGGCAACTGGCAGACGGCGCATCGCTGGGTGCAGATGCTCTCGAAAGCTTACCGCGTCCGCCTCGCACCGGCCTGGGAGGACGGCGACGAGTCGCTGCTGATCGCCCTGCATGCACGCCGCTCGGCCGCCTCGGTGGCCGCCTGGCGGGCCAGCGCCGCGGATCGTCCGCTGGTGCTCGTGCTGACCGGCACCGATCTCTATCGCGACATCGACCACGACGCCGCCGCCCGGCGCTCGCTGGTGGACGCCGACCGGCTGGTCGTCCTCAACGAGCTCGGTGCCCGCCGCCTGCCGGCGCAGGCCCGGGCAAAGGCCTGCATCGTGCTGCAGTCGTGCTCCGGCCGGCCGACGCTCGCGAAGACGGCGCGCCACCTGCGCGCGCTCCTGGTCGGCCACCTGCGCGAAGAAAAGGACCCGCGCACCGCCTTCGCGGCGGCCCGGCGACTGGCCGATCGTCCCGACATCCTGATCGACCACGCCGGCGCCGCGCTCGACCGGGCGCTCGGCGACGAGGCGGTCGCGCTGGCCGCCGCCCTGCCCGGCTACCGCTGGCTCGGGCCGCTGCCGCACCAGGCCGCGCGGCGCCGGATCCAGGCCGCGCACGTGCTCGTCCACCCGAGCCGGATGGAAGGCGGCGCCAACGTCGTCATCGAGGCGATGCGCAGCGGCACCCCGGTGCTGGCCTCGCGCATCGACGGCAACGTCGGCCTGCTCGGCGCGGATTACGGCGGCTATTTCCCGGTCGGCGACAGCGCCGCGCTGGCGGCCGCGCTGCGCCGCCTGCGCGACGAGCCGGCCGCGCTCGACGCCTTGCGGGCACAGTGCCGCGCGCGCGCTCCGCTGTTCGAGCCGGCGCGGGAACGCGACTCGCTTCTGGCCGTGGCCGCCGGTGTGCTGGGCGCCGCCTTGCCGTGAAGTGCCCGCGAATCGCCCGGTCGGGCCCGAGTCGCGGGTGTCATGGCCGTGCAACCCCGGCTTGACCGGCCGCCCGCCGAAAGGGCTCCCAATGCAGCCCTGCCTCGGTGATCGCATCGCCTGACATGTCCGCTTCCTGCCCCGCCCCCGGCGTCGATCCGGCCTACCGCCGGGCGCTCTTGATCGCTCTCGCCCTCAACGCCGCCATGTTCTTCGTCGAGCTGGCGGCATCGTGGGCCTCGGACTCGCTCTCGCTGCTGGCCGATTCGATCGACTTCTTCGGCGACGCCGGCAACTACGCCCTCTCGCTCGCCACGATCGGGATGGCGGCGTCAACGCGCTCCAGGGTGGCCTTGCTGAAGGCGGCCAGCATGGGCGCGTTCGGCGTGCTCGTGCTCGCCCGGGCGCTCTGGAGCCTGCAGGCCGCCGGGCCTCCCGGAGCGGCGACGATGGGCGCGGTGGCCGTGGTCGCGCTCGTTGTCAACGCCGCCGTCGCCTGGCTGCTGTACCGCCACCGCAGCGGCGACGCCGACCGACGCTCGGTCTGGATCTGCTCGCGCAACGACGCGCTCGGCAATGCGGCGGTGCTGCTGGCGGCGGCCGGCGTGTTCGGTACCGGCAGCGCCTGGCCCGACCTGCTGGTCGCGGCAGGAATGGCCACGCTGG
>JBDTUG010000369.1:0-3962 GCA_040007855.1 Caldimonas sp.
AGTTCTTCACGCCGTCGTCGATCGTGCAGACCATCGTCAACGTCATCGAGCCCGACCACGGCACGGTGTTCGATCCGGCCTGCGGCTCGGGCGGCATGTTCGTGCAGAGCAGCCACTTCATCGAAGGCGAGGGCGGCGACACGGCGAAGAAGGTGGTCTTCTACGGCCAGGAAAAGAACCGCGACACGATCCGCATCGCCAAGATGAACCTCGCGGTGCACGGTCTCGAAGGCAAGATCGCCGAAGCCATCACCTACTACCAGGACGAGCACGAGCTGGCCGGCCGTTGCGACTTCGTGATGGCCAACCCGCCATTCAACGTCGACCTGGTCGACGCCGAGCGAATCAAGGGCGACCGGCGCCTGCCCTTCGGCCTGCCCGGCGTGAACAAGCAGCAGAAGGTGGGCAACGGCAACTACCTGTGGATCAGCTATTTCTGGAGCTACCTGGGCCCGAAGGGTCGCGCCGGTTTCGTGATGTCGTCGCAGGCGTCGAGCGCCGGCCACGGCGAGAAGGAGGTGCGGCGCAAGATCGTCGAGACCGGCGACATCGACGTGATGATCTCGATCCGCTCCAACTTCTTCTACACGCGCACCGTGCCCTGCGAGCTATGGCACTTCGACCGTGCCAAGCCGCTCGAGCGCCGCGACCGGTGCTGATGCTCGATGCGCGCAACGTCTACCGAAAGGTCACTCGCAAGATCTACGACTTCTCGCCCGAGCAGATGAAGAACCTCGCGGCCATCGTCTGGCTGTACCGCGGCCAGCGCGAGCGCTTCCTCGACTTGGTGAAAGGCTACCTCGGCCGCGTCTGCGCCGAGAGCAGGGCGGTGGCGGAGGCGTTGGCGCCGTTCGATGCGACGCTGACCGATATGTGGGGGCGCTTCGATGCGCTGGCCATCGCAGTGGCAGGGCATGACGGCATCACGGATGAGCAGAAGAAGGCGCTCTCCGACGCGAGGACCGAGCTGCGCGGGGCCGCAACGCTCTATGCCGTCGATGCGAAGACCTTGCTCGATGGCCTCGCAAGCTTCGGCCGCGAGTTTGCCGATGCGCTGCCGGACACCAACGAATCGCAGCACGCCGCGCGGCTGGCCTTCGACGCGCAGGCCGAGAAATGCCGCGGCCTGGTCAAGCAGGTCGATCTGCTCTACAAGCTCGCCGCTCGGGTGACTGACCTGGCCGCTTCACTGGCGGCGGACGACGCGATCGCAGTGGCCTACGACCGCCGCACCGCCGGCCGACTGGTGAAGCAACTCGATGCACAGCGCAAGGCCGCGGTCGAGCAGTTGAAACTGGCCGCATATTTCCATCGTCAGGTCGCGTGGCTGCAGGAGCGCTTTCCGGGAGCCGAGTTGCATGACGTGCCGGGTCTTGTCAAGATGGTCGATCGCGCCGCCATCGAAGCTGCCGACTGGAGCCTGACGCCCGGACGCTATGTGGGCGTGGCGCCGGCGGAGGTGGATGAGGACTTCGACTTCGAGCGGACCTTGCGCGACATTCACATCGAGTTGACCGACTTGAACAAGGAATCGGTGGACCTCGCGACAAGGATTCAGCAGAATTTCGAGGAACTGGCTGCGTGAACTGGCGAACGCTTCCGCTCGATGCGATCAAGGCTTCGGTGCCGTACGCTTTCGTGGGCGGCCCCTTCGGGTCCAACCTTACGACTCGGGACTACGTTGACGAAGGCGTTCCGGTAATTCGCGGGAACAACTTGCCAGCGGACGCGTCGTTTCACGACGACGAGTTCGTCTACGTGGCCGAAACGAAGGCCGACAGATTGCGGTCCAATACTGCATACCCTGGGGACCTCGTTTTCACCCAGCGCGGCACGCTTGGCCAGGTGGGCGTCATCCCCAGGGATGCCAAGTTCTCGCGCTACGTGATTTCGCAGAGTCAGATGAAGCTGACGGTGGACCCGAAGATCGCGGACGCCCGCTTTGTGTACTACCTTTTCAGAGCGCCGGAGACCGCCCAGAAGGTGATCAACCACGCGTCCGCTTCCGGAGTGCCCCATATCAATCTCGGCATCCTGAGGGACTTCAAGGTCAGGCTACCGGACGTCACGACTCAGAGCCGTATTGCTGAGATCCTCGGTGCCTACGACGACCTGATCGAAAACAACTGCCGCCGAATGGCGCTGCTGGAGGACGCGGGGCGGCAGCTCTACCGCGAGTGGTTCGTCCGCCTCCGCTTTCCTGGCTACGAGCACACGCGGATTGCGAACGGCGTGCCAGAGGGCTGGGGACTTCGGACACTCGGTGGATACGCCACACTCCACTACGGCAAGGCGCTCAAGTCAGAAGACCGCACTGAGGGGCTCGTACCGGTCTACGGTTCAAGCGGCAACGTGGGTGTGCACGAGAAGGCGCTAGTGAAGGCACCGGGCATCATCTTGGGCCGCAAGGGCAACGTAGGCAGTGTGTACTGGTGTGCCAGCGACTATTGGCCAATTGACACTGTGTACTTCGTTGACGCGGGAGCAAGCAATCTCTGGCTCTTCTACGCCCTAAAGCACATGCACTTCATCAGCACCGATGTGGCCGTCCCAGGTCTGAACCGGGACTTCGCATACAGCCGGCCCCTTGTAGTCCCCACGCGAGGTGTCCTTCGGGAGTTCCTCAACGCAGTAGACCCGATGTATGAGCAGATCACCAAGCTCGGCGAGATGAACGAAAAACTCCGCGCCGCCCGCGACCTCTTGCTTCCCCGCCTGATGAGCGGCGAGATCGTCATCTGAGCCAGGATCGCCGGTGCCCATGCTGCCGTCATTGCCAGCCGACCGTCGCATCGACCGCAGCAAGATCGAGGACTACCTGCTGCACCCTGCCAACGGCCGCGGCAAAGCCGCGTTCTTCGAATCGTTCGGCTTTTCGCGGGTCCGCTGGGAAGAACTTCGCGCAGCCCTGCTCGATCAAGCCTCGGCAGGCGAAGTGACGAGCGAGGTTGTGTCGCCCTACGGCACCCGGTACATTGTCCGTGGTGCGTTGCGCACGCCTGATGGGCGCGAGCCGCGGCCGGTGGTCTGCACCGTGTGGCAAGCTGATGATGGTGTGCCAGGTGTCCGCCTCATCACGGCTTACCCAGACTAGCAGGAGCAGAAGATGACGACGATGTTCCGCGAGCATTCCCAGGTCGTGCTGGCCGCGCCGGTGCCCGCGCTCGGGCTCGAGCCGGGTGACGTGGGGGTGGTCGTGCATGTCCACCTCGGCGGCGCCGCCTACGAGGTCGAGTTCATGACCCTGGACGGCCGCACGATCGGCATCGAGACCCTGAAGCCCGCGCAGTTGCGCGCCGTATCGGCCAGCGCCGTGCCCCACGAGCGCGTGCGCGCTGCCGCGTGAGGCCGCGGCCCGCGTCGGTCTGATCGGGCCACGCGGGCGCCGCGATGGCTCTCACCGATATCAACGGCGAAGATCGGCTGGTCCAGCAGACCTTTGCCGACCATCTGCGCGACGGGCTCGGATGGGAGAGCGTCTACGCCTACAACGCCGAGACCTTCGGCCCCGAAGGGCTGCTCGGCCGCACCTCGGAGCGCGAGGCGGTGTTGCTGCGCGACCTGCGCGCGGCGCTGGCGCGGCTCAACCCGGCGATTCCGGAAGCGGCGCGGGAACAGGCCATCGAGAAGCTGACGCGTATCGACTTCGCCCGTTCGCTCGTGCAGCACAACCGCGAGTTCTACGGCTTCATCCGCGGCGGCGTGCCGGTCGAGTGGCGCGATGCGGGCGGCGAAACGCGACACGCGAGTGCGCGGGTCATCGACTTCCGCGACCTTGCGACCAATCGCTTTCTCGCGGTACGCGAGCTCAAGGTGCAGGGCGTTCGCGTGCCGCACTACAACCGGCGCGCTGATCTGGTGTGCTTCGTCAATGGCCTGCCGCTGGTGTTCATCGAGCTGAAAGCGGTGTATCGCAACATTCGCGCCGGCTTCGACGACAACCTCACCGACTACCTCACCGA
>JBDTUG010000370.1:0-3960 GCA_040007855.1 Caldimonas sp.
CGACATCGCAGAACGGGCAGCGCCGGGTGCACTTGTCGCCCATGATCATGAAGGTCGCGGTGCCCTTGCCGAAGCACTCGCCGATGTTCGGGCACGACGCTTCCTCGCACACCGTGTGCAGCTTGTGCTCGCGCAGGATCTGCTTGATCTCGTAGAAACGGGTCGTGGCCGACCCGGCCTTGACGCGGATCCAGTCGGGCTTCTTCAGCACCTCGGCGGCGACCACCTTGATCGGGATCCGCGAGGTCTTCGCCTCGGCTTTCTGCTTCTGGGTCGGATCGTAGGTCGGCAGGGGCGTCATCACGGACTCAGGTAGATGGCGAGCTTGTCGCCGAGCGTCTTGGCGACCTCGTCCCACGAGGCGCGAACGCCGATTGTAGAAAGATCGACGGTGGCGAGGCCGGCATGACCGCACGGGTTGATGCGCTCGAAGGGGCACAGGTCCATGGCGACGTTGAGCGCCACCCCATGGTAGGCCCGGTGCCGGCTCACCTTGACGCCGATCGCGGCGATCTTGGCCAGGCCGTCGAACCGCGCCGCGTCGTCCGCCGGCGCGACGAAGGCGGCATGGCCGAACGGATCGTCGGGCCGCACGTAGACGCCCGGCTCGCCGCGCACCCGATGCCCGGTGACGCCGTAGGCCTCGATCGTCTTGAGCAGCGCCTGCTCGAGCCGGAAGACGTACTCCCTGACGTAGACGCCGAGCCGGCGCAGGTCGACCAGCGGATAGGCGACCACCTGGCCCGGCCCGTGGTAGGTGACCTGGCCGCCGCGGTCGGTACGGATCACCGGGATCACGCCCGCATCCAGCACGTGCTCCGGCTTGCCGGCGACGCCCTGGGTGAACACCGGCGGGTGCTCGCACAGCCAGAGCTCGTCGGCCGTGTCGGCGTCGCGCGCCGCCGTGAAGGCGCGCATCGCCTCGAGGGTGAGGTCGTAGGCGACGAGGCCGAGGGCGCGGATCGTGGCTGTCATCGCCTGGTGCTCATGGCGCGAGCTGTGCAACGACAAACGTCAGGTACCCGGAATGCCTTGCTGACCATCGTTGAACCATGCCGCATCGAAGCCTTCAACCAACAGGATCGTCTTCAATGCGCTCTGGCCTGCGTCGTTGAAGCGTTGAACATACTTGGCCAGCGTCTGCCGGTCCTCGGTCAAAACATGGCTCACCGACTCGCATACGGCCTGCGCGATGAGCTTCACGTCGTCTTTCACCACTTCGCGCCGATCGCTTGCGTCGCGGTAGAGCAGCCGCATCAACAAGCCGGCGGTCATCGCATGATCGAAGTTGAAGGGCAGCACGACGAAGTTGCGCAACGGCAGGTCGGTCACGGCCTGTTTGACCTGGAACTCGGATGCGGCGATTGCCGAGAAATAGAGCGGAACACCGAGCTGCAGTGCCTCGCGGAAATAGGCCTTGGCGGTCGCGTGATGCGGGCGCTGCGGGTCGGCGAACGAGATGAGGAAACTCGTGTCGACCAGGAAGGCGGTCAAGGTCCGTTCCCTCGCAGGTTCTCCACCCATTCGGCCGCATCGGGCACGTCGCGCCATGCCTTGGCGCCACGCTGGAACAAGCGCTCCAGCTCCTTCTCGTCGACGCGCGTGTCATGCTCGACGAACTCGATCAGGCGGGCATTCCTGTATTCGCGCGTTGCCACGTTGTAGTCAGCCGCGATTCGCACCATCGCAGGCTTGTACAAGCGGTTGACCTTGTCGTCGCGCAACACCGCGCGATCGGTGTCCACCGTGAGCAGTTTGCCGTCGGGAAGACGGATGTGGGCATTTGTGCGCGTACTGCCGCCGAGGTCTTCGATTTCGCCTCGCACGTAGCGCTCCACGCGCACCCACTGGTCGGCGTCGTCGGCATGAAAGTCACTGGCCGCACTGATCACCACCAGCCTGGAAAGCATCGACGCAGAGATCTTGTAGACGGCGTGACGCGCGCTCTTGGCAGCCTTCTGCCAACGCTCGACGACCACTCGGCGTGAAGGA
The DNA here is from genome assembly GCA_040007855.1 of Caldimonas sp. GTDB lineage: Bacteria > Pseudomonadota > Gammaproteobacteria > Burkholderiales > Burkholderiaceae_C > Schlegelella_A. Next base: position 1,993 of record JBDTUG010000370.1, read on the forward strand.
CTTAGCGAGTCGATCGACTCGGAGTGCGACATGTGGCGCAGATCGGCCAGCAGGCCCGGATCGGCGACGGGCGCAGTGAGTATGCCGAGCGATCCCTCAATGATGGCCACTTCGAGACCGGCCGCTTCCCGGCCTGCCCCTTCACCGCGAAGAAAGTCGTGCACATCGCTCGCGAAGGCGCGCAGCAGGGCGATCGGCACGCGGGTCGGCGTGACCTCATAGCCTGCCGACTCGTCGTGCAGACTGATCGTGATGCGCTGCGCTTCCATGGTCCCGATTATCGAGATTGCGGGAAAACCCGCATTGGGGATTACCTCGGCCCGGACCGGATGGATTCCACGATCCGCATCGTCTCGACGCTCACCGTCGTGACGCGGGCGAGCAGATCGATCACGCGCTCCTTGTGGTCGGCGAAGCGGTAGGTGTCGAACTTCTCGCGGATAGTCGGGTCCTTGGGCTTCCTTTCCTTGTGCTGGTCGAGCACCCATCCCAGCGCGCTGCGGTTACCGAGCACGTAGTGCCACGCGCTGGCCGGGACGCCGTTGAGCGTAGTCTCGCTGTCAATGACGATGCGGCCGGCCTCGCTGTCGGCCTTGAGCACGGGTTTCGGCGACTGGCCGGCGGCACGCACCTTCTCGTCGGGCACGTCGACGCGCTTCAGCGCAAAGGGCGCAACGGATTCATAGCCGATGTGCAGCGCCATCAGCTCGGCACCCCAGCCGGCCCATTGCCAGAAACTCGAATCGCTCTCGCCGTAGAGCGGTATGCGCGGGAACTCGCGCTTCAGGTTCTGCGCGTACTTCTCGCGGTACCGCGGGTCGTGCAGCACCGCGTACACGTAGTGGAAGATGGCTTCCTTGGTGATCGCCTTAGCCTTCTTGCCGCGACCGGGCTGAAAGTGTTTCCGGAATGTCGCTAGAGCCCAGTCGCTGAGGTTGTCAGCGCGATTCCTCGCAGCATCGAATCGGTACAGAGTCACCTGTTGGTAGGCGTCGATCGCCGAGCCGAAGTGCAGATCGGCGATGCCGCCAACGGCAAGAACGACAAAGCTCGTTCTTGCCCCCACATCGCTGAAGCAGATCGCTGCGTTTGACTCGCCCGCAGGAAAGAACTGAGAGGACAAGCCGGGCCGATCAATCAGTAATGGCGACTGATAAAGGAATGGCGAAAAGAAGGGTCGATACGCGGCTCGCACAATGCGTCCTGCTGAGAAGGCCTCGCGGTCACTTCTTGCAGAACGTCTCTTCAACGTCTCAGACCATTTCACACGTTGAGAGAATTCGGCCGCAGTCGGGCTTTGTGCCTCAAAGCCTGACAGCAAGAATTCAACCTTGTCCCCAAGAGCTTTGTCATCCGAGTCGTACAGCCATTCGTCGCGATTTGTTGAGATGCCCAGCGAGTACAGCTTGAACAGTACTTGCCCATCCTTCGAGCTCGTCGCTGTCTTTGCGGCCTTGTTCGCGAGAGGCAGCAGTTGTTCGAAATCCTCGACGCCGCCGCCGAGCCAGTTTCCTTGAGCGTCGGGCCGAAGGCTTTCGTATTGCCGATCGCTTAGTCGCTTCGCCACTAGAAACTCACGCTTCTCGTCTGACTTTGCATAGTCGCGAACTGCCTCATAGGAGATGCGGCAGCCGTGGGCACCCTTCTTCTTCACGCAGAACCAGACCGCCACGCCGACGCGGATCTGGTCATCAAAGACGTTGCCGCCCTCTTGCTTCCGACGCTCTCCCGTCGTGCGGGCATTGCCCTTCAAGTCCACGATCCAAATTTCGTTGAACTCCTTCGCGACAACCTTGCGAAATCCATCGAAGGTACGGCTATCGATGAAGGAGCTGTTGTTCACAAAGGCGATGACTCCATCAGCCGCCAGCCGGTCACTCGCCCAGCGGAAGAAGCGCGCGTACATGTCGTATAGCTTGGTCTTCTGCGCCGTGCTCTCGGCGATGTAGGTCTGCTTGATGCGCGCGT
>JBDTUG010000371.1:0-3947 GCA_040007855.1 Caldimonas sp.
GGCGGCGCGATCGGCCAGAACGCGATCGTGCCGATGAACCTGTTGCGCGGAAGAAAGACCGCCGACTATGTCGACACCGGCGCCTGGTCGACGCGCTCGATCGCCGAGGCTTCGCACTACTGCGCGGTCAACGTCGCAGCAAGCGGCAAGGCCAGCGGCTTCACGGCGATCCCGAAGCAGGCAGAGTGGCGCCTCGATCCGAACGCGGCCTACGTCCACATCTGCGCCAACGAGACGATCGGCGGTCTCGAGTACCACTGGGTGCCCGACACAGGAGAGGTGCCGCTGGTGGCCGACATGTCGTCGAACATCCTGTCGCGGCCGGTCGACGTGGCGCGCTACGGCCTGATCTACGGCGGCGCGCAGAAGAACGTCGGCCCGGCCGGGCTCACCTTCGTGATCGTCCGCGACGATCTGCTCGGCGGCGCCCTGCCGACCACGCCGGAGGTCGCCGACTACACGGTCCAGGCAGCCAACAACTCGATGATCAACACCCCGCCCACCTTCGCGATCTACCTGGCCGGGCTGGTGTTTCGCTGGATCAAGGCCGGCGGCGGGCTGGCGGCGATGGGCGAGCGCAACCGCGCCAAGGCCGCCCTGCTCTACGACGCGATCGACACTAGCTCGTTCTACCTCAACCGGATCGCCAGGGGCGACCGTTCGATCATGAACGTGGTCTTCCACCTGGCCGAGCCGGCGCTCGACGCCGCCTTTCTCGAGGGCGCCCGCGCCGCCGGCCTGCTGGCGCTCAAGGGCCACCGCCTGGTCGGCGGCATGCGCGCCTCGATCTACAACGCCATGCCGATCGAGGGCGTGCGCGCCCTGGTCGCCTACCTGAGGGAATTCGAGGCGCGGCGCGGCTGACGTCTTGAATATGCATCAGAAAGTATGTATCATTTGTGCATACTTTCTTTCAGAAGCGAGCAAGAAATGGAAGCGACGGTCGCCGAACGAGGCCAGATCACCCTGCCCAAGGCGGTGCGCGACGCGCTCGGCCTGGTAAAGGGCACCCAGCTGAAAGTCGAGCTCGACGGCAGCACGATCATCCTGCGCAAGAACGTCGAAGACGCGATCTCCCGGCTGCGCGGCAGCTTCAAGCTCGCCGAGGGCTTCAAGTCGACCGACGAGGCGATGCGGGCGATCCGCGGCCGGGCTCCGGGCGACCCGTACCTGCCGCCCACCAAGGCGCGCCGGTCGAAATGATCGCGGTCGACTCGTCGGTCCTGGTCGACGTGCTCGCCGGCGACGCGCGCTTCGCCGAAGCCTCCGAGGCCAGCCTGCTCCAGGCGCTCGCGGGCGGCGACGTCGTCATCTGCGACGCCGTCGTCGCCGAGATCCACACCCTGCTGGCCGGCTCCGAGACGACCATGGAGACACTGTCGTCGCTGGGCATTCGCTACGAGCCGACCAGCGAGCGCGCTGCCGTCCGAGCCGGCCACATGCAGCGGCGCTTCCGCGACCGCGGCGGCGGCCGCGAACGGGTCGTCGCCGATTTCCTGATCGGCGCCCACGCCCTGCTGCAGTGCGAGGCGCTGGTGACGCGCGACGCCGGCTTCTTTCGCGACTATTTCAAGGGCCTGAAAGTGATCGAGCCCCGGGCCCTCTGACGACCTCGCCTTCCCGACATCCCACTCCGAGGAACACCATGCCGCACGCTTTCGCTTCCACCCTGCAGACCTTCAAGACGGTTTCCGGCAAGGAGGGCTCGTTCTATTCCCTGCCGGCCCTCGCCAGGCAGTACCCCGGCGTCAAGCGACTGCCGGTCTCGATCCGGATCGTCCTCGAGTCGGTGCTGCGCAACTGCGACGGCAAGCGGGTACTGCCCGAGCACGTGGTCGAGGTCGCCGGCTGGAGGCCGAACGCGCCGCGCCTCGACGAGGTGCCGTTCGTGGTGGCCCGGGTGGTCCTGCAGGACTTCACCGGCGTGCCGTTGCTCGCCGACCTGGCGGCAATGCGCAACGTCGCCCACGAGATGGGCAAGGACGCCAAGACGATCGAGCCGCTGGTGCCGGTCGACCTGGTGGTCGACCACTCGATCATGATCGACTACTTCGGGACGAAGAAGGCGCTCGACCTGAACATGAAGCTGGAGTTCACGCGCAACGTCGAGCGCTACCAGTTCATGAAGTGGGGCATGCAGGCGTTCGACACCTTCGGCGTCGTCCCGCCCGGCTTCGGCATCGTCCACCAGGTCAACCTCGAGTACCTGGCGCGCGGCGTGTTCAAGAGCAAGGCGAAGAAGGGCGAAACGCCGGTCTACTACCCCGACTCGCTGGTCGGCACCGACAGCCACACGACCATGATCAACGGCATCGGCGTGGTCGGCTGGGGCGTCGGTGGAATCGAGGCCGAGGCGGCGATGCTCGGCCAGCCGGTCTACTTCCTGACCCCCGACGTGGTCGGCTTCGAGTTCACCGGGCGGCTGCGTGAAGGCGTGACGGCGACCGACCTCGTGCTCGCCGTCACCGAGATCCTGCGCAAGGAAAAGGTGGTCGGCAAGTTCGTCGAGTTCTTCGGCGCAGGCGTTGCCGGCCTCTCGGTGCCGGATCGCGCGACGATGGCCAACATGGCGCCGGAGTACGGCGCGACCATGGGCTTTTTCCCGGTCGACGACAAGACCATCGAATACTTCGAAGGGACCGGCCGCACCCGCCTGGAGATCGAGGCCTTCCAGGCCTACTTCAAGGCGCAGGGCCTGTACGGCATTCCGCGCGCCGGCGAGATCGACTACTCGCAGGTCGTCTCGCTCGACCTCGGCAGCGTCACGCCCAGCCTGGCCGGCCCGAAGCGGCCGCAGGACCGGATCGAGCTCGGCAAGGTCAAGGCGCAGTTCGCCTCGCTGTTCTCGAAGCCGCCCACCGACAACGGCTTCAACCAGCCGGCCGCGCATCTGCTGACCCGGCATCTGGTGCGGGCCCAGGACGCGCGCAGCGTCGAGGCCGACCTCAAGGTTCCGCGCAGCCCCTCGGTGCTGCCGGGCGCGCCGCGCTCCGTCGAGGAGATGTCGGCCAACAAGCCGACCCTGGCCGCAGCGCTGCACGAAGCCGAGCCGGTGCTTCCCGCGCACGGCGACATGACGGTCGGCAACGGCGACGTGCTGATCGCCGCGATCACGTCGTGCACCAACACCTCGAACCCGAGCGTCATGCTCGCCGCCGGCCTGCTGGCGAAAAAGGCGGTGGAAGCCGGCCTCAAGGTCAAGCCGCACATCAAGACTTCGCTCGCGCCGGGCTCGCGCATCGTCACCGAGTACCTCACCAAGGCCGGGCTCATTCCGTACCTGGAGAAGCTCGGCTTCAACGTCGCCGCCTACGGCTGCACCACCTGCATCGGCAATGCCGGCGACCTGACGCCCGAGCTCAACGACGCGATCACCAGGAACGACCTGATCTGCGCTGCGGTGCTCTCCGGCAACCGCAACTTCGAGGCGCGAATCCATCCGAACCTGAAGGCCAACTTCCTCGCCAGCCCGCCGCTCGTCGTCGCCTATGCGATCGCCGGAACGGTGCTGAAGGACCTGATGACCGAGCCGGTCGGCAAGGGCAAGGGCGGCAGGGACGTCTACCTCGGCGACATCTGGCCGACCAGCGACGAAATCGCCGCCCTGATGAAGCACGCCATGAACGGCAAGGCCTTCAAGGCCAACTACGACAAGGTGGCGAGCGAGCCCGGCCCGCTCTGGCAGAAGATCAAGGGCGTCCAGGGCCAGGTCTACAGCTGGCCGGAATCGACCTACATCGCCAAGCCGCCTTTCTTCGAAGGCTTCGAGATGCAGCCGCACCACGCCGAGATCGGCGTCAAGGGCGCGCGGGCGATGGCGCTGTTCGGCGACTCGATCACCACCGACCACATCTCGCCGGCCGGCGCGATCAAGGAGGCGTCGCCGGCGGGTCAGTGGCTGAAGGACAACGGCGTCGTCAAGGCCGACTTCAACTCCTACGGTTCGC
>JBDTUG010000372.1:0-3944 GCA_040007855.1 Caldimonas sp.
GGGCGAGGTCGCGAGTGTCGCGCCGGCGCCGATCGATGCCCTGCCCGCGGTGGCTGCCGCGACCGACCCGGAACGCGACGACGCCTACGCGCCCACCGCGCCGCTCGGGCTCGACGACCTGCTCGCCGATCCGATCGACGCCCATCTGTTCCGCAATCGCCGCGCCGAAAGCGACAAGGGCACGGTGCAGGTCGACGCCCGCGACCGCCTCGAGTTTTCGGACGCCCGCTTCGACTCCGACCTGTTCGCCGAGAACGCCTCGGCCAGCGATCCGGAACTGCTCGAGGCGCCGCTCAGCGGCGCCGGTGATCTGCCGCTCGAAAGCGCCTACCAGCAGCCCGACTTCATGCGCCGTGCCGAGCGTCGCGCCCGCTGGCGCAGCGGGCCGGTGCGGCTGGCGCTCGGCGCCGCCTGCGCGCTCGGCCTGGCCATCCTGCTGGTCCAGGCCGGTCATCACTTCCGCGACACGGCGGCGGCAAGCTGGCCGGCGGCCCGCCCGGCGCTGGCCGCCTGGTGCAGGACGGCCGGCTGCACGCTGGAGCCGCCGCGCCACATCGACGACATCGCGGTCGAGAGCAGCGCGCTGACCCGGGCGACCGGCCTCGACGCCTTCGTCCTCTCGGTCACCCTCAAGAGCCGCAGCAGCCTGGCGCTCGCCCTGCCGTCGGTCGACCTCAGTCTCACCGACGGCAACGGCCGACTGGTTGCCCGGCGCGCCTTGGCACCGCGCGACTTCGGGGCGGCCAACGTGCTCCCGCCGGGCGGCGAAGCGCCGCTCCAGGTGATGCTCAACGCCGGCGGTGCGCGCGTCGCCGGCTACACGGTCGAGATCTTCTATCCCTGAACCCGGCGCCACGACGGCGCCTCTCTGGAGCTTGCATGACCACCTTGATCTGCGGATCGCTCGCGTTCGACAGCATCGCCACCTTTCCCGGGCGCTTCGCCGACCAGATCCTGCCGGAGAAGCTGCACGTCCTGAATGTCTCGTTCCTGGTGCCGGGCCTGCGCCGCGAGTTCGGCGGCTGCGCCGGCAACATCGCCTATAACCTGGCCGCGCTCGGCGGCGAGACGATGGTGGTCGCCGCGGTGGGAAGCGACGGCGCCGAGTACGTCGAGCGGCTGCGCGGATGGGGCCTCGACACGCAGGCGGTGCGCACGGTCGAGGGCGCCTTCACGGCGCAGGCGTTCATCATGACCGACCTCGACAACAACCAGATCACGGCCTTCCACCCGGGCGCAATGCAGTCCGCGCACGAGATCGCGATACCCGCGCGCAGCGACCTGGCGCTGGCGATCGTGGCCCCCGACGGCCGCGAGGCGATGCTGCGCCACGCCGCACAGCTGGCCGCGGGGGGCGTCCCCTTCATCTTCGACCCTGGCCAGGGCCTGCCGATGTTCGACGGCGCCGAGCTGCGCCGCTTCGTCGAGCAGGCGAGCTGGGTCGCCGTCAACGACTACGAAGCCGAGATGCTGACCGAGCGGACCGGGATGAGCCTGGAGGCGCTCTCGCGCTCGCACCTGCGCGGCGTCGTCGTCACGCTTGGCGCCGAGGGCTGCGAGCTGTGGCAGGCGGGCGAGCGGACCCGCATCGCCGGCGTCGCGGCCAAGGATGTCGTCGACCCCACCGGCTGCGGCGACGCCTTTCGCAGCGCCCTGCTCTACGGCCTGGAGCGCGGCTGGCCGCTGGAGCGCTGCGCCCGGCTGGGCAATCGCCTCGGCGCCCTGAAAATCGCCAGCCGGGGGGGCCAGAATCATGTGCTGGATCGCACATTCGCCGCCGACTGAGCCGGGGCTGCCGTCAAGTTCAAGGCGAATAATCCGAAGCCGCACCATGAACCTGCTTGAAACATTCATCGTCGTGATCGCGTTTCTGGTCGCCTCGCTGGCGACCTGGGCGGGGTGTCGCTGGTGGTATGGCAAGAAGCTCGCTGCCGCCGCCCATCGTCTGCGCAAGAGCGATCAGAGCCGCCTTTTCTCCCAGCAGCAGACGGCCCAGGCCAAGAAGCAGATCGAGGCGCTGAAGAAGGAGCTGGCCGAGCAGCGCAAGGCGCTGCAGGACACCGAGGCCAGTCGCCAGCGCACCCGGGATCTAGAGGTCGCCCTGCTCGCCGCCGAGCGCGCTGTCGAAGACAACTCCGACATGATGCCGCTTGCGCCGCGAAACGGCTTCGCCGACACCCAGATCATGTCCTGAGCGGGGCCGGCCGGAGCCCGCTCGGTGCGGCAGGCGACGCAGAGGGGGTTCGGCCCGCGCCTGGCAGCCCCCCTCCCTGTCCGGACCATCGCGCCGCGGGACTGACCTCATAAAAAACCCGGCCGAAGCCGGGTTTGATCGACAGGCGCAAGAGCGCCTGTCGCTCTCTCAGGGCTTGCTGCCCGTCGGAAACGGCCAGGCCGCTTGCGGGCTAAGAGCCGTCTTCGCCGGCGCCGCGGGAGCGGCCGGTGCCGCAGCAGGTGCGGCAGGGGCCTTCTTCGCAGGCGCCTTCTTGGCGGCTTTCTTTGCCGCCTTCTTGGCAGGCGCTTTTTTCGCAGCCTTTTTCGCAGGCGCTTTCTTCGCAGCCTTCTTGGCCGGCGCCTTCTTGGCAGGCGCCTTCTTCGCGGCCTTCTTCGCAGCCTTCTTGGCCGGCGCCTTCTTCGCAGCCTTCTTGGCGGCCTTCTTGGCCGGAGCCTTCTTGGCTGCCATCTTCTTCATCGGCGCAGCCTTCTTCGCAGCCTTCTTCGCCGGCGCCTTCTTGGCGGCCTTTTTCGCAGTTGCCATCACGTTTCTCCTTGATCAAGTTGACATGGAACCGGCCGACTCCGAGTGGGAATCGGCCAGCTATTCACCGTCCGAGACTGCCCAGGAGGGACGCCCGGTACGGTGAATCGGGTTGCAGGCTGGCAGCGCTCGTGGTCGCCGCTCTTTCGTCCTGCGAATCTTGATCTCTCTCGCGACCGCGATCGCTCGCGGCCGCCTTGCGGCCCGGTCGCCCGAAGGCGACCCGGCCCACCCCGGTATTCGACAAGCCGCAGGCCTGCCTCGGACCGGGTTCACTCCCACGACAGCGCACCACCACTCTGATAGTCGATGACACGCGTCTCGAAAAAATTGCGCTCCTTCTTCAAATCGATCATCTCGCTCATCCACGGGAACGGGTTTTCCTCGTTCGGATAGAGCTCCTCCAGGCCGATCTGCGTCGCCCGCCGGTTGGCGATGTAGCGCAGGTAGCCCTTGAACATCGAGGCGTTCATGCCGAGCACGCCGCGCGGCATGGTGTCTTCGGCGTAGCGGTACTCGAGCGCCACCGCCTTCTCGAACAGCGCCTTGATCTCGGCCTTGAACTCCGCCGTCCAGAGCTGCGGGTTCTCGGCCTTGATCTGGTTGATCAGGTCGATGCCGAAATTGCAGTGCATCGACTCGTCGCGCAGGATGTACTGGTACTGCTCGGCCGCGCCGGTCATCTTGTTCTGCCGGCCGAGCGCCAGGATCTGCGTGAAACCGACGTAGAAGAAAAGCCCTTCCATCAGGCAGGCGAAGACGATCAGCGACTTCAGCAGGGTCCGGTCGTTCTCTTCGGTCCCGGTGTGGAAGTGCGGGTCCGAGATCGCCTCGATGAAAGGGATCAGGAATTCGTCCTTGTCGCGGATCGACTGGACCTCGTTGTAGGCGTTGAAGATCTCGCTCTCGTCGAGGCCGAGCGACTCGACGATGTACTGGTAGGCGTGGGTGTGGATCGCCTCTTCGAACGCCTGGCGGAGCAGGAACTGACGGCACTCCGGCGCCGTGATGTGCCGGTAGGTGCCGAGGACGATGTTGTTGGCGGCGAGCGAATCGGCGGTGACGAAGAAGCCGAGGTTGCGCTTGACGATGCGCCGCTCGTCTTCGGTCAGGCCGTTCGGATCCTTCCAGGTCGCGATGTCGCGCGACATGTTCACTTCCTGCGGCATCCAGTGGTTGGCGCAGG
>JBDTUG010000373.1:0-3942 GCA_040007855.1 Caldimonas sp.
CCGAACAAGCTGCTCTCGAAGATCGCCTCCGAGCTCGACAAGCCCGACGGCCTGACCCTGCTCGGCCACGCCGACATCCCGGCGCGGATCTGGCCATTGGCGGCACGCAAGGTCAACGGCATCGGCCCGAAGGCGGCGGCGAAGCTCGCGGCGCTCGGCATCGAGACGATCGGCGAGGTCGCGGCGGCCGAGCCGGCGTTCCTGCTCGAGCAGTTCGGCAAGAGCTTCGGCGCCTGGCTGCATGCCGCCTCGCACGGCCGCGACGAGCGGCCGCTGGTCACCGCCAGCGAGCCGGAGTCGATCAGCCGGGAAACCACCTTCGAGCGCGACCTGCACGCAGTGCGCGACCGCGCCGAGCTCGGCGCGATCTTCACCGAGCTGTGCAGCAAGCTGGCCGGCGACCTGGCCAGGAAGGGCTACGCGGCGAAGACGATCGGCATCAAGCTTCGCTTCGACGACTTCCGGATCGCCACCCGCGCCCTCACCCTGCCGGCGCACACCCTCGACGGCCGCGAGATCCGGCGCGCCGCCGGCCAGTGCCTGAAGCGGGTCGACCTGGCCCGGCGCCTGCGGCTGCTCGGGGTGCGCGCCTCGGCGCTGTGCAAGGTGAGCGACCTGCTGGACCCGTACGCGGAGAGCCCTCGCCCCCCGCCCTCTGCCGCGGCACGGGCGCGGGAGCCGGAGTTGCCGCTCTTTGCGACGGCGGACCCTTCTCCCTTTCCCGCTCGCGGTAGAGGGCCGGGGTGAGGACCGGGATGAGGGTCCGACCGAGGCGGCAGCTTCGGAACGCGGAAGTAGCATTGCCGCATGCCCTCCACACCCGTCATCACGAACATCGAAGACCTGCGCGAGCTGGCGAGGCGCAAGGTGCCGCGCATGTTCTACGACTACGCCGACTCCGGCTCGTGGACCGAAGGCACCTACCGCGCCAACGAGGCCGACTTCCAGAAGATCAAGCTGCGCCAGCGGGTCGCGGTCGACATCGAGAAGCGCTCGCTGAAGACGAAGATGATCGGCATCGGCGTCGCCATGCCGGTGGCGCTGGCGCCGATCGGCATGCTGGGCATGCAGCACGCCGACGGCGAAATCCTGGCGGCGCGCGCCGCAGAGGCCTTCGGCGTGCCGTTCACGCTCTCGACCATGAGCATTTGCTCGATCGAGGACGTCGCCGCCCACACCAAGGCGCCGTTCTGGTTCCAGCTCTACGTGATGCGCGACCGCGACTTCATCGGCCGGCTGATCGACCGCGCCAGGTCGGCGAACTGCAGCGCGCTGGTCCTGACGCTCGACCTGCAGGTGATGGGGCAGCGCCACAAGGACATCAAGAACGGCCTGTCGGCGCCGCCCAAGCCGACCCTGGCCAACCTGCTCAACCTGATGACCAAGCCGGGCTGGGGCCTGGCCATGCTGGGCACCAAGCGCCGCACCTTCGGCAACATCGTCGGCCACGTCAAGGGCGTCGACGACATGAGCTCGCTGGGCGTCTGGACCACCGGCCAGTTCGACCCCCGGCTCAGCTGGGCCGACATCGAGTGGATCAAGAAGCGCTGGGGCGGCAAGCTCGTGCTGAAGGGCATCCTCGACGCCGAGGACGCGCAGCTCGCCGTCGACAGCGGCGCCGACGCGATCGTCGTCTCCAACCACGGCGGCCGCCAGCTCGACGGCGCGCCGTCGGGCATCTCGGCGCTGCCGGCAATCGCCGATGCGGTCGGCTCGAAGATCGAGGTCTGGATGGACGGCGGCATCCGTTCCGGCCAGGACGTGCTGAAGGCCTGGGCGCTCGGCGCGCGCGGCACCCTGATCGGCCGCGCCTTCGTCTACGGTCTGGGCGCCAACGGTCAGGCCGGCGTGACGCGGGCGCTCGAGCTCATCGCCAACGAGCTGTCGGTGACGATGGCGTTCTGCGGCCACACCGACATCCACCAGGTCGACGGCCGGATCCTGCTGCCGGGAACGTACTGAGGGGTCAGGCGGCGGCCTGATCTTCCTGCTCGGCGCCTGCGTGATCCTGCGCCGCCGCCTGCACCGCGCCGGCATCCTGCGCTGCGACGGGACCGGCACCCTGCGCCGAGGCCGCCATGCAGAGGCGCCGCCGCCAGGCCGGGCCCGGCCGCAGGTCCGGGCACCCCGCCCGCGCCGCCGAACCTCGGGACGGCCTATTGGTCGCGTCCCTCGAAGGTATTGCAGCGATCGACGCTGCCGCCCTCGACGCCGCGCTTGAACCAGCTCACCCGCTGCGCGCTCGAGCCGTGGGTGAAGGATTCGGGCACGACCGTTCCGCGCGACTTGCGCTGCAAGGTGTCGTCGCCGATCTGCGCGGCGGCGTTGAGCGCCGCCTCGATGTCGCCCTGCTCGAGGCGCCAGCCGTTCTCCTGCTGCGAGCGTTTCGCCCAGACGCCGGCGAAGCAGTCGGCCTGCAGCTCGACACGCACGCTGAGCGCATTGGCCTGCGCCTCGCTGCCGCGGTTTCGCATGGCGTCGACCTTCTCCATGATGCCCATCTGGTTCTGCACGTGGTGGCCGACCTCGTGGGCGACGACGTAGGCTTGCGCGAACTGGCCGGGCGCGCCGAGCTTGCGCGAGAGCGTGTCGTAGAAGCGAAGGTCGATGTAGACCTTCTGGTCGTTCGGACAGTAGAACGGCCCCATCGCCGCGTCGCCCTGGCCGCAGGCAGTCGGCCACTGGTCGCTGAACAGAACCAGCTTGGGCGGCTGGTAGGTCTTTCCCGCCTGCTGGAATATGTCGGTCCAGACCACCTCGGTGCTGCGCAGCACCTGCGAGATGAAGCGCGCGCCGGCGTCGTCCTTGGGGGGCGCCGGGGCGGGCCCCTGCTGCTGCTCGACGACCTGACCGCCACCGCCGCCCGTCAGGCCGAGCAGGGTCAGCGGGTTGATCCCGAAGATCCAGCCGGCCACCAGCGCGACGACGACGCTGCCGATGCCGATGCTGCGCCCGCCCATGCCGAATCCACGGCCGCCGCCACCGCCCATGCCGCGAACGTCCTCGACGTTGCTGCTTTCGTCCTGGCCGTCCATCCGCATCGCAACCCTCCCGGCGTGAATCCTCAGCGATCGTAGACCCGGCCGGCGACCGCCCGATGTCGGCGAACGCCGTGTGCCGGCGTCAGGTCTTCGGCAGGGTCACGCCCTGCTGGCCCTGGTACTTGCCGCCGCGGTCCTTGTAGCTGGTCTCGCAGACCTCGTCGCTCTCGAAGAAGATCACCTGGGCGCAGCCCTCGCCCGCATAGATCCTGGCCGGCAGCGGAGTCGTGTTGCTGAACTCGAGCGTCACGTAGCCTTCCCATTCCGGCTCGAACGGCGTGACGTTGACGATGATCCCGCAGCGCGCGTAGGTGCTCTTTCCGAGGCAGATCGTCAGCACGTTTCTCGGGATCCGGAAGTACTCGACGGTGCGCGCCAGCGCAAAGCTGTTCGGCGGGATCACGCAGACGTCGGCATGGATGTCGACGAAGCTCTTCTCGTCGAAGTTCTTCGGGTCGACGACCGTCGAGTAGATGTTCGTGAAGACCTTGAACTCGGACGCGCAGCGAATGTCGTAGCCGTAGCTAGAGGTGCCGTAGCTGACGATCCGGCGCCCGTCTTCGGCCTGGCGCACCTGGCCCGGCTCGAACGGCTCGATCATCCCGGTTTCCCGGGCCATGCGGCGGATCCACTTGTCGCTCTTGATCGTCATCGGGTCGGTCGCGTTGGCTGGGGCAAGCGGCGATTGTAGGGAGCGGGTGATCGCGCGACGGTCGTGCGATGGCGCACGCCCCGGTCGGCGCCGGGCCCCCCGAGGCCCGCGAGTTGGCCTAACATTGGCTCTGTCGCCGCTTCGAGGCCCACCCATGCGCAACGCCACCGAGCTCCTGGCCCAGTACGCGGAGTACCACCGCGACCGGCGCAACATCGTCAGCCATTTCGTCGGCGTGCCGATGATCGT
>JBDTUG010000374.1:0-3933 GCA_040007855.1 Caldimonas sp.
TCGAGCATCTGCTCGACTTCCTGGTGCAGCTCGAGCGTCGACAGCTGCAGCAGGCGGATCGACTGCTGCAGCTGGGGTGTCAGGGCCAGGTGCTGCGAGAGACGAACCTGAAGCGAGGGCTTCATCACGGCCTCGCGTCGACGCGGCGGGCCGGGCGCCGGGCCGTTCCCAGGCCCGGCCGCGCCCCCTCGGGGGGCAGCGAACGAAGAGAGCGTGGGGGCCTCATCACATGCGGAAGTTTTCGCCGAGGTAGACCTTGCGGACGTCGGCGTTGGCGACGATCTCGGCCGGCGTGCCTTCGGCCAGCACACGTCCCTCGCTGATGATGTAGGCGCGGTCGCAGATGCCGAGCGTCTCGCGCACGTTGTGGTCGGTGATCAGGACGCCGATACCGCGTTTCCTGAGGAAGCCGATGATCCGCTGGATCTCGATCACGGCGATCGGATCGATCCCGGCGAACGGCTCGTCGAGCAGGATGAAGCGGGGCTGGGTGGCCAGGGCGCGCGCGATCTCGACCCGGCGCCGCTCGCCACCCGAGAGCGCCGGCGCCGGCGAGGCGCGCAGCTTTTCGATCGAGAGGTCGCGCAGCAGCGCCTCGAGCATCTCGTCGATTGCCGCAGCCTTCAGTGGCCGACCGTCGGCGCCGAACTGCAGCTCGAGCACGGCGCGGATGTTCTGCTCGACGTTGAGCTTGCGAAAGATCGAAGGCTCCTGCGGCAGGTACGACAGGCCGAGCCGCGAGCGCTGGTGGATCGGCATCCGCTCGATGCGCCGGCCGGAGATGTCGATCTCGCCGCCGTCGGCGCGCACCAGGCCGACGATCATGTAGAAGCTGGTCGTCTTGCCGGCGCCGTTCGGGCCGAGCAGGCCGACCACCTCGCCGTTCCTGACCGACAGGCGCACCCCGTCGACGACGGTGCGCGAGCCGTACGACTTGCGCAGGCCGCGCGCTTGCAGCCGGTGGATCGCCGAAGGCGCGGCGTCGTCGTCGGTCACTTCGGCTCCCGGATCGCCGGGCTGGTCTTCAGCAGCGTGCCACCGGCGGCCGCGCTCGCCGCCCTCGCTTCGGCGGCCGCCGCGCTGCCTTCCCTGGGCACCAGCACCGCGCGAACCCGGCCGCCCGGGTTGGCGGCGGTCGCCGGGGCGCCGCCGGAGACGTTGAAGACCTCGGTCGTGCTGTCGTAGGTGACGAGGTTGCCGGCGATCTCGTCGGCCGCCGCCGCGCCGCGCAGCCGCCGCACCGAGGCGCTGTTGACGAACCGGATCACGTCCGACTTGCCGTCGTATTCGAGCCGCTCGGCGTCGCCTTCGATGTATTCGTCGGGCGCGTCGCGCTTCTGCCGGAAGGTGGCGTGCTGCGCCGGCGAGCCGAAGGCGACCGCGGTGTGATAGCCGTCGGCCGACTCGCGCACCTCGATCCGCGCGGCGCGGATGATCATCGTCCCCTTGCTGACCACGACGTTGCCGTTGAAGACGACGAACTGGTTGAGCAGGTCGATCTTGCCCGGCAGGTCGGCCTCGACATTCAGCGGCTTGAAGCGGTCGGCCTTCTCGGCCAACGCAGGCGTTCCCGACAAGGCGAGGAAAGCACCCCAGAGAAGGGTGGCGGAGCGGAAGAAGGGCAGGGGCACGGGAACGGCTGAGAGGGAGGACGAACGCCGTCGTAACGGCATGAAACTTGCATGCATTCTATGCGACGCGTCGCCCAATGCACGTCGCCGGGCGGGCGAATGTCACGTCCCGTGGGACAGGGCGGCGGGCCCTGCCAGCGCTCAGCGGGGTTTGCGAACCCGGCCGATCAGGGTGTCGACCACCGCCAGCAGGCGCTCGTCGCCGACTACCGGGCCCTTCGGTGGCTGGCCCGCATTTGCCAGGTTGCCGTTCGTGTAATAACGCCCCTGGATCCCCATCGCCGGCACCGCGTCGATCTTGTAGGCCTCGGCGAGGCGGCGCGCCTGAACGGCCAGGGCGGTCACCTCGGCCGACGCGTAGGTGCTCATGAACTTGACCGGATCGACCCCGTTCTTGAGCGCGAAAGCCGCCATGTCTTCCGGGGTGCGCAGGCGGAAACGCTCGTTGTGGATGGTGGCGAAGGCGCGCCGATGCAGGGTCGGCGCCAGGCCCAGGCTGTCGATCGCGTAGTAGAGGCGCTGTTGCGCCGCGAACGGTACTTCCTGGAACCAGACCGGGACCCGGCGCAAGGCGATGTCGGCCGACTGCTTCTGCGCCCAGGCCTCGAGGGCCGGCTCGAAGGCGTTGCAGTACGGGCATTCGTACCAGAAGAACTCGAGCACCTCGATCCGGCCGCGCGCCCCGGCCGGCACCGGCTGCTCGAGGCGGACGTAGTTCACGCCTTCGACCGGCGTGCTGGCCTGGGCCCGCGCCAGCGCGGCCAGCGTGCCGGCCAGGCCGGCCGTGGCCAGGGCGATCGAGAAGTCGCGTCGGTCGATGGCCATGGTCGCTACTTCTGGACCCGGACCAGGGCCGATTCGACCCCGGCGTCGCCGAGCTTGTCCTTGGTCGCGTCGGCGTCGTCCTTTTTCTCGAACGGGCCGACCCGGACCCGGTAGACGGTGCGCCCGCCCTGCTCGCGCTCGGTCAGCTTGCTCTGGACGCCGAGCATCGCCAGCTTGGCGCGCTGCTGCTCGGCGTCCTCGCTGCGGGCGAAGGCGCCGGCCTGGACGAAGTAGGAGAACGGGTCGCCGCCGGCGGTCGCCAGATTCTGCGAGGCGCGCGGCGCCGCCGCGCTGGCCGCAACGGTGGCGCTGGCGGCCGGGCGGGGCGGCCGCACCGCGCTGACCGCGCCCGGCAGGACCGGATCGATCACCGTCGGCGCCACCAGCGAGGGCGGGGCGAGCGCGGCGGTCGGCGGCAGCAGCCCCGCCGGCGGCGCCGAGGCCGCCAGCGGCGCCGGGTTCTTGCCGGCCAGCGAGCTGTTCGGGTCCCAGTTGCGGTTGCGCTCGACCTCGGCCGCGTCCTGGCTGGGCGTGCGTTGCGGCACCTTGGTGACGAACGGGTTGGGCGCCTTGGTCACGTAGAGGGCGACGCCGAGGGCGAGCGCCAGGCCGATCAGCAGGCCGATCACGAGGCCGATAAGGAAGCCGCCGCGCTGGCCGCGGGGGAGGGGTGGTTTCATGCCGGTTCCGGTTCTCGGTCCATTCGTTCGGGCGCGCCGACGCCGAGCAGCGCCAGCGCGTTGCGGATCACCTGCCGGGTCGCCGCCAGGAGGGCGAGGCGGGCCCGGGCCAGCTCGGCGTCGTCGACCAGGAAGCGCTCGGCGCCGTAATAGCTGTGGAAGGCGGCGGCGAGCTCGCGCAGGTAGAAGGCGATCTCGTGCGGCGCCAGCGTGGTGGCGGCGCCGGCCAGCATCTGCGGGTAGTCGGCGAGCTTCCTCAGCAGCGCCGTCTCGCTCGGTGCCTGCAGTCGTGCCAGGTCGGCCGCGGCCAGCTGCGCGACGTCGCCGCCCTGCGCCGCGAACTCGCGGATCACCGAGCAGATGCGGGCGTGCGCGTACTGCACGTAGAAGACCGGGTTCTCGTCGTTCTGCTTGAGCGCCAGATCGACGTCGAAGGTGAACTCGGTGTCGGCCTTCCTGCTCAGCATGAAGAAGCGGACCGCGTCCTTGCTGGTCCACTCGATCAGGTCGCGCAGCGTGATGTAGCCGCCCGCGCGCTTGGAGATCTTCACCTCCTCGCCGCCGCGCTCGACCCGGACCATGGTCGTCAGCACGTAGTCGGGGTAGGCGGGGGGCACGTTCATGCCCGCCGCCTGCAGGCCAGCCCGGACCCGCGCGACCGTGCCGTGGTGGTCGCCGCCCTGAATATTGATCGCCTGGCGGAAGCCCCGCTCGAACTTCGCCAGGTGGTAGGCGACGTCGGGCACGAAGTAGGTGTAGGTGCCGTCGGACTTGCGCATCACGCGGTCCTTGTCGTC
>JBDTUG010000375.1:0-3932 GCA_040007855.1 Caldimonas sp.
TCGTCAGGCGCACCTTGGCGACCTTGCGAAGCGCCGAGTTCGGCTTCTTCGGCGTGGTCGTGTAGACACGGGTGCAGACACCGCGCCGTTGCGGCCCGCCCTGCAGCGCCGGTGACTTCGACTTGACGGTCTCGGTCTCGCGGCCATGGCGGACGAGTTGGTTGATCGTGGGCATTGGGGACTCGATTCGTTGTTCAGCGCGCATTCGGGGCGCAGGCCCCCGAGAGGCGGATGCGACTTCGCGCCCGGGCCCTTGCAGGCCGAGAGCAGAAAAGCCGATGATTGTATTCCGGCCCGGGGTTACCCGCAAGCCGCTGGGGAACAGCGCGGGTCAAAGCGCCGTCCTGGTAGGAACCGCGGTGCCCCGGGCCGACGCGATCCGGCGATGATCGACCCTTCATTGGTTTCGACCCCCCGCCCGCCCCATGCCTTGTGCCCGTTGCGACGCCGACAACCCGGCCGGAGCCCGGTTTTGCAGCACCTGCGGAGCGGCCCTGCAAACCGCCTGCCCCGCCTGCGGAGCCGCGTTGCAGGGGGGAGAGCGGTTCTGCAACGGCTGCGGCCGCGACCTCGCCGCCGCCGCGCCTGCGGCGAACGACGCCGGTGAGCGCCGCAACGCAACCGTGATGTTTTCCGACCTGACCGGCTACACCGCCCTGAACGAGGCGGCCGACCCGGAGGAGGTCGAAGCGATCATGGGTCGAGTCAAGGCCGAGGCGACGACCGTCATCGAGCACCACGGCGGCACCGTGAACCAGTTCGTCGGCGACGAGATCATGGCCCTTTTCGGCGTTCCGCTGGCGCGCCGCGACGACCCGCGCCACGCCGTCGCAGCGGCGCTCGAGCTGCATGATGCGATCGAGCGGCTGATTGCCGCCCTGGAGCCGGCGCCGGGCCGTCCCCGCCTCGGCATGCACACCGGAATCAACACCGGCCTCGTCGTCGCCCGCCGCAGCGACGCGCGCGCCGGCGACTACGCCCTGACCGGCGATACGGTGAACATCGCCGCTCGCCTGCGCAGCCTGGCCGGGCCCGGCGAGATCCTCGTCGGCGCCGACACGTGGCAGCAGGTGTCCGACCACTTCGAGGCCGAGGTGTGCGCGCCGGTCGAGGTCAAGGGCAAGGAGCGGCCGCTCTCGCCGTATCGCATCCGCGGCGAGCGGGCGGCCCCGGCGGCGGGCGCCGGCCCGCTCGTCGCCCGGGAGGAGGAGCTCCGCGACTTCGCCGCCTTGGCCACGGCCTGCGCCGAACGGCAGCGCAGCCGGGTCGTCGTCGTCCGCGGCGATCCCGGGGTCGGAAAGTCGCGGCTCGTTGCCGAGTTCGTGGCCCAGGCCAGGACGCTCGGCTTTTCCTGCCACGCCGCCGCCGTGCTCGACTTCGGTGCTGAAACCGGCCGCGACGCCATCCGCAGCCTGGCGCGCAGCCTGCTCGGAGTGGCCGGCACGGTCGAGCCGACCGAGCGCCGGGCAGCCATCGAGCGCGCGGCCGCTGCCCGGTCGCTCGCCGCCGACCGCCAGCTGTTCCTCCACGACCTTCTCGACCTGACGCCGCCGCCGGCGCTGCGCGCCCTCGCCGCGGCGATGAGCACGGCGGCGCGCGAGCAGGGGTCGCTGCTTGCCGTGTGCGATCTGGCGATGACGGCCGGAGCGTCGACCCCGCTGCTCCTGGTGGTCGAGGACATTCACTGGGCCGACGCCTGGACGCTCGAGCGCCTGGCCGCGCTCGCCCTGCTCGCTGCCCGGCAGGCCCTGCTGATGGTCATGACGACACGCTTTGCGGGCGACCCGACCGCCGGATCCTGGCGCGCCGCGCTCCATGGCGCACCGCTGATCGGCATCGATCTCGCCCCCTTGAACGCCGCCGAAGCACGCCTGCTGGCCACGCAGGCCTCGTCGATGCCGGCCGCGGTCGTCGCCAGCTGCGTCGAGCGCGCCGAGGGCAACCCGCTCTTTCTCCTGCAGCTCCTCCTCAGCGCCGGCGAGGCGGCGCAGTCGAGCCTGCCCGGGTCGATCCAGGCGCTCGTCCACGCCCGCATGGACCGGCTCGCGGGCGACGACAAGGCCGCCCTGCAGTCCGCCGCCGTTCTCGGCCAGCGCTTCGCCGCCGACGCGCTGCGCCACCTGCTGGACAACCCGGGCTACGACAGCCGCCTCCTGGTCGAGAACTTCCTTGTTCGTCCCGACGGCAGCGAGCTGATGTTCTGCCACGCCCTCATCCGCGACGGCGCCTACGAATCGCTCCTGCACAAGCGGCGCCGCATCCTTCACGGCCGGGCCGCCGAATGGTTCGAGTCGCGCGACCTCGTGCTCGCCGCCGAGCATTTCGACCGCGCCGAGGATGCGCGCGCCGCGCCGGCGTACCTGGCGGCGGGCAACTCGGTGGCGACCCAGTTCCGCCACGCGGCGGCGCTGGCACTGATAGAGCGCGGGCTCGCCCTCGCAGCGACGCACGAGGTTCGCTTCGAGTTGCTCATGGCGCGAGGGCGCCTGATGCTCGAGCTGGGCCGTACTGCAGAGGCAATCGAGGCGTGTCGCGCGGCGCTCGAAGCGTCGGCCAGTCCGGGCGAGAGGGCGCAGGCGCTGATTGCCAGCGCTGCCGGCATGCGCCTCAGCGACCGCATCGTCGAAGGCCTGGCCGCGCTCGACGAGGCCGAGCCGCTCGCCGCCGGTGCGGCGCTGGAGCTCGAGCTGTCGCGCCTGCATCACCTGCGCGGCAACCTGCTTTTCCCGCTCGGCCGCCACGCCGACTGCCTGCGCGAGCACGAGCTCGCACGCCGGCACGCCCGCGAAGCCGGCTCGCTCGAGGCCGAGGCGGCGGCGCTCGGCGGGCTCGGCGACGGCTTCTATCTTCAGGGGCGCATGCAGTCGGCACACTGCCAGTTCCTCGAGTGCGTGGCGCTCGCCCGCCAGCACGGCTTCGGCCGCCTCGAGGTGGCGAATCTGCCGATGGTGGGATGGTCGGGAATGCATCTGGCGAAGATCACTGCCGCGGTCGCCGTCGGCCATGACGCCATCGCCTTGGCGCAGCGGGCGTCGCAGCCGCGCGCCGAGCTGATGGCACGCGCCCTCGTCGCCTGGTCCGACGGCCTGGTGCGCGACCGGCTTGACGCGGGCGAGGAGCAGGCGGAGCTCGCGCTCGGCCTGGTGCGGGCCCTGGGAGCAAAGCGATTCGAAGGGCAGCTGCACGGCCTCAACGCCATGATCGCTCTGCGCCGCGGCGATCGAGAGCGCGCGCTGGAGCTGGTGGACACGGCGCTCGCCGTCTGCCGCGCGCATGGCATGGGGCACATCGGTCCCTGGCTTTACGGCGTTCGCGCACTGGTGGAGACCGACCCTGAGGCCCGCTTGCAGTTTCTCCAGGAGGGCGAAAAGGTGCTGGCGCTCGGCTGCGTCAGCCACAACTACATCCAGCTGCGCGAGTTGGCGATCGACGCGCTGCTCGAGATCGGCGACTGGGACGGGGTCGAGCAGAACTGCGAAAGGATGCGCAGCTACACCGCCAGCGAGCCTTTGCCGATGGTCGAGTTCATGATCGCCCGGGGCAGGGCGCTGGCGCGCTTCGGCCGTGGCGCGCGCGGCGCCGACCTGCGCGCCGAGCTGCTCGGGTTGCAGGAGGTCGGGATCGGCGCCGAAATCAACTCGGCGCTGCCGGCAATCGAGTCGGCCCTCGCCGGCGACGCCTGGGTCGAGACCGCAGCCTCCCCCCGCTGACGCGCCGCCGCCGCCCGGGGCGGCATCGCGCGGACAAAAGAAGGGGCGACCGTTGCCGGTCGCCCCTGTCGTCGCGGCCGGACCGCGACCTGTCTTACTCGGTGACGTCGCTCGCCGCTGCCGCAGCCGCGGTGGCCGCGTCGACCTGAGCCATCTGCACCGACGCCAGCTCCTCGGCTTCCTGGACGGCGATGGCGCGGCGCTCGGCGTCGTCCATCGCTT
>JBDTUG010000376.1:0-3927 GCA_040007855.1 Caldimonas sp.
AAGTGCTGTCGACCAACGGCGACACCTTCCTCGGCGGCGAGGACTTCGACCAGCGGATCATCGACTACATCATTGCCGAGTTCAAGAAGGACCAGGGCGTCGACCTCTCGAAGGACGTGCTCGCGCTGCAGCGCCTGAAGGAGTCGGCCGAGAAGGCGAAGATCGAGCTTTCGAGCTCGGCCCAGACCGACATCAACCTGCCCTACGTGACGGCCGACGCCTCGGGCCCGAAGCACCTCAACATCAAGCTGACCCGGGCCAAGCTCGAGGCGCTGGTCGAAGAGCTGATCGAGCGGACCATCGCGCCCTGCCGCACCGCCATCAAGGACGCCGGCGTCAGCACCGGCCAGATCGACGACGTGATCCTGGTCGGCGGCATGACGCGCATGCCCAAGGTGCAGGACAAGGTGAAGGAGTTCTTCGGCAAGGAGCCGAGGAAGGACGTCAACCCGGATGAAGCGGTGGCCGTCGGCGCGGCGATCCAGGGCCAGGTGCTGGTCGGTGACCGCAAGGACGTGCTGCTGCTCGACGTGACCCCGCTCAGCCTGGGCATCGAGACGCTCGGCGGCGTGATGACCAAGATGATCAAGAAGAACACGACCATCCCGACCAAGTTCGCGCAGACCTTCTCGACCGCCGACGACAACCAGCCGGCGGTGACGATCAAGGTCTACCAGGGCGAGCGCGAGATGGCCTCGGGCAACAAGTCGCTCGGCGAGTTCAACCTCGAGGGGATCGCCCCGGCGGCGCGCGGCATGCCGCAGATCGAGGTCTCGTTCGACATCGATGCCAACGGCATCCTGCATGTCGGCGCCAAGGACAAGGCGACCGGCAAGGAGAACAAGATCACGATCAAGGCGAACTCTGGCCTGACCGAGGCCGAGATCCAGCAGATGGTCAAGGACGCCGAGCTGAACGCCGCTGACGACAAAAAGAAGCTCGAGGTGGTGCAGGCGAAGAACGCCGCCGATGCGATGATCCACAGCGTCAAGAAGAGCCTGGCCGAGCACGGCGAGAAACTCGATGCGGCCGAGAAGGAAAAGATCGAGACGGCGCTGAAGGAAGCGGAAGAGTCGCTCAAGTCCGAGGACAAGGCGACGATAGAAGCGAAGACGGAAGCATTGATGACGGCCAGCCAGAAGCTCGGCGAGAAGGTCTACGCCGAGGCGCAGGCCGGTGCGGCGGGCGGTGCGCCCGGCGACGCCGGCGCGGCGAACGAGCCGCAGGCGGCGAAGGCCGAGGACGACAACGTCGTCGACGCCGAGTTCAAGGAAGTCAAGAAGGGTTAACCGGACAGCGAAGCTGTCCAGTCGAACTCGCCGCGTTCGAGGGATCAGGCTTCGCCTGTCCCTCAACGCGGCGTTTGCGCATTCGAAACAGGGAGTGGAGCGGGTCGATGAGCAAGCGCGACTACTACGAGGTGCTGGGCCTCGCCAAGAACGCCTCTGAAGAGGACATCAAGAAGGCCTATCGCAAGCTGGCGATGAAGCACCATCCGGACCGCAACCAGGGGTCCGACGGCAAGAAGTCCGAAGAGCAGTTCAAGGAGGCGAAGGAAGCCTACGAGATGCTCTCCGACGCCCAGAAGCGCGCCGCGTACGATCAGTACGGGCACGCCGGCGTCGACCCGAACCTGGGCGGTCGTGGCGGCGCCGAGGGATTCGGCGGCTTTGCCGAAGCCTTCGGCGACATCTTCGGCGACATCTTCGGCGGCAACGGGCGGGGCGGCCGCGCCGCCGGCGGCCAGCAGGTCTTTCGCGGCAGCGACCTCAGCTATGCGATGGAGATCACGCTCGAGGAGGCGGCGGCGGGCAAGGAATCGCAGATCCGCATCCCCAGCTACGACACCTGCGAGACCTGCAAGGGAAACGGCGCCAAGCCGGGCACCAGCCCGATCAGCTGCACCACCTGCCACGGCTCGGGCGCGGTGCAGATGCGGCAGGGCTTCTTCAGCATCCAGCAGACCTGCCCCACCTGCCACGGGAGCGGCAAGATCATCCCCGAGCCCTGCGTCACCTGCCACGGCCAGGGCCGGATCAAGAAGAACAAGACTCTCGAGGTCAAGATTCCGCCCGGCATCAACGAAGGCATGCGGATCCGCTCGAGCGGCAACGGCGAGCCAGGCCCGAACGGCGGCCCGAACGGCGATCTCTACATCGAGATCCGGATCAAGCCGCACGACATCTTCGAGCGCGACGGCGACGACCTGCACTGCACGGTGCCGGTCGGCATGACCAGCGCCGCCCTCGGCGGGACGATCGAGGTTCCGACCCTCGGCGGCAAGGCCGAGATCGACCTGCCCGAGGGCACCCAGCACGGCAAGACCTTCCGGCTGCGCGGCAAGGGCATCAAGGGCGTGCGCTCGAGCTACCCGGGCGATCTCTACTGCCATGTCAGCGTCGAGACGCCGATCAAGCTGACCGAGCACCAGAGAAAGCTGCTCAAGGAGCTCGACGAAGGCTTCCGCAAGGCCGGCGACCGTCACTCGCCGACCGCCAAGACCTGGAGCGACCGGGTGAAGGATTTGTTCAAGGCCTGAAAGGCCTTGAACAAGACTTCGGTTCAGGGCTGCACCCTCCCTTGCTCCGCAAGGGAGTTCTAGCTGTAGACGTTTGCACCCTCCCCGCTTGCGCTCCCTCCCGCCGGGCGGGAGGGGGAAGCCTCCGGCGTCCCTCTGATGTTCGGATCGGCTCGACAATCCCGACATGTCCGCCGGCGCCGATTCGCTCAAGTCAATCCTGTTCGCGCTGGGCGCGAACTTCCTGATTGCCGTCGCCAAGACGGCCGGCGCGGTGTTCACCGGCTCGTCGTCGATGCTCGCCGAGGCGATCCATTCGTACGCCGACTGCGCCAACCAGGCGCTTCTGCTCTGGGGCCTGCGCGAGGCCGGGCGTGCGCCGAGCCCGGACCACCCGCTCGGCTACGGCAAGGCGATCTACTTCTGGAGCTTCATCGTCGCCCTGATGCTGTTCAGCATGGGTGGCCTGTTCTCGATCTACGAGGGCGTGCACAAGCTGCACGCCACCGAGCCGGTCGACAATCCCTGGGTTGCGGTCGCCATCCTCGCCTTCGGCATCGCCGCCGAAAGCGTCTCGCTCTGGGGCTGCCTGCGCGAGGTGAACAAGGAGCGCGGCCGCAAGAGCCTGTGGCGCTGGTTCCGCAGCTCGCGGCAGAGCGAGCTGCTGGTCGTCTTCGCCGAAGACATCGCCGCCCTCGGCGGACTGGT
Organism: Caldimonas sp.; assembly: GCA_040007855.1. Classification (GTDB taxonomy): domain Bacteria; phylum Pseudomonadota; class Gammaproteobacteria; order Burkholderiales; family Burkholderiaceae_C; genus Schlegelella_A. The sequence continues at coordinate 3,227 of JBDTUG010000376.1, forward strand.
CATCGCCCTCTCGTTCATCGGCCTGGCGATGGCGACCGGCAATCCCGTCTGGGACGCCGCCGGCTCGATCTGCATCGGCGTCCTGCTGGTGCTCGTGGCGGTGCTCGTCGGCGTCGAGGTCAAGGCGCTTCTGATCGGCCAGAGCGTCGAGGCGACAGTGCTGCACCGCATGCGCAAGCATCTCGAGGCCCACGCCGAGGTCGAGTCGGTCTACAACCTGCTGACCCAGCAGCTCGGCCGCGACGTCATGGTGGCGGTGAAGGCGCGGATGCGATCGACCGGCTCGGCCGAAGCGCTGATCGGCGCGATCAACCGGGTCGAGCAGGACTTTCGCGTCGCCTTCCCGCAGGTGCGGTTCCTGTTTTTCGAGCCCGACCTGGCCGACTGAGCGGCACAGGCCCTGCCGGGGCATCGACAGCCGCTAGCCCGGATATTTCATCAGTAGAGGGTCGGCAGCCTCGTGCGTGAGCGCGTTGTCATAGGTAGTTGAGGCCAACGACAACCGAGGACTGCCGATGCCAAAGTGTACGCAAGGCAAGATCGCTTTCGGGCGCTTGGGGCGGCGCGTCATCGAAGCCGACTTCAGCGGCGGAGAGCTGAGCAGCGACGGCGGCCTGATGCTGCTGCGCCAAGTCGATCGCCACATCGGGAGTGTCCGAATTTCTGTGTTCGAGGCGGATTGTTGAATTCGTCGTTGCTTG
>JBDTUG010000377.1:0-3868 GCA_040007855.1 Caldimonas sp.
AGCGGCGCAGCAGGTCGCGAATGCGGGCATCATCGTCGACGACGACGATCCGGTCCGGGCGGGGATTGGCGCTCGTGTTCATCGCTTCCTCATTTGTAACAATCGCGATTCTGCGCGGCTTTGCAAGCCCATCCGGGCAGCGCTGACGACCTGTTACAACCCCGAACCGAGCCACATTTCACGCACTCCCCATGGCGCTGATCCTTTCCTCTTCTTTTGCTGCCACTGGCGCGGCGCTTGTCCTGTTCGCGACTTCGGCGGCGCTGGCCGACAGCGCGCCGCCGCAAGGCGTTCTGAGCCTGACCGCGAGCGCCAGCGTCGAGGTGACGAAGGACCTGCTGAGCGTGACCTTCTCGACCACCAGGGAGGGGAGCGACGCCAACGCCGTCCAGGCGCAGCTGAAGCAGGCGCTCGACAGTGGATTGGCCGAAGCGAAGAAGGCGGCGCGGCCGGGCCAGGTCGATGTGCAGACCGGCACCTTCTCCCTCTATCCGCGCTACGCCGCCAAGGGTGGCATCAACGGCTGGCAGGGCACGGCGGAAATCATCGTCGACGGTCGCGACATGGCCGCGATCGGCCAGCTCAGCGGCCGCATCACGACCATGACCGTGGCCCGAGTCGCCTACCGCTTGTCGCGCGAAGCCAACCAGAAGGTCGAGGGCGAGGTCGTCGCCGAGGCGGTCGCCCGCTATCGGGCGAAGGCGGCCGAGTACGCCAAGCAGTTCGGCTACGCCGGCTATTCGATCCGCGAGGTCAACGTGACGACGACCGAGCCGCAGCAAGGACCGACGCCGATGTTCCGGGCGCAGGCTTCGGCGATGTCGGCGCAGGGCGACGCGCTCTCGGTCGAGCCGGGCAAGGCGCAGGTCAACGCCAATGTCAACGGCACGGTGCAGATGAAATGACGAACACGAACAATCCTTCGGGCGAGCCGCGGCTCGCACATGTGCAATGCCTGGGCGCGCGCGGCCTGCACCGCATGGCCTATTGGGAGTGGGGCGACCCGGCCGACGATCGCGTCCTGGTCTGCGCCCACGGCGTCTCGCGCCAGGGCCGCGACTTCGACGTTCTCGCCCGGGCGATGCGCGGCGAGTTCCGCGTCGTCTGTCCGGACGTGGTCGGGCGCGGCGAATCCGACCGGCTCGCCGACCCGATGGGCTACGCCCTGCCGAACTACGTCGCCGACATGGTGACGCTGCTCGCCCGCCTCGACGCGAACAGCGTCGCCTGGGTCGGCACCTCGATGGGCGGGCTGATCGGCCTGGGGCTGGCGGCGCTGCCGGGCTCGCCGATCGGCCGCCTCGTGCTCAACGACATCGGCCCGGCGATCGACGCGGCCGGGCTGGTGCGCATCGGCGGCTACCTCGGCCAACCGCTCACCTGGGCCAGCGAGGACGAGGCCGCCGACTACCTGCTGACGATCTCGCAGGGGTTCGGCCCGCATTCGCGCGAGGAGTGGATGGCGCTGACCCGGCCGATGCTGAGGAAGGACGGCGAGCGCCTGCGCCTGCACTACGACCCGGCGATCGCGCTGCCGATGCGCGCGGTCACGCCCGAGATCGCCGCCGCCGGCCAGGCCGCGCTATGGGCCGCGTTCGACGCGATCCGCTGCCCGACGCTGCTCCTGCGCGGCGCCGACTCCGACCTCCTGTCGCGCGCCACCGCGGAGGAGATGACCCGGCGCGGGCCGAAGCCGCACCTGCACGAGTTCGCCGGCGTCGGCCATGCGCCGACCCTGGTCGCGCCCGGCCAGGTCGCGGTGGTGCGGGAGTTCCTGCTCTCGCCATGAAAGCCAGCGCGGCCAGCCGCGTCGAGGCGGCCGCACCGATCGTCCGACTCCTCGATGCACCGGACGAGGCCGGTGTGGCGCGCCCTGCGGCCGCGGCGGCGGGCGAGACGCCACGGATCGATCTCGACCCGGTCGCCCGGGCGCGCGACTTCGCCGCGCCGCTGCTGGCCGGGCGCAGGCTGGCGACCGGCGAAGGCGTGCTCGCCCATGCCGAAGGTTCGGCCGCGGTGCTGGCCGAGATCGGCGCCGCGCCGGAGCTGCGCGCCGCGGTCTTCCTCGTCCACGCCGCCGACCAGCTCGGCAAGCCCGACGAGGTGCTGACGCCGCTCTTCGGCGAATCGCAGGCCACCCTGGTCGCGCATGCGAGGAAGCTCGGCGACCTGCAGCGGGCCGCGCAGGGCGCGCGCGTCGATGCCGCCGACAAGGCGCTGCAGACGGAGCGGGTCAGGAAGATGCTGCTCGCCTTCTCGCGCGACCTGCGGGTGGTGCTGCTGCGCCTCGCCTCGCGCCTGCAGACCCTGCGCTGGTTCGCGGCGAGCAAGAGCCCGGGGGCGCGCGAGCTCGCGGCCGAGGCGATGCAGGTGTTCGCGCCGCTCGCCAACCGGCTCGGCATCTGGCAGATCAAGTGGGAGCTCGAGGACCTCGCCTTCCGCTTTCTCGACCCCGAGAGCTACCACGGGATCGCCCGCCAGCTCGACGAGCGGCGCACCGACCGCGAGGCGCGGATCGCCGGACTGCGCGCCGAGCTCGAGGCCGACCTCGTCGCCCATGGCCTGCCGGCGCAGGTGCAGGGCCGGCCGAAGCACCTCTATTCCATCTGGAAGAAGATGAGAAAGAAGGGCGTTGCCTTCGGCGGCGTCATGGACATGCTGGCGCTGCGCGTCATCGTCCCCGACGTCGCCGGCTGCTACGCCGTGCTGGCGCGGGTGCACGAGCGCTGGCCGGCGATCGCCGGCGAGTTCGACGACTACATCGCCCGGCCGAAGGCCAACGGCTACCGCTCGCTGCACACCGTGGTGCAGGGCGGCGATGGCCGGCCGGTCGAGATCCAGATCCGCACGCCCGAGATGCACGAGCATGCCGAGTACGGCGTCTCGGCGCACTGGGCCTACAAGGAGGCCGAGCTCGCGAGCCGCTCGCGCGGCGGCGGAGCCGGCGGGCGCTTCGAGGCCAGCGTCGCCGAGGCGCGCCTGGTGGTGCTGCGCCAGCTGCTCGCCTGGCAGCACGACCTGGCCGGTGACGACGACGCCATTTCCGGCGCCGCGGCCGACGCCGCCAAAGCGGTGTTCGACGATCGCATCTACGTCTTCACGCCGCAGGCGAGCGTGGTCGAGCTGACCGCGGGGGCGACGCCGATCGACTTCGCCTACGCGGTGCACACCGATCTCGGCCACCGCTGCCGCGGCGCCAGGGTCGACGGCCGGGCCGTGCCGCTGGCGACGCCGCTGCAGAGCGGTCAGACGGTCGAGATCTCCGCCGCCAAGACCGGCGGCCCGTCGCTCGACTGGCTCAACGCCGAGCTCGGCTACCTGCGCAGCGCGCGCTCGAAGGCCAAGGTCCGCTCCTGGTTCAATGCCCTCGCCACCGACGCGACGGTGGCGCGCGGCCGCGAGGCGGTCGAAAAGGTACTGCAGCGCGAAGGCAAGACCGCGCTCAAGCTCGAGGACCTGGCGGCGCAGCTCGGCTTTCGCAGCGCCGAGGCGCTGTTCGAGGTGGTGGGCAAGGACGAGCTCTCGCTGCGCAACATCGAGGCGCTGCTCCGGCCCGCCCCCGAGCCCAAGGCCGACGAGGACGAGATCCACTTCAGCCGGCCGCGGGCCGAAGCCGGCGGCGTGCTGGTGGTCGGGGTCGAGTCGCTGCTCACCAGCCTGGCCCGCTGCTGCCGGCCGGCGCCGCCCGACGCCATCGCCGGCTACGTCACCCGCGGCAAGGGCGTGGCCGTGCACCGCGCCGGCTGCAGCAACCTGCGTGCGTTGCGCGGGCGCGCGCCGGAGCGGGTCATTCCGGTCGCCTGGGGTGCCGTCGATGCGTCGCGGCCTGCTCTCTATCCGGTCGACGTGCAGGTCGAGGCGAGCGATC
>JBDTUG010000378.1:0-3866 GCA_040007855.1 Caldimonas sp.
GCTCGGCGACGTAGCTGAGGATCAGGTTGGTCGAGATCGGCGCCACCTGGTAGAGCCGGGTCTCGCGGAACTTGCGCTCGACGTCGTACTCGTGGGCGAAGCCGAAGCCGCCGTGGAACTGGATGCAGGCGTTGGCCGCCTCCCAGCTCGCCTTGGCGGCGAGGTACTTGGCCATGTTGGCCTCGGCGCCGCACGGCTCGTGCGCGTCGAACAGCGCGCACGCCTTGAAGCGCATCAGGTCGGCGGCCTCGACCTCGATGTGCGCCTCGGCGATCGGGAACTGCACGCCCTGGTTCTGGCCGATCGGCCGGCCGAACACGAGCCGCTCGCCGGCGTAGGCGGTGACCCGGTCGACGAACCAGCGGCCGTCGCCGATGCACTCGGCGGCGATCAGGGTGCGCTCTGCATTGAGCCCGTCGAGGATGTAGCGAAAGCCCTTGCCTTCCTCGCCGATCAGGTTACCGGCCGGGATCTCGAGCCTCTCGAAGAACAGCTCGCTGGTCTCGTGGTTGACCATGTTGGCAATCGGCCGCACCGTCATGCCGCTCTTCTCGGCGGCGCGCAGGTCGACCATGAAGATCGACATTCCCTCGGTCTTCCGGTTCACCTCGGCGAGCGGCGTGGTGCGCGCCAGCAGGATCATCCAGTCGCTGTGCAGCACGCGCGAGATCCAGACCTTCTGGCCGTCGATCACGTAGTGGTCGCCACGCCGGATCGCGGTGGTGCGGATCGCGCTCGTATCGGTGCCGCTGCCCGGCTCGGTGACGCCCATCGATTGCAGCCGCCACTCGCCGCTGGCGATCTTCGGCAGGTAGAACGCCTTTTGCGCCGCGCTGCCGTGGCGGAGCAGTGTGCCCATGTTGTACATCTGGCCGTGGCAGGCGCCGGCGTTGCCGCCGCTGCGGTTGATCTCTTCCATGATCACCGAGGCCTCGGCCAGGCCGAGCCCGGCGCCGCCGTACTCCTGGGGGACGAGTGCCGCCAGCCAGCCGGCCGCGGTGAGCGCAGCGACGAAGGCGTCGGGGTAGGCGCGGCGCATGTCGATGTCGCGGTGGTAGGCGTCGGGAAAGTCGGCGCACAGGGCGCGCAGGGCGTCGCGGATCTCGGGATGGCGCTCGGCGGCGGGCAACTTCATGGCGGGCGCGGCAGCGGCCTCAGCGGGCCGCCGGCGTGGCGAGCGCGGCGAGGTCCGGCCGGGCGATCGGCCGGACCGTCTCGTAGGCGCGCGCCCCGCGCAGCACGAGCGCATCGCCGAACATCGGCCCGACCAGCTGCAGGCCGATCGGCAGGCCGGCGCGGGTAAGGCCGCAGGGGATCGTGCAGGCCGGCTGCTGGGTCAGGTTGAACGGGTAGCTGAACGGCGTCCAGCCGAGCATCGCCTCGGGCGCCATCGGCGTGTGGCCGGCCGCTCGCGCGTCGAACGCCGGCACCGCGACCGCCGGCGTCGCCAGCAGGTCGAAGCGCTGCATGAACTGGCGCATCTGCGAGCCGAGCTCGCCGCGGCGCAGGTGCAGGCGCTGCAGGTCGAGCGCGCTGTAGCGCGAGCCGAGCTCGGCCTCGGCCCGGAAGTCGGGGTCGACGAGCTCCTGTTGCGCCGGTGTGAGCCCGCTCCAGATCGTCCAGGCGCCGGCGAACCAGAGGCCGGTGGTGATCTCGAGCGGGTCGGCGAAGCCCGGGTCGACCGCCTCGACGTGGGCGCCGAGCGCGGCCAGTTCGCGCACCGCGGCGGCGACCGCGTCGGCCACTTCCGGATCGACGTTCTTCGCGTAGCCGAGCGCCGGCGAGAAGGCGATGCGCAGGCCGCGGATGGCGTCGTCGAGGCCGTGCGCGTAGTCGCGGTCGTCGGGCGGCAGCGAGGTCCAGTCGCGCGCGTCGGGGCGCTTCAGCACGTTCATCATCAGCGCCGCGTCGGCCACGCTCATCGTGTGCGGGCCGAGGTGGGCGACCGTGCCCATCGGCGACAAGGGGTAGGCCGGCACCCGGCCGAAGCTCGGCTTCAGGCCGAAGTTGCCGCAGAACGCAGCCGGGATGCGGACGCTGCCGGCGCCGTCGGTGCCGAGCGAGAGCGGCCCCATGCCGGCGGCGACCGCGGCGGCGGTGCCGCCCGACGAGCCGCCCGACGTCTTCGCCGGATTCCACGGGTTGCGGGTGATGCCGGTGAGCGGCGAGTTGGTCTCGCCCTTGCAGCCGAACTCGGGCGTCGCGGTCTTGCCGAGGATCACGGCGCCGGCTTCGCGCAGGCGGGCCGCGGCCGGCGCGTCGACGTTCCAGGGCTGGGCTGGGTCGACGGTGCGCGAGCCGCGCAAGGTCGGCCAGCCCTTGGCGAGGATCAGGTCCTTGATCGACACCGGCACGCCGTCCAGGTCGCCGTCGGGCGCGCCGCGCGACCAGCGCGCCTCGCTGGCGCGCGCCGAGCCCAGCGCATCGTCGGGCGCGATCAGGCAGAACGCGTTCAGGATCGGGTTCAGCCGTTCGATCCGCGCCAGGACGGCACGGGTCGCCTCGACCGGGGAGGCGTCGCCGGCCCGGTAGAGCGCCAGCAGCTCGAGCGCGGTGCAGTCGGCGAGGTCGGTGGCAGGGCGCATCGCTGATCCTTCGTCAGGGCAGCGTTGAAGGCGCGCCGCGACGGCGATGATGCACCGGACGCCGGCTCAGCGGCCGGACTCGCGCCGGCCATCGCCGCGTTCCGGACGGACATGAACTCGATCGTCACTTCGCAAATGTCAGGCAATAGGGGGGCGATCCGCAAACCGGTCGTCGGGCTGCCCTCGGGCGGCGTCAAGGCACTGCCGGCAACGGGGTCGCCGCGCTGCGGTAAAAGGCGGTCCCGAACGGAGAATGCCCATGACCGACCGCACCCCGCCCCGCCGGAGCGCTGCCGACTTCGATCCCGAGGTGCTGCAACTGTTCGACAAGTACGTGCATGGCGCAATCGACCGGCGCGGCTTCCTCGACGGCGCGGCGAAGTTCGCGGTCGGCGGTGTCACGGCGGCCGGCCTGCTCGCGGCGCTCAGTCCCGACTTCGCGTCCGCCCAGCAGGTGCCGAAGACCGACCCGCGAATCCGCGCCGAGACGATCGAATTCCCCTCGCCGCAGGGTTACGGCACCGGCCGGGGAACCCTGGTGCGGCCGGCGAGCGCGCCGCCCGCCGGCACCACCACCGGCCTGCCGCTGATCCTGGTGATCCACGAGAACCGCGGCCTCAATCCGCACATCGAGGACATCGCCCGCCGTCTCGCCCTCGACAACTTCATCGCCTTCGCGCCCGACGCCCTGTTCCCGCTCGGCGGCTACCCGGGCAACGAAGACAAGGCGCGCGAGCTGTTCGGCCAGCTCGACCAGCCCCGCACCCGCGAAGACCTGGTCGCCGCCGGCAGCTACCTGAAGGGCGTGCCGGGCGGCAACGGCAAACTGGGCGCGGTCGGCTTCTGCTGGGGCGGCAGCATGGTCAACATGCTGGCGACCCGGCTTCCCGAGCTCGGCGCGGGAGTGCCGTTCTACGGCCAGGCGCCGGCGCTCGACCAGGTGCCCCGGATCAAGGCGGCCATGCTGCTCGTGTTTGCCGACAACGATGCCGGGGTCAACGCGAGCTGGCCGCCCTACGACGCGGCATTGAAGGCGGCCGGCGCCCGCTATGCAGCGCTCCGCTATCCCGGCACGCAGCACGGCTTCAACAACGACACGACGCCGCGCTACGACGAAGGCGCGGCGAAGCAGGCCTGGCAGCGGACCGTCACCTTCTTCAACCAGCAGTTGCGCGTTTGAGGCGGCGCCGGCAGCGGTGTCTAGTGGCGCAGACCACTAGGATCCCGCCTCAGTGGAGCTTGCGGTCCTTCTTCTTGAAGGACTTCGGGCGGTAGACGTTG
>JBDTUG010000379.1:0-3846 GCA_040007855.1 Caldimonas sp.
GTTCTCCGGCGACACGCTGTTCAACGCCGGCGCCGGCAACTGCCACAACGGCGGCAGCCCGGAGGTCCTGTACGCCTCGTTCGTCGAGCAGCTCGCGAAGCTGCCCGGCGAGACCCAGGTCTACCCGGGCCACGACTACATCGAGAACAACCTGCGATTCACGCTCGACCGCGAGCCCGACAACGCCGCTGCCGCCGCCCTCCTGCCCGGCGTGGCCGGACAGGACCCGGCCACCGGCCGGGTGACGACGCTGGCCGAGGAAAAGCAGATCAACGCCTTCCTGCGCCTGTCGAGCCCGAGCGTGGTCGCGGCGCTGCGCAAGGTGTTCGCCGACCTGCCCGAGAACCCGGATCCGAAGACCGTGTTCGTCAAGCTGCGCGAGCTGCGCAACAAGTGGTGAGCCGCGCCGCGGCGTGTCCGGCCGGCTGAGGCGGCCTGGGCTCTTGCGGCGCACGCCCCCTCGATTCGACCGCAAGACCCGGAGCGCGCCCGGCGCGGGTGGCGCCGACACTGGCGCACACTCCTCGACAAGGCAGCTCGCCATGAACACGCAGACCCCCGACATCACCGCCGACCCGCGCTGGGCGCGCGTCGCCGCACGCGACAAGAGCGCCGACGGCGCGTTCTGGTATTCCGTCGCCACGACCGGCGTCTATTGCCGGCCGTCCTGCCCGTCGCGGCCGGCAAATCCGAAGAACGTGCGCCTGCACGACAGCATCGAGGCGGCCGAGCAGGCGGGCTTTCGGGCCTGCCGGCGCTGCCACCCGAACGGCCTGTCGGTCGATGCGGCCAACGCGGCGATCGTCGCCAAGGCCTGCCGCTTGATCGAGGACGCCGCCGAGCCGCTCTCGCTCGCGGCGCTCGCGGCATCGGTCGAGCTCAGTCCGCACTACTTCCATCGCCTGTTCAGGCAAGCCACCGGCGTCACGCCGAGGGCCTACGCGGCTGCGCGCCGCTCGGCCCGGCTGCGCGCCGTGCTGCCGGGCGCGGCGAGCGTCACGCAGGCCTTTCACGAAGCCGGCTTCGGCTCGAACGGCCGCTTCTACGAGGCCTCCGCCGGCCTGCTCGGCATGAGCCCGGGCCGCTACCGGTCGGGTGGCGCGCACGAGGTGCTGAGCTTCGCGCTCGGCCAGTGCTCGCTGGGCGCGATCCTGGTGGCGTCGAGCCAGAAGGGCGTGGCGGCGATCCTGCTCGGCGACGACCCGGCGGCGCTGCTGCGCGAGCTCGAGGACCGCTTCCCGAAGGCACGGCTGGTCGGCGGCGACGCCGGCTACGAGCGCCTCGTCGCGCAGGTGGTGGGCCTGGTGGAGGCGCCGGCGAGCGGCCTGGCCTTGCCGCTCGACGTGCGCGGCACCGCCTTCCAGCAACGCGTCTGGCAGGCGCTGCGCGAGATTCCGGCTGGCACGCTGGCGACCTACTCGGCGATCGCCGCGAAGATCGGCGCGCCGGGCTCGGTGCGCGCCGTCGCCGGCGCGTGCGCGGCGAACCCGCTGGCGGTGGCGATCCCTTGCCACCGCGTCGTCCGCCACGACGGCGACGTGTCCGGCTACCGCTGGGGCGTGGCGCGCAAGCGCGCGCTGATCGCCCGCGAAGGGGCCGAGCGCGACGGACAGGGGCGGCAGGCAGAGGCGCACGCCGCGTGAGAGCCGACGCCGCCGCCAAGGGCCGGGACGTCGTCGTCGCCGATGGCGTCGCGGCCGATGCCGATGCCGACTTCACCGCTCGTCTGCGGCGCGCCGCCGCGTCGCTCGACGGCGAGCTCGACGCGCAGGGCTGGTCGGTGCTGCCCGGCCTGCTCGACGCGAACGAGTGCGCCGCCATCGCCGGCCTCTACGAGCGCGGCGCCGGCTTTCGCAGCCACGTCGTGATGGCGCGCCACGGCTTCGGGCGCGGCGAGTACCGCTACTTCGCCTATCCCTTGCCGGCGCGGGTCGGGCAGCTGCGCACGGCGCTCTACCCGCGCCTCGCGCCGATCGCCAACCGCTGGTACGAGCGGATGGGCCTGGCGCCGCGCTTCCCCGCCGCGCACGACGAGTTCATCGCCCGCTGCGCGGCCGCTGGCCAGGCGCGGCCGACGCCCCTGCTGCTGCGCTACGGCGAAGGCGACTACAACTGCCTGCACCAGGACCTGTACGGCGAGCAGGTCTTTCCGCTCCAGCTCGCGGTGCTGCTCGCCGCACCCGGCCGCGACTTCGGCGGCGGCGAGTTCATCCTGGCCGAGCAGCGCCCGCGGATGCAGAGCCGCGCCTCGGTCGTGCCACTGGCGCAGGGCGACGGCGTCGTTTTCGCCGTCGACAGCCGGCCGGTGCGCGGCACGCGCGGCGACTACCGGGTCAAGCTGCGTCACGGCGTGAGCACGGTAACGCGCGGCCATCGGCACACCCTCGGCATCATCTTCCACGACGCGGCCTGAGCGCGTCGCGTGGTCGGTACAGGCGCCGGCCGCCGGGGGCCGCGCGCGTGGCGTGCGGGCAGCGCCGGGCAGCGTCCGCGGCCAGACGGCCAGCGAGCCGCGCCGTTCGTCGCCGCGTCCGCTCGCGCCGGCGCGCTGGCGAACATGATGGGCGCGAGGGCCGTTGAAGCCCGTGCGAGACCGCCATGCGAGAGCCCTTCGAGCTCGTTCATCACAACCGCTACCGGGTCAGCTGCCGTCCCGAACCGACGCCGGAAGGAACCTTCCTGGCCCGGGTGATCGTTTCGTGGATCGGCGACGACGGCTCGGCGCTCGACCATCGGCTGCGGCCGGAGCTGCCGCCCTTCGACAGCGCGGCCCGGGCCGCCGACGTCGGCCGCGACGCCGCCATGCGCTGGCTCGATGCGCTCGAGGCCGCTCCGGCGCCGGGCCCCTCGACGCGAGACGACATCACCGCCTACTTCGCCGCCCATCGCGAGTGGCGGGCGGCGGCGGCGGCGTTCGAAGCGGCGATGCAGGGCCTCGTCGATGGCGGCGAGCCCGCCCCGGCGACCCGGCTGGCGGTCGACGCCGCGGCCCTCAAGCGGCTGCACGAGCGCTGGCTCGAGCGGGCCGTGCACCTGGCGGTCGTGCAGCGACGCTGACCCGGCCCGCCCGGTCGCCGGCACGCCGTTGCCGGGGCGGCCCTCCCCGCTCTAAGATGGCCGAAAAGAGCAAGGAGACAGTCATGCCCCATTCGCCCGCGCTCGCCCACGACCTCGGCGAGACGATCGACATGCTGCGCGGCAGCGTGCAGCAATTCGCTGGCGACGAGATCGCGCCGCGCGCCGCCGCCATCGATCGCGACAACCTGTTCCCCGCCGACCTGTGGCAAAAGCTCGGCTCGCTCGGCCTGCACGGCATGACCGTGAAGGAGGAGTACGGCGGCAGCGACCTCGGCTACCTCGCCCACATCGTCGCGATGGAGGAGGTCTCTCGCGCGTCGGCCTCGGTGGGCCTGTCCTACGGGGCGCATTCGAACCTCGCCGTCAACCAGCTCCACCGCAACGGCAGCGAGGCGCAGAAACGCAAGTACCTGCCGAAGCTCGTCTCCGGCGAGCACGTCGGCGCGCTGGCGATGAGCGAGCCCAACGCCGGCTCCGACGTGGTGAGCATGAAGCTGCGCGCCGAGCGTGTCGGTGGCGAGAAGGGCGACCGCTACGTCCTCAACGGCTCGAAGATGTGGATCACCAACGGCGGCGACGCCGACACCATGATCGTCTACGCCAAGACCGACCTCCAGGGCGGCTCGGGCGGCATCACCGCGTTCATCGTCGAGAAGGGCTTCAAGGGCCTCTCGTTCGGTGCCAAGCTCGACAAGCTCGGGATGCGCGGCTCGAACACCTGGCCGGTGTTCTTCCAGGACTGCGAGGTGCCGGCCGAGAACGTGCTGG
>JBDTUG010000380.1:0-3845 GCA_040007855.1 Caldimonas sp.
CCGCAGTACCTGGCCGAGGCGCAGGACGACGCCACCCTGATCGCGATCCGCGCCCAGGAGGAAGCCGGCCTCGACATCGTCAGCGACGGCGAGATCCGACGCGAGAGCTACTCGAACCGCTTTGCCACCGCGCTCGAAGGCATCGACCTCGACAACCCGGGCACCGGGCTCGACCGTTCCGGCCATCCCAACCCGGTGCCGCGCATCGTCGGCCGGATCCGGCGCAGGCACGCGGTCGAGGTCGACGACCTGAAGTTCCTGCGCGCCCACACCGACCGCCAGGTCAAGATCACCGTGCCCGGCCCCTTCACCATGCTGCAGCAGGCGCAGAACGACTTCTACGCCAGCGAGGACGAGGCGGCGATGGACTACGCCGCCGCGGTCAACGAGGAGATCAAGGACCTGTTCGCGGCCGGCGCCGACGTCGTCCAGATCGACGAGCCCTACATGCAGGCGCGGCCGGAGAAGGCGCGCCTGTACGGCCTCGCGGCGCTCAACCGGGCCCTCGAAGGCGTCAAGGGAACGACCGCGGTGCACATCTGCTTCGGCTACGCGGCCATCATCCACGAGCGGCCGAGCGGCTACTCGTTCCTGCCCGAGCTGGCACAGTGCAGTTGCCGCCAGGTCTCGATCGAGACCGCGCAGTCGCACCTGGACTGCTCGGCGCTGCAGGCGCTCGAGGGCAAGCGGGTGATGGTCGGCTGCATCGATCTCTCCGATCCCGAGGTCGAGTCGCCGGCGACGATCGTCGCGCGGATCGAGCGCGCCCTGCCGTACGTCAAGGCCGAGAACGTGATCCTGGCGCCCGATTGCGGCATGAAGTACTTGCCGCGCGAACGGGCGATCGGAAAACTGAAGGCGATGGTCGAGGCGGCGAAGATCCTGCGCGCCAGGCACGGCGCTGCCTGAGCCGAGAACGACATGCTGTTTGCCTTCATGCTGTTCGACCGGCCCGGCGCGGCCGCGCTGCGCGCCGAGGTCCGGCTCGAGCACCGGGCCTACCTCGCGGGGGCGGCCGAGCGCATGGCCTTCGCCGGGCCGCTGGTCGACGACGACGACGCGGCCATCGGCAGCCTGCTCGTGATCGACTTCGCGGATCGCGCCGCCGCCCTCGCCTGGCTGCAGGACGAGCCGTTCACGCGCGCCGGGCTGTATGCGACGCGCCAGGTGCAGGCCTTTCGCAACCTCTGGCCGCAGAAGGCCGGCTTTGCGGAAAGCTGAGACGCCGATGCAGGACTTCGAGTTCTACATGCGCATGCCGCGCGTCGTGTTCGGCGCCGGCGCCCTGCAGCACGTGCGGCGCGAGGTCGAGGCGATCGGCGCGGAACGCGCGCTGGTGCTCTCGACGCCCGGGCAGGCGGCGCTCGCCCGGCGTGTCGCTGCGCTGCTCGGCGAGCACTCGGCGGGCGTGTTCTGCGAGGCCGCGATGCATGTGCCGATAGAGACCGTGCGCGCGGCGGAAGACGTCGTCCAGGCGGTCGACGCCAACTGCCTGATCGCGATCGGCGGCGGCTCGACCACCGGCTTGGCCAAGGCGCTGGCGCTCGACTCGGGTATCCCGGTCATCGCGATTCCGACCACCTATGCCGGCAGCGAGATGACGACCATGTACGGCGTCACCGAAGGCGGCGCCAAGCGCACCGGCCGCGACGCGTCGGTGCTGCCGCGCTGCGTCATCTACGACCCGGAGCTCTCGCTCGGCCTGCCGTTCGGCACGAGCGTCGTCAGCGTGCTCAACGCGATCGCCCACGCCGCCGAGGGCCTGTACGCCCCCGACGGCAACCCGGTCGTCGACCTGTTCGCCGAGCAGGGCATCCGCCGGTGCGCGGCGGCGCTGCCCCGCCTGCAGCGCGATCCGCGCGACGTCGGGGCGCGCGGCGATGCGCTGGTCGGCGCCTGGATGTGCGGCACGGTCATGGGCAGCGTCACCGTCGGCCTGCACCACAAGCTCTGCCACACGCTCGGCGGCAGCTTCGGCCTGCCGCATGCCGAGCTGCACGCCGTGATCCTGCCCCAGGCGCTCGCCTACAACGCCGCAGCCGCGCCCGAAGCGATGCGCAGGATCGCCGCCGCGCTGCAGGTGCCGAGCGCGCCGGCGGGCGTGTTCGACCTGGTCGCGCGCCACGGCGCCGCCACCTCGCTGCGGGCGATCGGCATGGCCCAAGCCGACCTCGACCGAGCCGCCGCGCTGGCGCTGCAGAACCAGTATCCGAACCCGCGGCCGCTCGAGCTCGGCGCCGTGCGCGAGCTGCTGCAGCGCGCCTGCGACGGGACCCGTCCCGGCTGAGCGGGGGCGGCGCGCTCGCCGGTCTGGGGCAGCCCGGTCGCCGCGGCGAGCGCCGGCCGCTCTGCTCAGGCCGTCAGACGCTGCACGCCTTTCAGCTCGCAGGCATAGATGGCGTTGCGCAGCTCGGCGATCGCCTCGTAGCGGGTGAAGCTGCGCCGCCAGGCGAGGACGACCCGGCGCATCGGCGCGGGCGCGTCGAACGGCACGTAGGCGACGTGCGTCTGCGCCTCCGCGGGCACCGACAGCCGCGGCACCACCGTGATGCCCATGCCCGAGGCGACCATGTACTTGATCGTCTCGAGCGAGGATCCCTCGAAGGTCTTGCGCATGCCGTCGGCGGCGGCCGACGAGAACTGGGCGTACTCTGGGCAGACCTCGAGGACGTGGTCGCGGAAGCAGTGGCCGGTGCCGAGCAGCAGCATCTTCTCGAGCTTGAGCTCGTCGGCGCTGATCGACTTGCGCGTGGCGAGCGGATGGCTCTTCGGCACGGCAACCATGAACGGCTCGTCGTAGAGCGGCGCGATCGCCAGCCCGGTATCGGGAAACGGCTCGGCCATGATCGCGCAGTCGAGCTCGCCGGTGCGCAGCAGCTCGAGCAGCTTGGCGGTGAAGTTCTCCTGCAGCATCAGCGGCATCTGCGGCACCCGCTCGATCGCCTGCCTGACCAGATCGGGCAGCAGGTAGGGGCCGATCGTGTAGATCACCCCGAGGCGCAGCGCTCCGGAGAGCGGATCCTTGCGTCGCTTGGCGGTCTCGCGGATTTCGGCGGCGGCTTCGATCACGGCCTGGGCCTGGCGGACGATTTCGTCGCCGATCGGCGTGACGCTCACCTCGTTGGTGCCGCGCTCGAAGATGCGCACGTCGAGCTCTTCCTCGAGCTTCTTGATCGAGACCGAGAGGGTCGGCTGCGACACCGAGCAGGCCTCCGCCGCTCGCCCGAAGTGCTTCTCGCGGGCGACCGCGACGACGTAGCGGAGTTCAGTGAGGGTCATGGTGCCCGATGGCGCCTATCAGCGGTGGCTGACTCTCGAGGGGGCCGGCCGGGCCTGGGGCGGCCCGGCGCCGGGCCAGTCGCCGTCGTGCAGTCATGGTCCTCGAGTGGCCGGCTTGTCGCTGAGCGCCTTCATGTTGTCGATCAGCTCCTTGCTCATCGGCGCGTCATGGTGCCGCTCGCCTTGATCTTGTCGAGCCTGAGGGGCGTCTGCGCGAAGGCGAGAACCGGGGCTGCGAGGGCGAGCAGGCAGAGTCGCTGCAGGGAAGTCTGTGTCATGGCGGCTTCCGTCGAGGGAGAAGGAAAAGGGTGGGCGGGCGGGAAGCGATGCCGGCCTGCGCTACTTCGCGGCCCGCTTCATCGCTTCGATCTTGCCGAGGTCGACCCCCGCGAGCACTTTCTTGAGGGTGTCGACGTCGACGCGCTGGCCCTGGGCCTCGACGATCACGCCGTTGGCGAGGATCACCGTCACCTCGCCGCGGCTGCCGTCCTTCTGGTACTCCTCGTGCATCGTGCGCGCGCCGTCCTTGTAGACCTTCTCGACCTTGCCGTCGGTCTCCTTGTCCA
>JBDTUG010000381.1:0-3830 GCA_040007855.1 Caldimonas sp.
TGCCAGCGCACGCTGTCGAAGATGAAGAACTCGGGCTCCGGGCCGAAGTAGGCGGTGTCGCCCAGGCCCGACGCCTTCATGTAGGCCTCGGCCCGCTTGGCCAGCGAGCGCGGGTCGCGCTCGTAGGGCTTGCCGTCGCCCGGCTCGACCACGTCGCAGGTGAGGATCAGGGTCGGCTCTTCGTAGAACGGGTCGATGTTGGCGGTGTTCGGGTCGGGCATGAGCTGCATGTCCGAGGCCTCGATGCCTTTCCAGCCGGCGATCGAGGAGCCGTCGAAGGCGTGGCCGCCCGTGAACTTTTCTTCGCTGAAGGCCGAGACCGGCACCGTGACGTGCTGCTCCTTGCCGCGGGTATCGGTGAAGCGGAAGTCGACGAACTTGACTTCTGCCTCCTTCACCAGGTTCATCACGTCGGCGACGGTCTTGGCCATCAATAAATCTCCGGAAAAAATCGGCTAGCGGGGGGGGTGGGGTGACTTGTGCGCTCTCGGCAGGCCTCGACCGGACCCGAAAACGCGCATCAAAATTTAGCAGAAAGCATGCCAATGACGGTGCCCCGGTCGCGCCGGGACGGTGCGCGTGTCGCACCAGAGCAGGGCTCTCCCTGCGGCATCATCGCACCAGTTCGGGGCCCAGCTTGGCGGCGCGCTCGCGCAGCCCGCCGAGCAGGGCGCGGTAAGCATCGTCGAGAAGCTCCGGGCTGCCCTTGACGCCGAGCTCGATGTGCCGGCCCCACACGGGATGGTCGACGCTCGGCAGGCTGAACACCTTGACGCCTGGGTAGGCGCTCTCGATCGCCTCCATCAGCGGTGTCAGGGCGGCCTCCATGGCGCCGAACACGATCACCGACAGCTCGCGCCGCGACCCGGCCGCGTGGAGCGCACGGTAGGCGGTGTCGAGCACCCACTCGATCATCGGCCAGGCCATCACCGGAAAGCCGGGGACGAAGAACACGCCGCCCTCGCCGCGCCGGATCGAGAAGCCGGCGATCTTGTTGTAAGGGTTGGGGATGATCTCGGCGCCTTGCGGAAACACCGCCATGTTGAGGCGATGCTTGTTGTCGCCACGATCGGGATCGAACACCGTGCCCTGCTCGCGGGCCACGTCGCGCATCCGCTCGAGCACGAAGTCGCGCGCCTGCGGATGCAGCGCCAGCGGCACGCCGAGCGCCGCGGCAGCGCACTGGCGCGTGTGGTCGTCGGGCGTGGCGCCGATGCCGCCGCAGGAAAACACCGCGTCGCCGCTGGCGAGCGCCGCCCGCAGGTCGGCGGTGATCCGCACCGGATCGTCGCCGACGTAGCGAGCCCAGGCGAGCGAGAGGCCACGCGCCGCGAGCAGCTCGATGACTTTCGGCAGGTGCTTGTCGGCGCGCTTGCCGGACAGGATCTCGTCGCCGATGATGATCAGTCCGAAGTTCATGCGGTGATCCCGGTGCGCGGGTCGGAAGGGGGCTCGATCAGGATCGCCGGCGCCTGCCCCGGCAGGATCTCGGCGGCGCGCAGGTCGCTCAGTGCCGCCAGCAGGTAGTGCGCGAACCACAGCCCGGAGAACGCGAACACCAGCGTGTAGAGCCAGATCGAGACGATGATCAGCATCGGCGCGAGCACCAGCGCGAGCGCGCTCACCGCCCAGACCAGCGACGGCGCCGCGCCGAGGTAGCCGGTGACCACGCCCATGCCGAACAGTGGCCAGCGATGCGCGGCCATCAGCATTCGCCGCTCCTCGCGGCTGGCGTGCGTCGCGAGCACGTCGAAGGAGAACACGCGGTAGCTCAGCCAGCCCCAGATGACCGGCGGGACGACCAGCACCAGCGGCGGAATGAACCAGAGCGGAATGCTGGCGATCAGCGCGACCAGGGCGACCACGGTGCAGGCCAGCGACCAGGCCAGGCTCTGCCAGTAGCCGGCGCCCCTGCGACGTTCGAGTTGGGGAAAGCGCCGGACCTCGACGAGCCGGACCATCGCCGGCGTCATCGACGCGGCGACGACGACGAGCGCGCCGACCACGAACACCGGCACCGCGAAGGCAACGATCAGAAGCGGTGCGACGACGCTCTGGAAGCCCGTCCCGCCGATGGCAGCGAGCCAGCTGAAGATCGCGGTCAGCAGCGCCCACTGGTCGAGCGTGGCACGGACGGCGTCGACGGCCGGCTCCCAGAAGAACAGGGCAAGCAGGTAGGCCGCGCCGCCGACGAGCACGAGCGGCGCCAGCGACAACGCGATCACCTTCGGATGCAGGCAATAGGCTGCGGCGCGCCAGAAGGCGTCGAGCAGGGATCGCGTCATGCCCTCACGACCCGGACCGAAAAAGCATGGCGCGAGTGTACGAGCCCGGGTGCGGCGGGCGGCCGCGCCCGGCCGGCGCGGCGCGTGCCGGGCGGCCACGCCGCCAGTCCGGCGGCTGCTGCCAATTCCTAACGGTTTTTCCGCACGCACAGGCGCGGCGCGGCGCCGCCGAGCGCCCGGGAACGAAGGGGCTGCCTAGAATTTCGCGATGCTGCTCCACTCGACGTCCCTGCTCGTGGCCACCTCGGCCAGCCTCGTCATCGCCAGCGCCGCCGCGGCGACCATCGGCCTGCAGCAACGCCTGCGCCGCGGCATCTGGTGGTGGATCGCCGCCAACGCCGGTCTGGCCGCGGCACTGGCGGCCCATGCCCTCGAGGACCAGCAGGTCCTGCTGGCGCCGCTGGCCGCCGCGCTCGCCCTGCAGTGGCCGGTGGTCGCCCTGGCCGGCATGCGACGCTTCTTC
This sequence comes from Caldimonas sp., assembly GCA_040007855.1. Taxonomy (GTDB): domain Bacteria; phylum Pseudomonadota; class Gammaproteobacteria; order Burkholderiales; family Burkholderiaceae_C; genus Schlegelella_A. Next base: position 2,749 of record JBDTUG010000381.1, read on the forward strand.
GCGCGCGGCGGCAGCGCCATCCCGCCCTGGGCCGACTGGATCGTGCTCGCCCTGGCGGTCGTCGCCGCGACCGGCAGCTGGTTCGTGCCGTTCGAGGCGGCCAGCCCTGCCCTCGTGTTTTCTATCGCGATGCTGGTGGTGACGCTGCACGCGGCGTTCGCGGTCTGGCGCCTGGAGGACTTCACCACCACGCCGCTGCTCAAGGGCGTGCTGTTGGCCCTGGCCGGCAGCGCCGCGTTGCAGGCGGTCTGGCTCGGGCTGGCCACCTCCACCCTGGCGCCCGGTACCGACCTGGCGCTCGGCGCCCTGCTCCTCCCGGCGGCCATGGCCCTGCTCCTGCCGCAGCTCTCGCTGGTCATGAACCACGAGCGCAGCGTCGCCCAGTTGCGCGCCTCGCACCGCAAGCTCCGCTTCATGGTCGAGGTCGACCCGCTGACGCGCCTGCCCAACCGCCGGCACTTCCATGACCTGGCGACCAAGGCGGTCCAGCCGTCGCCCGAGCTGGCCGCCGTTCTGGTGTTCGACATCGACCGCCTCAAGCACATCAACGAGGTGCTCGGCCATGCGGTCGGCGACGAAGCGCTGCGCCAGATCGGCACCGCCCTGCGCGAGACGCTGCGCCGCCGCGACGTGGCCGGCCGGCTCGGCGGCGACGAGTTCGCCGCCGTCCTGCCGCGCACCCGGGTCGCCGACGTCGAGAGCGTGATCGCCCGCATCCACGCGCGCATCGACGACCGCCAGGTGGCACCGCGGATCGCCCGCGTCTGCCTGAACGTCGGCACGACCCAGATGCAGCCCAACGAAACGATCGCCGACGCCTTGCGGCGGGCCGAGATCGCGCTGGAGACGACCCGCGACAAGAGGCGCGCGGCAGAGGCGCTGGCCGCGCAGATGGCCGACTCGCTGCCGGCGTCGGAGGTGATGCCCGCCCTGGCCGAGGCACTCGCCCAGTCGCGGCGCGGCCCGATCTCGGCGGCGGCCGCGCTCGACCTGATCCCGATCGGCGAGGTCGTGCCCGCCACGTCGCACTAGCCCGGATATTTCATCAGTAGAGGGTCGGCAGCCTCGTGCGTGAGCGCGTT
>JBDTUG010000382.1:0-3828 GCA_040007855.1 Caldimonas sp.
CCAAGACCTTCGACGTCTCGGCGGCCTGGCTGAACCGGGTCGTCGAGCGCAAGCCCCGCCAGTACGTCCATGCTGTCGACGACGTCGCGTTCACGATCGAGCGCGGCACGACGCTCGCCCTGGTGGGCGAGTCGGGCTGCGGCAAGAGCACGGTCGCCCGCCTGCTGGTGGGCCTCTACACGCCGACCCGCGGCCGGGTCCTGTTCGACGGCCTCGACACCGCCGGCAAGGGCCGACCGACGGCGGTGCGCCGGCGCATGCAGATGATCTTTCAGGATCCCTACGCCAGCCTCAATCCGCGCTGGAAGGTGCAGGACATCGTCGCCGAGCCGCTTCGCGAGCACGGCTTCGGCGCCGGCGCCTCGGGCGCCGAGACGGAGCGCCGGCGGGCCGCGCGCGTCGCCGAGCTGCTGATGTCGGTCGGCCTGGCCGCCGCCGACGCGGAGAAGTTCCCGCACCAGTTCTCGGGAGGCCAGCGGCAGCGCATCTCGATCGCCCGCGCCCTGGCCACCCAGCCGGAGTTCCTGGTCTGCGACGAGCCGACCTCGGCGCTCGACGTCTCGGTGCAGGCGCAGGTCCTCAACATCATGAAGGAGCTGCAGGTCCGGCACGGCCTGACCTACCTGTTCATCTCGCACAACCTCGCTGTGGTCAGGCACGTCAGCGACCAGGTCGGTGTGATGTACCTGGGCCGGATCGTCGAGATCGCGGCCAAGGCGAGCCTGTTCGCGGCGCCGCGCCACCCCTACACGCGGATGCTGCTCGACGCGATTCCCGACATCCACATGAGCGGCCGCGCCCGCACCCCGGTGCAGGGTGAAGTGCCCAACCCGCTGCACCCGCCGGGCGGCTGCAGCTTTCATCCGCGCTGCCCGCACGCCAACGAGCGCTGCCGGGTCGAGCGGCCGCAGTTGCTCCGCTTCGGCGGCGCCCGCGTCGCCTGCCACGCGGTCGAGGAGGGGCGGATCTAGTGGCGCAGACCACTAGCTGGAGCCGGGACCCGTGTCAGTCGCCGGGCAGAAGCCGCTCGCCGCGGATCAGGTCGGCGGTGCTCTCGCGCTCGCGGATCAGCCAGACGTCGGCACCGGCCACCATCACTTCGGCGGCGCGGCTGCGCGTGTTGTAGTTGCTCGCCATGCTCATGGCGTAGGCGCCGGCGGAAAGGATGGCGATGTGCTCGCCGGGCGCGACCGCGAGGGCGCGTTCCCGGCCCAGCCAGTCGCCCGACTCGCAGATCGGACCGACGACATCGAGCACGCGCGCCTCGCCCCGGCCGCGCTCGCACTCGACGATGCGCATCCAGGCACCGTACATCGCCGGCCGGGCCAGGTCGTTCATCGCCGCATCGACGATGCAGAAGCTCTTCTCCTCGCCGGGCTTGACGTACAGCACCTCGCTGACCAGCACGCCGGCATTGCCGACGAGCGAGCGGCCGGGCTCGAGCAAGACCTTGCGCCGGCCGTGGCCGCGCTCGTCGATGCGCTCGAGGAGCCGCCTGACGAGCGCCTCCGGCTCGGGCGGCGTCTCCTCGTCGTAGGCGATGCCGAGCCCGCCGCCGAGATCGAGGTGGGCGATCGGGATGCCTTCCGCCTCGAGCGTCTCGACCAGGTCGAGCAGCCGATCGAGCGCGGCGACGTAGGGATCGCTCTCGACGATCTGCGAGCCGATGTGGCAATCGATGCCGACGACCTCCAGGCCGGGCAGCCTCGTGGCGCGACGGAACGCGGCAAGCGCCTCGGTGTGCGCGATGCCGAACTTGTTGCCGCGCAAGCCGGTGGAAATGTAGGGGTGGGTGCCGGCGTCGACGTCGGGATTGACGCGCAGGCTGACCCGCGCCGTCCGGCCGCCCGCGCTCGCCACCGCCGACAGCAGCTCGAGCTCGCCGATGCTCTCGACGTTGAAGCACAGCACGCCGGCGTCGAGCGCGTGCGCCATCTCGGCGCGGGTCTTGCCCACGCCCGAGAAGACGATCCGCGCAGCCGCGCCGCCGGCGGCCAGAACGCGGTCGAGTTCGCCGCCGGAAACGATGTCGAAGCCGCAGCCGCGCCGGGCGAACCACTGCAGCACGGCCAGGTTCGAGTTGGCCTTGACGGCATAGCAGAGCAGGTGGTCGCGGCCGGCCAGGGCGCGCTGGTAGCTGGCGAGCGCGCCTGCGATCGACGCGCTCGAGTAGGCGTAGAGCGGCGTGCCGAAGCGCCGTGCCAGCTCGGCGAGCGGCAGATCTTCGAGATGGAGGGTGTTGCCGCGGTAGGCGACCTGCGGAGCGCCGGGCAGGCCGGTCATCGCGGGCTTGCCGCGGCGGCGACCGGCGAGGCCGAGGCCGCGGGGGCTGCGGCCACCAGCGGGCCCTTGAGCCCGCAGGCCGCGAGCGTGGCGAGGGCCGCCAGCGCGATCGCCTTGCGACAGGCCGCTCCGGCCCGGCCCGCCACTACACTCGTTGCATGCTGCTCCATGCGGCGATTTTATCGACCATGAACCCCGAGCCCGAGCCACTCTCCGACATCGAATACGAGCGTCGCGCCCAGGCCGCCCTGGCCGCCGTCGAGGCGACCGCCGATCGCCTCCTCCAGGAGGACGTGATCGACATCGACGCCCATCGCACCGGCGGCCTGCTCGAGCTGGCGTTCCCGGGCGGCGGCACGATCGTCATCAACACCCAGCCCCCCCTGCACGAGCTGTGGCTCGCCGCACCCTCGGGCGGATTTCACTTCAGGATGGCCGGTGGGCGCTGGATCGAAGGCCGCGACGGTGGCGAGTTCTTCGCCGTGCTGTCCGCCTGCGCCAGCGCGCTCGGCGGCAAGGAGGTCCGCTTCGAAGGCTGAGGCCGGGACGGCCGGGCTCGCCGTCAGCGCCGGAACAGGTCGAGGATCGAGTTGCGCTCTTCCTCGCTGGGCGCGACCGGCGCCTTGTCGTCCAGGCCGACGCTGCTGACGCCGGCACCGCGCGCGTACTCCTCGTAGTACCACTCGCCGCCGACGTTGACCACGCCTTCCGGCGCGCTCGGTTCCTGCACCGGAACGCCCTTCAGCATCGTGCTCATGTAGTCGATCCAGATCGGCAGGGAGAGGCCGCCGCCGGTTTCCCGGTCGCCGAGCTTCCTGGGCTGGTCGTAGCCCATCCAGACCACGCCGACGACATTCTTCTGCCAGCCGGCGAACCAGGCGTCGAGCGAGTCGTTGGTGGTGCCGGTCTTGCCGTAGATGTCGGGGCGCTTGAGGGCGGCCTGCGCCTTCGCCGCGGTGCCGGCGCGGGTGACTTCCTGCAGCAGGCTGGTCATGATGAAGGCGTTTCTCGCGTCGATGGTGCGCGTCGATTCGTCGAGCACCGGAATGCGCGCTTCGTTGATCGGGTGCCCCTTCGAATCGGTGATCCGGCTGATCAGCAGCGGGTTGACGCGGTAGCCGCCGTTGGCGAACACGCTGTAGGCCGAGGCCATCTGCAGCGGCGTCACCGAGCCGGCACCGAGCGCCATCGTCAGGTAGGCCGGATGCTTTTCGGCGTCGAAGCCGAAGCGGGTGATCCACTGCTGCGCGTAGCCGGCGCCGATCGACTTGAGGATCCGGATCGAGATCATGTTCTTCGACTTCGCCAGGCCGCGCCGCAGCGACATCGGCCCATCGAAGGTGCCGTCGTAGTTCCTCGGCTCCCAGGGCTGGCTGCCGGTCGAGCCGGCGTCGAAGAAGAGCGGCGCGTCGTTGATCACGGTGGCCGGGGTGAAGCCCTTTTCGAGCGCCGCGGAATAGATGAAGGGCTTGAAGCTCGAGCCGGGCTGCCGCCACGCCTGCGTCACGTGGTTGAACTTGCTCTTCGAGTAGTCGAAGCCGCCGA
>JBDTUG010000383.1:0-3781 GCA_040007855.1 Caldimonas sp.
CGTCGATCGCCTTCGAGCGGAAGGTGTCCATCGCGTCCATCGCCTTGAAGGTCTGATCGAACATGCCCTGCATCGTCTCGATCGCGATCATCGGATTGGTCGCGAACTCGGCGGTCTGCTCGACGTGGCTGTTGAGCTGCTTGCCGGTCTCGGTGATCAGGGCGCCGATCGTCGCGTTCACGCCCTTCAGCATGTCCATCACCTGGATCTGGTTGCCGGTGGCGCGGGCCACGGTCTGGGCGACCGCGAGCGCGCTCATGCCGGTGGTGGCGACCCGGTTGCAGCCGTTCATCATCTCCCGGCCGGTCTTCTTCAGCACGTCGAGCGCGAGGTAGCCGTTCACGCAGACCGCTTGCTGGGTCAGGATGTCCTGCAGGTTCTGGCGCGCGTAGAACAGCACCTCCTGCTCGAGCGCCTTGGCGCGCTCCGGGTCGCTGCTCTTCAGCGAGGCGACGCGCTCGGCGAGCCGGGCGTCGAGCGTGGTCGCGAAGTGGGCAGCGGCAGCCAGCTTCTGCATCGAGTCCCAGAGCCTGGTACGGGTCGCCTCGATGTCGGAGATGTCGAGCTGCACGTCGTCGCGCGCCGCGTACAGCTGCTCGATCGACTTGGTGAGCTGGCCGCCGGCGCTCTCGAACTTGCGGAAGTAGGCCTTCAGCTTGTTGCCGAACGGGATGATGCCGAGCAGCTTGTTCGGTGCCAGCAGGTCGCCGTCCTTGCCCGGGTTGAGGGTGTCGAGCAGGCCGCGGATCTCGCCGATCGCCTTGTAGGCCGGGCTGTCCTCGGCACCGATGAAGTTGCGCTGAAGAAAGCGCCCCTGCATCAGGCCGGCGGCGCTCGAGATCTCCTCGCGGCCGAGCGCGAACGCGCCGTCGAGCTTGCTCTTGAACTCGGTCGAGTGGACGTTTTCGGTCATCAGCGCGTCGATGAAGCGGGCGACCTGGTCGTCGACCGCCTGGATCGTTTGCGGCGCGAGCGGCACGGAGCGCGACGTCGCCTCGGCGGGCACCGGCACGATCACTTCCGGCGGTGTCAGCTGAAAGCTCGGCGGGGCCGCGGTTGCGACGGTGGCGGTCGACGCCGGGCCGGGCGTTGCAGAGGGGTCAGCTTGGGCCATGGCGGGTGCTCTCCAGGGGTTTCGGGGGGTCGAGGGAAGGCGCCGGCAGCACGTTGGCGGCGCCGAACTTCTCGTGCAGGAACTGCGAGTGGGCGAGGAAGGCGTGTGCGTCCTGGCTGGCCAGGTCGTCGGCGAGCTGGGCCACCTTGCCTTCGAGCTCGACGATCGTGCCGCGGAAGATGTCGACCGCGGTCTTGCCGTCGTGGATGGCACGCGAGTTGGCGTACTGGGCCGGGATCGACAGGTAGGTCTTCAGCGCATCGGGCAGGTAGGAGATGGCGATGTGCCGGGCATGAAAGCCCTCCTGCAGCGACAGCGCGCCCTTGCTCCGCTCCCACTGGGCGAGCAGCTGCTCGAGGGCGGTGCAGAGCTCGAGCACCTTGGCCTGCAGGCTCGCCGGCAGGCGGTTGTCGGGGTTGAACTGGACCAGGCCGCGCACCGCGCGCAAGGCCCGGCCCATCGCCTCGCGGGCGTCGCCGTCGTCGTTGAACTCGAGCGCGTCGGCGTCCCAGGCCGGGCCGGCGAGCCTGGGAAAGCCGAGCCAGAGCCCGCCGGCGACGAACCCCGCCACGTAGCCGAGCACCGCCAGCGGCAGCCCGGCGAGGCCGACCAGGCCGAGCGCCTTCAGCACCAGCACGACGATGGCGAGCGCCAGCCCGGACCAGTTGGCCGGGCTCGCCAGGACGCGGATCAGCTTGTCGAACATCAGGAGGAGCGGGGCGTCACTGGTAGGCCCGGATGTCCTTGAACACGGCGTAGAGCGGCGTCTTGCGGGCATCGAAGACCTTGCCGCCGGTGGTCTGCACCATCGCCTTCAGGTCGGCCTCCTTGGCCTCGCCGAACAGGACCATGAAGACCGGGATGGCGCGCACGTCCTCGGGCAGCTGGGCGTAGGCGGCCTGGAACGCCTTGAGGTTGCGGCCCTGGTTGTTCTCGCCGTCGGTGAAGGCAACCACCGAGTACTGGTAGCCGGGGTTCTTCTTGCGCTGCGCGAGCATGTGTTCCAGCGCCACCAGCACGCTGTCGTAAAGCGCGGTGCCGCCGGACATCGAGAGGTGGTCGGCGTAGTCGCGCACCTCGCCGAGCACCTGCTGCTTGGCCTCGGAGTCTTCCTGGATCTGCACGCCGCGGGCCTTGGTGCGCCCGGCCGGCAGCTCGAAGAAGGTCATCTCGCGCGGCCGGTCGGAGAACGGCAGCATCCAGACGCGCTCGCGGTCGGTGAGCCTGGCGAGCCGGCCGGTCAGCGAGTTGTCGTCGCCCGAGATGTAGTGGATCGCCTGCACCAGCTGGCCGCGCCGGCCGCCGCCTTCCATGCTGCCGCTGGTGTCGATCACGAAGGTCGAGGCGATCGGCCGACGAAACTCGTTGAGGTAGGCGTCGATCAGGCCGTCGGAGAGCTGCCGGTCGGGCGAGAACGCCAGCTCGACCAGGGTGCCGCCCGACTTCGGGAACAGGTCGGCGACCTGCCCCGCCACTTCGGCCGAGATCGGCCGGCGCAGCGTCTGGCGGGCCAGCCAGGTCTGCGCCTCGGCGCCCTTCAGGTAGGCGACGACCTTCTGGTAGTCGGCGCGGCGCGCATCCTGGAGCAGCATGAACGGATAGTCGGCAGTCGAGACCCCTTCCTTCGGGTACACCAGGACCAGCTTTTCCTTGAGCTTGCCGCCGTTGTTGAGCGTCAGCAGCCAGCTCTCGTAGTTGATGAAGGCGTTGAGCTTCAGCCCCTGCTGCTCGATGAATTTCTCGGCCAGGTAGGTCGAGTTGTCGCCCACCAGCTTGTAGCCCTTGAGGAAGTTGGCGATCGCGCCGCGGTCGACGTCGGCGGCGGCGAGCGCATCGGCCTTGTCGCTCGCCGCGGCGACCACCCCCATCAGCGCCATGAAACCCTGGTTCGAGGTGGCAGGATTCGACAGCGCGTAGGTCAGCTTGCCCTCGGCGGCCACCTTGGTGATGGTCTTCCAGGTCACCTTGTCGGCCGTGGCCGGGTCGTCCCAGCCGAGCTTCTTCGCCGCCGACTCGCTGACGCCGACCGTGATCGGCGACAGCATGATCTTTTCCTGCAGCTTGACCCGGCCCTGGCCCTGCGGATCGGAAAGCAGGTACTTGGCGTTGGCAAACCAGGCGGCATCGGCCTTGGTCGCGCCGGAGAGCACGGCCTCGGTGCTTTCCATCGTGCCGCCCCAGGTGAAGCGCAGCTTCACGCCGGTCGCCTTCTCGACCATCTGCTCGAGCGCCTGGGCGTCCTTCAGGTCGGTGGTGGCGAGCACCGTGAACACCACGGCCTCGGGAGCGGGCGGCGCCTTGGCGGCAGGCCCGGGCTCGCTCTCGCCGCACGCGGCCAGCACGAGCGCGGCGCCCGCGCACAGGGCCGAGAGCGACCGACGGGACGGAACAGTTCGGATCGTCATTTCGCCATCTCCTGAGTCACCACGTCGATCATGCCGGCCATGATGTCGAACGACGGTGGGTCGATCACCTGCGTCACCCGCTCCTCGACCGCCAGGCCGGTCGGCTTCACCGCCTCGGTGAAGACCTTGGTGTCGGCGATCCGGAAGCCGTATTCGACGCCGATGCGCTGCAGCTCGGCGTTGTTCGCCAGCAGGTCGGCGAGCGCCCGCGAGCGCTCGTTGGTGGCCATGAAGACGACCTTGTTGACGATCGTCGGCTGCG
>JBDTUG010000384.1:0-3772 GCA_040007855.1 Caldimonas sp.
AGATGGCGAACATCATCGCCTGCAGGCCGCCTTCGATCCGCTTGGCGATCTCGATCTCGCCTTCACGCGTCAGCAGCTCGACGGTGCCCATCTCGCGCATGTACATGCGCACCGGGTCGGTGGTGCGGCCGAACTCGGAGTCGACGGTCGAGAGCGCGGCTTCGGCGGCTTCCTCGGCCTCTTCCTCGGTGGCGGTGGTGGCGCCGCCGCCGGCGATCAGCAGGGTCGCCGCGTCGGGCGCCTGCTCGTAGACGGCGATGCCCATGTCGTTGAGCATCGAGACGATCGCCTCGAGGATCTCGTGGTCGACGAGCTTCTCGGGCAGGTGGTCGTTGATCTCCTGGTGGGTCAGGAAGCCGCGCGTCTTGCCCATCTTGATGAGCGTCTTCAGCTCCTGGCGGCGCTTGGCGACCTCTTCTTCGGTGAGCGCGGTCTCGTCGAGACCGAACTCGCGCATCAGCGCGCGCTCCTTGGCGCGCGAGACCTTCATCCGTAGCGGCTTGGCCTTGGCGGCGGCGTCGACGACCGGCTCGCCCTCGAGGTCGGCCTCGATCTCGGACAGGTCGACATCCGAGGCTTCGGGCTTGACCACCTTCTCCGCACCCTTGCCGGTCGCGACCTTGCCCTTGGCGGCCGGACCCTTGCCCTTGACCGGCGCCGACGCCAGCGCCGTCGTCGCCGAGCTGGCGGCGGCCTTCGCGGGCTTCTTCGGGTCGGCGGCGAGGCTCGTCTTGCCCGGCTTGGCGGCGGGCGTGGCGGCCTGGGTCGGTGCGGTTTTCTTGGCGGTCATGCAAATCCTCGAACGGTGATGGGCCGGCGTCTCGATCACTCCCAGCAATGAACTGCGCACAAGCGTGCCGAATTCAAGCTCGGATCTCTCCAGTGCTCGCGACGGATGGCCCGCGCGCCGCAAAACCTCGAGGTTTCACGTGCCACGGGCCTTTGCGGGGTGACCGGCCGGCGGGGCTTGCCGTCCGATGTTGCAGCCCTTGCGGGGAGGGAGGCCTTGGTGGTGGACCCTTGTTCGAAGGGTGGCCGGGGCCCGGAGGTACTGCCGTCACTCGCGTAGTCGCGGTAAAACGAGGATTATACCGCCGGCACCTCGGTCAGGCGCAAGTCCTGCGCCGGTCGAAGGACTATCCGGACCGTCCCAGGACCAGTGCCGCAGCGCGCTTCTGGTCGGCGCCGCGCATCTGCGTCATCGAGCTTTGCAGGTCTTCGAGCGAGGGCTCGATCGCCGGATCCTCGCCGTCGACCAGCGCCAGCGCCGCCTCGCCCCAGGGCTCGCCGGTGATGCGCTCACGCAGCACCGCCCACGGCTGCTTGCCGTGCTCGACAGTCTGCCGGTCGATGAAGCGAAACGTCTCGCCGTGCCAGCCGGGAAGCCCGCACAGCAAGGCGTGGTCGGCGCTGCTCAGGGCGTCCCACCAGGCGCTTTCCAGCAACAGCATCCAGGCAACCCGATCGCGTGGCTGGCGGACCGCCTGCTTGACCGGGCGGCGCGACCGACTTGTCGGCGCGGCCACCGAGGCGCGGCCGGCGCCGGCGCGCGCCGCGCCGGCGCCGCGCCAGGCCGCGGCGAGCTCGTCGGTGGCGAGGGCGGCGCGCGAGGCGATCTCGCCGAGCAGCTGGCGCCTGAGCATGCCGTCCGGCAAGGCCGACCAGAGTGGCTGGGCGTTGGCGAGAAACCGGGCCCGCCCCTCGGCGCTGGCGAAGTCGAGCCCTTCCCCGGTCAGGGCGATGATCTGCTTCGACAGCGGCACGGCCTGGTCGACCCGCTGCTCGAACGCGGCGGCGCCGAGCTCGCGGACGTAGCTGTCCGGGTCGTGCTCGGGCGGCAGGAACAGGAAGCGGAAGCTGCGTGTGTCGGTCGCGTGTGGCAGGCTCGCCTCGAGCGCCCGCCCGGCGGCGCGACGGCCGGCGGCATCGCCGTCGAAGCTGAACACGACCGCGTCGGCAAAGCGGACGAGCTTTTGCACGTGCTCGGCGGTGCACGCCGTCCCGAGCGTCGCCACTGCATTGTCGAAGCCGGACTGGGCAAGCGCGACCACGTCCATGTAGCCCTCGACCACCAGCACGTAGCCGTGCTGGCGGACTGCGCTTCGCGCTTCGAACAGGCCGTACAGCTCGCGGCCCTTGCTGAAGACCGGCGTCTCGGGCGAATTGAGGTACTTGGGCTCGCCGCGGTCGAGGACGCGGCCGCCGAAGCCGATCACCGCGCCCTGCACCGAGCGGATCGGAAACATGATCCGGTCGCGGAAGCGGTCGTAGCGCTTCTGCTGGGCCGGCTCCTCGGCCGTGCCCCCGTCGTCGGCGGGCTGGGCAATCACCAGGCCGCTCTCCTCGAGCAGGGGGTCGTCGTAGCTGGGAAAGACGCTGGCCAGTCCGCGCCAGCCCTCGGGCGCGTAGCCAAGGCCGTAGCGCAGGGCGATCTCGCCGCTCAGGCCGCGGCCCTTCAGGTAGCCGATCGCCCGCTCGCTGCCTTTCAGCTGGCGCCGATAGGCATCGGCGGCGCGCGCCAGCACGTCCTCGAGGGTCGACTGCTTCTCCTTGTGCCGGGCGGCCTGCTCGCGCTCGGCCGGCGAGCTGGTGTCTTCCGGAACGGCGAGCCCCGCCTGTTGCGCGAGGTCCTTCACGGCCTCGACGAAACCCAGCCCCAGGTGCTCCATCAGGAAGCCGACCGCGTTGCCGTGCACGCCGCAGCCGAAGCAGTGGTAGGTCTGGCGCGACGGGCTGACGGTGAAGCTCGGCGACTTCTCGCCGTGGAAGGGGCACAGGCCCTTGCTGACCGTGCCGGCGCGCTTCAGGTCGACCGAGCGGCCGACGATCTCGACGATGTCGACGCGGCTGAGCAGGTCGTGGACGAAGGCGGGCGGAATCACCGAGGAATTAGACACGAGCCGGCGCCCGTCGGCGCTGCGGCAAGGTCATCCCGGCTCGCCTCCGGCAAGCCACGCCCCGGCACCCGAAGGAGCGCGGGCTCGTGTCTCTAAACCGCGAAATCGGTCAGCTTCTTGCCGCTCGCCAGTGCCGCTTTCAGCCAGCGCGGCTGCAGGCCCCGGCCACTCCACGATTCTCCGGTCGCGCCGTTGCGATACTTGGCCGCCACCTTGCCGGTAGGCGCGCCGGATTTGCCTTTGGCAGGCACCCTTGCGCCCAGATCGGCGACCGTCAAACCATATTCGGCCATCAGCGAACGAACCTTGCCGACCGCCTCGTCTCGTTCCTGGTTCTTGGTTTGCTCGATCTGCTGTTCGATCGCCTCTTTCTGGGCGAGCAATTCACGCAATGTAGCCACGTCGATATCTCCGGAGTGAGGCCGCCAAGCGGCCCGGCCGGAATTCTATGCCACCTCAGGGTGACGGTGGAACATAACCGGCCGGCTGTTCGGCACCTGCTCCGAAAAGGAAGTCCTCCATCTGCCGGGCGAGATACTGCCGGGCCCGCTGGTCGGCCAGATTCAGGCGGTTTTCATTGACCAGCATGGTCTGGTGCTTCATCCACGCCGCCCAGGCTTCCTTGCTGATCGAGGCATAGATCCGCTTGCCGAGCTCGCCGGGGTAAGTGGCGTAGTCGAGGCCTTCCGCTTCCCGCTTCAGGTAGCTGCATTGAATCATTCTCGACATGGTTCCTCCGCTAATCAGGCGAGTTTCTTCACCAATACCTGCGAACGCCGGTCCCAGTTGTATTTGCGCTTGCGCGCTTCCGGTAGCCAGTCGGGATCCACCTGGACGAAGCCGCGCTTGATGAACCAGTGCATGGTCCGGGTGGT
>JBDTUG010000385.1:0-3768 GCA_040007855.1 Caldimonas sp.
CCGGTCGACTTCGCCTACGCGATCCACTCCGACGTCGGCGACCACTGCGTCGCCGCGAGCGTCAACGGCGAACCGGTGCCGCTGCGCACCGAGTTGCGCAGCGGCGACGTGGTCGAGATCGTCGGCGCGCCGAACGCCCGGCCGAACCCGGCCTGGCTGAACTTCGTCTCGACCGGACGAGCGCGCTCGCGAATCAGGCACTACCTGAAGAACATGGAGCAGGAAGGGCCGCGCGATCTGGGGCGCAAGATGCTGGCCCAGGCGATGCGTTCCGAGGGCCTGACCCTGCCCGGCGACGACTCGCCCTCGGCCGGCGTCTGGCAGCAGCTGATCCGCTGGAGCGGCAACAAGACGCGCGAGGACCTGTTCACCGACATCGGCCTCGGCCGCAAGATCGCCACCATCGTCGCGACCCGGCTGGTCCGCCTGCTCGCCGAAGAGGGCATCCGCCCCGACGCCCTCGCCCTGACCATGGGCCGCTACGCGGTCGACGACGCGGCACCGGCGCAGGGCCTGATCCTGATCGACGGCAGCGAGGGCGCCTCGGTCCTGCTCGCGCCCTGCTGCCGGCCGATCCCGGGCGATGCGATCGTCGGCAACCTCGGCCGCGGCGAGGGCCTCACCGTGCACACCTTCGAGTGCAGCGTCGGCAAGCGCCAGCTCGAGCGCGACAGCGAGCGCTGGATGGGCGTCGAATGGGCCGAGCAGCCGATCCGTGCCTTCGAGACCGGGGTTTCGCTGCTCGTCACCAACGGCAAGGGCGTGCTCGCCCAGGTGGCGTCGGCGGTGAGCCACGGCGAAGCCGACATCACCCACATCGACATGGGCAACGAGCCGGCCGCCGAGACCGTCGAGTTGAAGCTGCTGCTCAGCGTGCGCGACCGGCTCCACCTCGCCGAGGTGATGCGCACGCTCAAGCGCACGCCGGCGGTTCTGCGCGTCGCTCGGGTCAAACCCTGAGCCCGCGAGCCCGACCGGCTCGAGCGCGCCCTTGCCGTCGGGGGCGGTCGCCGCCCGGACCCGGGGGAACGCTCAGGGCGCGGCCGGCGGCTCGCCCGCCGCGTCGTCGCCCGGCGCCGGATAGCGGACCGCCAGCACCTCGAGCGTCTCGGGGCCGCCGGGCGTGAGCAGCTGGACTTCGTCGCCGACCCGCGCCTTGATCAGGGCGCGGGCGATCGGCGAGACCCAGCTGACATCGCCGCGCAGGCTGTCGGCCTCGTCGACACCGGTGATCGTCACCGTGTTCTCCTCGCCGCGCGCGTTGGCGTAGGTGACGGTGGCGCCGAAGAAGATCTGCTCGTTGCCGCGGTGCAGCGCCGGATCGGCCACTTCGGCGACGTCGAGCCGCTTGGTAAGGAAGCGGATCCGCCGGTCGATCTCGCGCAGCCGCTTCTTGCCGTAGAGATAGTCGCCGTTCTCCGAGCGGTCACCGTTCTTGGCCGCCCAGGACACCGTTTCGACGACCTTCGGCCGGTCGTCGTCGAGCAAGTGCATCAGCTCGGCGCGCAGCCGCCGGTAGCCGGCCGGCGTGAGGTAGTTGCGGGCACCGGCCGGGAGGGCCGGCGGCGCGACCTCGTCGTCGGCGTCGCTCTCGTCGGCGTCACTTTCGCGGGTGAAGGCCTTGCTCATCGGCGTGTCATGAAGGGGAATCGTGGCGGGCGCATGATGATCGATCGCCCCTGATCCCGCTTTGTCAAAGGACTTTCCCCATGGCCTCCCCCAAGAACGTCGCCGTGGTCGTCGGCAGCCTGCGCAAGGCGTCCCTCAACCGCAAGCTTGCCCTCGCCCTGCAGGCGATCGCGCCCGAAGGGCTGAAGCTCGAGATCGTCGAGATCAGCCAGCTGCCCCACTACAACCAGGACGACGACGCCAACCCCCCGCCCGCGACGGTCGCGTTCAAGCAGGCCATCGCTGCCGCCGACGCGCTGCTGTTCGTCACGCCCGAATACAACCGCTCGGTCCCCGGCGTCCTGAAGAACGCCATCGACGTCGGCTCGCGGCCCTACGGCAAGAGCGTCTGGAGCGGCAAGCCGGGCGCGGTGATCAGCGTGTCGCCGGGTGCGATGGGCGGCTTCGGTGCGAACCACCACCTGCGCCAGTCGCTCGTCTTCCTCGACGTGCCCGCCATGCCCCAGCCGGAGGCCTACGTCGGCGGCGCCGGCGACCTGTTCGACGACGCCGGCGGCCTGAAGAAGCCGGAAACGACGCAGTTCCTCGAGAAGTTCCTGGCCGCATTCGCGGCGTGGATCGACAAGACGGGCAAGCCGGCCGCCTGATCCGGCTCGCACGGCCGGCCGGCCCCGGGGCCATGCCAAGCGATCACCCACTCGGGCCTGGCCGCACAATCGCGCCCCATGACCGGGCTCGCGACGCGGCTGTTCGGGCCGTGGGTCCGCACGGTCGATGCCGTCAGCCTGCGCGCCGACCTCGTCGCCGGGCTGCTCGGCGCCCTGCTGGTCCTGCCGCAAGGCTTCGCCTTCGCTACCCTGGCCGGCCTGCCGCCGCAATACGGGTTGGCGACGGCGATCGTGCCGTGCGCGGTGGCGGCGCTGTTCGGCTCGAGCTGGCACGTCGTCTCCGGGCCGACCAACGCCAATTCGCTGGCCCTGTTCGCCACCCTCGCGCCACTCGCCCTGGTCGGCTCACCGGCCTATGTCCAGCTCGCCCTTGCGGTCACGCTGATCGTCGGCGCGATGCAGTGGCTGATCAGCGTCCTGCGGCTCGGCGCGCTCGCCAACTTCATCTCGCCGTCCGCCCTGCGCGGCTTCACCAGCGGCGCGGCGGCGCTGATCGTGCTGCACTCGCTGACCGACCTGCTCGGCCTGGCGGCGCCCGCCGATCATCGGGTCGGGCCGCTGTTGCGCTCGCTCGCCGGCCATGCCGGCGAGGCGTCGGCGGCGGCGCTCGCTATCGCCCTGTTCACGATCGCGCTCGCCCTGGCGCTGCGCCGCGTCGCGCCGAAGTTGCCGCACATGCTGCTCGCCCTGCTGGCGGCGACGGCGCTGGCCGCGGCGATCACGCACTGGCTTGCGGATCCGGCCGGCGGCGCTGCCGGCCCGGCCATCGCCGTCATCGGCGGCGTGCCGAACGTCTGGCCGCGCTTCCAGTGGCCGGCGATCGATCCGGCGCAGCTGCCCGACCTGATCGGCATCGCCTTCGCCCTCACCATCGTCGCGCTCGGCCAGTCGATCTCGATCGCCAAGGCGGTCGCCGAGCGCTCCGGCCAGCACATCGACGCGAACCGGGAATTCCGCGGCCAGGGCCTGTCGAACCTGGTCGGCGGGCTGTTCTCGTCGTACGTGTCGTGCGGCTCGCTGAACCGCTCGATGCCCAACTTCGAGGCCGGCGCGCGCACCCCGCTCGCCGCGGTGTTCTCGGCGGCCTGGCTGCTCCTGCTGGTGGCGCTGATGGCGCCGGTGCTGGGCCTGATCCCGCTGGCGGCGATCGCCGGCCTGCTCATCCTGATCGCCTGGTCGCTGTTCGACTGGCCCAGCTGGCAAAGCCTCTGGCGCTTCAGCCGGCAGGACTTCGCCATCGCCGCCGCGACCTTCGCTGCCACCGTGACGATCCGCATCGAGATCGCGATCCTGCTCGGCACCATCCTGTCGCTGCTCACCTACCTGCACCGCACCTCCAAGCCCTGGATGCGGGTGATGGGCTTCGACAGCGAGGCGCCCGACCGGCCCTTCGTCGTCCGTGCCGACGTGCCGGCGCCGCTGCCCGAGTGCCCGCAGCTGAAGATGATCCGGATGGAAGGCGAGGTCTACT
>JBDTUG010000386.1:0-3743 GCA_040007855.1 Caldimonas sp.
TGAGCGACAAGGCGCTCGAGCTCGAAGGCTACGGCTCGATCCCGCCGCTCTCGGCGACCCTTCCCGGATTCACCGCACCGGCCAACTACTTCGGCATCTTCATTCCCAAGGGCGTGCCCGACGACGTGCTGAAGACGGTCGAGAAGATCTGGGCCGAGAACATTGCCAAGAGCGAGGCGATCAAGAAATACGCGAACAGCCGCGGCGCCCTGTTCGCTCCCTCGGCCGGCGAAGCGGCGCAGAAGGCGGTGTTCCCGGCGATCCAGGCGAACGCCTGGCTGCTCTTCAACGGCGGCAAGGCCAAGGTCTCGCCGGACACGGTCGGCATTCCGAAGCCCTGAGCATCGTCGAGCGCTGGCCATGACGACCTCGACCGGCGACGCGTCGCTCGATCCGCCGGAGCCGACACCGGAAGAGCTGCGCGCGGTCGCGACGAGCGACCTGCGCGACGCGCTCGGCTGGTTGGTGTTCGGCGTCGCGGTGCTCGTGGGATCGCTCCGCATGGACCGGCTCGAGGCGCAAAACATCAATCCGTACACGGTGCCGGGCCTGCTGCCGGGACTGCTCGGGCTGGTCATGATCCTGCTCGGCACGCTGCTCGGCCTGCGCAGCTGGGGCCGCGGTGCGCGGCTCAGCGGCGGGCCGCGGCTTGCGGTGGACTGGCCGTCGCTGCGCCGGCTCGGCGTCGTCGTCAGCCTGATCCTGCTCTATACGGTGGTCCTGCTCGGGCGCGGCCTGCCGTTCTGGATCGGCTCGGCCCTCTACGTCACCGCCTCGATCGTGCTGTTGCAGGCGCCGCAGCGCGCGCTCGTCGGCCGCGGCGTGAACTGGCGTGACTTCGCCTTCGCCGCCGCCGTCGGCATCGGTTCGGGCGTCGTCATCACCTACGTGTTCCAGGAACTCTTCCTGGTGCGCCTGCCCTAGCAATGAAGCCCGATGGCGCCTCACTGCGTTCGCTGCCCCCCGAGGGGGCGCCCGCTCGGCTTGGGAACGGCCCTGCGCCGAAATGAAGCCCCCACGCTCACTGCGTTCGCTGCCCCCCGAGGGGGCGCCCGCTCGGCTTGGGAACGGCCCTGCGCCGACCGGAAGCTAATCAGTGTTCTCCGGCCTCGCCGACCTTGCCCACGCCTGGGTCGGCTTCATGAACCCGACCTCGATCGCGCTCGGCCTGGGCGGGGCGCTGCTCGGCATCATCGTCGGCATCCTGCCCGGCCTCTCGGCCACGCTGGTGATCGCCCTGCTGACGACGATCACGATCAAGCTGCCGGCGAACAACGCGATCCTGGTCCTGATCTGCTCGTACGTCGGCGCCCTCTACGGCGGCTCGCGCACCGCGATCCTGCTCAACATCCCGGGCACCGCCGCCAATGCCGCCTCGTGCGCCGACGGCTACGCGCTGGCGCAACGCGGCGAGGCCGGCCGGGCGATCGGCATCGCCACCTCGGGCGCCTTCACCGGCACGCTGTTCGGCGTGATCTGCCTGGCGGCGTTCACGCCCTCGCTCGCCGAGGTGGCACTGGCCTTCGGCGCCTACGAGTTCTTCTGGCTGGCCCTGTTCGGCGTGGCGATGTCGGGCTCGATCGTCGGCGACGACCCGGTCAAGGGCTGGCTGATGGGCGCGCTCGGCCTGTTCGTCGCCCAGATCGGCCAGGAGGGCCTGTATGCCTACGACCGCTTCACCTTCGGCTGGGACCAGCTCGCGGGCGGCATCGGCCTGATCCCGGCCCTGGTGGGCGCCTTCGGCCTTGCCGAGGTGCTGACCAACCTCGCCGATCCCCTCGAGAAGAAGCTGGTCGAGGTGAAGGACTCGGTGCTGCCGCGCTTTCGCGAGGTGTTCCAGTACTGGCGCACCGTCATCCGCTCCGGCGTGATCGGCGTCCTCACCGGCCTGCTTCCCGGCGTGGGCGAGGACTCGGGGGCGTGGATGTCGTACGCCGCCGCCAAGGCGGTCAGCAAGGAGAAGCACCTCTTCGGCAAGGGCTCGATCGACGGCCTGATGGCCGCCGAGACCGGCGACATGGCGTCGATCCCCGGCCACATCATTCCGGCGCTGGCGCTCGGCATCCCCGGCTCGGCGCCTTCGGCGGTGCTGATGGCGGCGATGATCATCCACGGCATCCAGCCCGGGCCGATGATGATGATCACGCACCCGCACTTCGTCTACGAAGTGGTGGCGATGACCTCGCTGGCGACGATCACGATCCTGATCTTCGGCCTGTTCCTGGTGCGGCCGCTGCTGGTCGTGCTGCGCATCAAGCGCACCGTGCTGATGCCGGTGATCCTGCTGCTCTGCACCGTCGGCGCGTTCGCCACCGCGTCGCGCCTGTTCGACGTCTATGCGATGCTCGTGATCGGCCTCGGCGCGTTCTTCCTGCGCCGGCGCGGCTACCAGATGGCGCCTTTCGTCCTCGGCCTGGTGCTCGGGCCGCTGCTCGACAAGAGCCTGCGCCGCGGCCTCGTGCTCGCCGATGGCAGCGTCGCGCCTTTCTTCACCCGGCCGATCTCGCTGGCCTTCGCGGTGGTGACCATCTTCGCCATCCTGCTCTACGTGCCGGCGTTCAAGGCGGTGGTCAAGCGTGTCACCGGCGGCGCCGGCGCGGCAGCGCGCTCGCTGGTGCGGCGACGGACATGAGCTTGCCACCATGAAGCTCGCGCTCTGCAACGAAGTGCTCGCGCCGCTCTCGCTCGAGGCGCAGTGCGAGCTCGCGGCACGGCTCGGCTACGACGGCCTCGAGATCGCGCCCTTCACCCTCGCCAACGCGCCGGAGCGAATCGACCCTGCGCAGGCACGGCGGATCCGCGGCGTGGTCGAGGCGGCCGGGCTGGTCGTCACCGGCCTGCACTGGCTGCTGGTCAAGCCCTCGGGCCTGTCGGTCACCGACCCGGACCCGGCGCGGCGCCGCCGCACGCTCGAGGTCGTGACCCGGCTGGTAGCGCTGTGCGCCGAGCTCGGTGGCAGGGTGCTGGTGCACGGCTCGCCGAAGCAGCGCGAGGTCGCCCCCGGCGAGACGCTCGACACTGCCCGCGGGCGGCTGCGCGACTT
This sequence comes from Caldimonas sp., assembly GCA_040007855.1. Lineage (GTDB taxonomy): Bacteria > Pseudomonadota > Gammaproteobacteria > Burkholderiales > Burkholderiaceae_C > Schlegelella_A. The sequence continues at coordinate 3,044 of JBDTUG010000386.1, forward strand.
CCTGGCCGAGGTGGCCGAGGTGGCAGCGCAGCACGGCGTCGTCTATTGCCTCGAGCCCTTGTCGCGCAACGAGACGGTGCTCGTCAACACCGTCGCCGAGGCGGCCGAGATCGTCCGCGCGATCGATCGTCCTTCCCTGCGAACGATGATCGACTGCAGCGCCGCCGGCTTGAGCGAATCGGTTTCGGTGTCCGAGATCATCGATCACTGGATGCCCACCGGCGTGATCGGCCACGTCCAGGTGAACGATCCGAACCGACGCGCCCCCGGCCAGGGCGACATGCGTTTCGCGCCGATCTTCGCGGCGCTGAAGCGCCACGGCTACGACCGCACCGTCGCGGTCGAGCCCTTCGACTACGTGCCCGACGGGCCCGGCGCTGCGGCCTTTGCCGCGGGCTACCTCCGAGGCGTGCGCGAGTCGCTTGCCTGAAAGGAAATGAAGCCCCCACGCTCACTTCGTTCGCTGCCCCCCGCGGGGGCGCAGTGCCCTTGGGGCGGCCCGGCGGGCACTGAACCCTGATCAACGAACCGACGAGAAACACGATGGCCACCCAGAGACTCGGAATCATCATGCACGGCGTTACCGGCCGGATGGGCATGAACCAGCACCTGATCCGCTCGATCTGCGCGATCCGCGCCCAGGGAGGGGTCGCGCTCGGCAACGGCGACCGGGTCATGCCCGATCCGATCCTGATCGGCC
>JBDTUG010000387.1:0-3735 GCA_040007855.1 Caldimonas sp.
TCGATCCTCGCCGACGCCCTCGAGGCCCTGATCGGCGCCACCTTCCAGGACGGCGGCTTCGCGGCCGCCCATTCGCTCGTGCAAAGCCTGTTCAGCGAGATCATCGAGACCACCGACATCTCGAGCTGGACCAAGGACGCCAAGACCGAGCTGCAGGAGTGGCTGCAAGCGCGCCGCCTGCCGGTGCCCACCTATCGCATCATCGCCACCCGCGGCCAGGCCCATGCCCAGACCTTCGAGGTGGAGTGCGCGGTGCCGGCGCTCAGCCTGCGCGAGTCCGGCGAGGGCAAGTCGCGCCGCGCTGCCGAGCAGGAGGCGGCGCGCCGCATGCTCGACGCCCTGAGCGAGAGCGACGAGCCGGGAAGCCCGTTGCGGTCCTGATGACGAGTCCGAAGCGGTGCGGGCTGGTGGCCATCGTCGGCCGGCCCAACGTCGGCAAGTCGACTCTGCTGAACGCCCTGGTCGGGCAGAAGATCAGCATCACCTCGAACAAGGCGCAGACCACGCGGCACCGGATCACCGGGATTCGGACGGTCGGCGAAACGCAGTTCGTCTTCGTCGACACGCCCGGCTTCCAGACGCGTCACGGCGCGCCGCTCAACCGCAACCTCAACCGCGCCGTGACGAGCACGCTCTCCGATGTCGACGTGGTGCTGTTCGTCGTCGAGGCGCAGCGCTTCAGCAAGGAAGACGAAGCGGTGCTGGCCCTGCTGCCGGCGGCCAAGCCCGCGCTCCTGATCGCCAACAAGCTCGACACGCTGGCGCGCCGCTCCGACCTCGCGCCATGGCTGCAGACGATGCAGGCCCGGCACGCGTTCGCCGAGTTCGTGCCGCTGTCGGCGACCCGGTCGGCCGACGCCGAGCGCCTGCTGGGCATCGTCGCGCCCTACCTGCCGGTGCAGGAGTGGCTGCACGGCGAAGACGCGCTCACCGACCGCAGCGACCGCTTCCTCGCCGCCGAGATCGTGCGCGAGAAGCTGTTCCGCCTGACCGGCGACGAGCTGCCCTACACGTCCACCGTCGTGATCGACAAGTTCGAGGAGGAAGGCAATCTGCGCAGGATCGCCGCAAGCATCGTCGTCGAGCGTGACTCGCACAAGGCGATGATCATCGGCAGCGGCGGTGAGCGGCTCAAGCGCATCGGCACCGAGGCACGCCACGAGCTCGAGCACCTGCTCGACGCCAAGGTCTTCCTCGAGCTCTGGGTCCAGGTCAGGAGCGGCTGGGCCGACGACGAGGCCCATCTGCGCTCCTATGGCTACGAATAGGCCCGCTCGCGTGGCAGGACAGTCCTCCCGGGCCTGGCCGCGGGCACCCGCCAGGCCCTGAATGGCCAGCCGCGCCTCCCGCACGCCGCCGCTCGCGGCCTACGTCCTGCATCGCTACGACTGGAGCGAGTCGAGCCTGATCCTCGACCTCTTCACGCGCGAGCAGGGGCGGGTCGCGGTCGCCGCCAAGGGCGCCAAGCGACCGTTCTCGCAGTTGCGCAGCGTGCTGCTGCCGTTCCAGCGCATCCAGGTCACGCTGGGGCGGCAGAGCGCCGGCGAGGACGCGAGCGAGGTGCAGAACCTGCGCGGCGCCGAGTGGACCGGCGGCGCGGCCATGCTGACCGGCGCGGTGCTTTTCAGCGGCTTCTACGTCAACGAGCTGCTCATGAAGTTGCTCGCCCGCCACGACCCCCATCCGGCGCTGTTCGACGCCTATGGCGCAACGATCGCGGCTCTCGGCGATGCCGGCGATGCCGGCGAGGCCGGTGGTCAGGCGGCGCTGCGTGCCTTCGAGATCGTCCTCCTCAAGGAGATCGGCCTGCTGCCCGACCTCGGCGTCGAGACGGCGACGCGTCGACCGGTACTGGCGGCCGAGCGCTACCGCGTGCTGGCCGATGCCGGCGTGGTGGCCGCCCTGGGCGCGACCGACGCGACCACCGCCGGCGCGACCCTGGCCGCCCTGCAGGCGGCGCTTGCCGGCGGCGATCTCGTCGAGCTGCAGCGCGTCGCCGCGCGCTCGCTCGCCGAGTTGCGACCCGTGCTGCGCGCCCAGCTTGCTTATCATCTCGGCACCGACAGCTTGCGCACGCGACGGGTCATGATCGATGCGCAGGCGCTGACACCCACGCCGACGTGATGCACCGATGAACCCCCTGGTCACGACCGGCCTCGACGAGCGGGCGGGGCGCACCGCGCTCTCGGTCAACGTCAACAAGATCGCCCTGCTGCGCAACCAGCGGCCGCTGCCGATCCCGAGCGTGACGGCGCTGGCCCGGATCGCCCTGGAGGCCGGCGCGCACGGCATCACCGTCCACCCGCGCCCCGACGAGCGGCACATCCGGCACCACGACGTGCTCGAGCTCGCCGCGCTGCTGAAGGACTGGCCGCGGGCCGAGCTCAACATCGAAGGCAATCCTTTCCACAACCTGATGGCGATCGTGCGCGAGACCAAGCCGGCGCAATGCACCTTCGTTCCCGACAGCGCTGAGCAGTCGACCTCCGACCACGGCTGGGATCTCGACCGCGACGCCGGCCGGCTCGCCCCGCTGGTCGACGAGGCGCGCGCGCTCGGCGTACGGGTCAGCCTCTTCATGGACGCCGATCCGGCGGCGATGGCCGCCGCGCGCGCGCTCGGCGCCGATCGCATCGAGCTCTACACCGAGCCGTACGCGCGCGCCCATGGCACGGCCGGCCAGTCCGCCTCACTGGCGGGCTTCGCCGCCGCCGCTCGGGCTGCGCAGAGCAACGGCCTCGGCGTCAACGCCGGGCACGACCTGAACCTGGCCAATCTCGCCGACTTCGTCGCCGCGATGCCGGGCCTGCTCGAGGTCTCGATCGGCCACGCGCTCGTCGCCGACGCGCTCGAGCTCGGCATGGCGGGCGCGGTGCGGGCCTACCTGGCCGCGATCGAGTGCGGCACCGGCCGATGAGCCGACCATGATCTACGGCGTCGGCACCGACATCTGCGACGTGCGCCGCATCGCTGCCGTGCTGGCGCGGCGCGGCGACCGGTTCGCCGAGCGCGTCCTCGGCCCGCACGAGATCGAGGTCTTTCGCAGCCGTCGGGCACAGCTCGACGGGCGCGGCGTCCGCTACCTCGCGACGCGCTTCTCGGCCAAGGAAGCGTTCTCGAAGGCGATCGGTCTCGGCATGCGCACGCCGATGACCTGGCGCGGCTGCGAGGTCGCCAACCAGCGGAGCGGAAAGCCCGAGATCCGCCTGAACGGCGTGCTCGCCGAATGGTTCGAGGCGCGCGGCCTCAGCGCCCACGTCAGCGTCACCGACGAGACCGACTACGCGGCGAGCTTCGTGGTCGTCGAATTGCGGAGCCCACGATGATCAGAGAAGCGGTCCATGCGCCGGTGGTGCTCGACGTCTCCGGCTTGTCCCTCGAGGCTGGCGATCGCCGCCGGATCGAGCACCCGCTCACCGGTGGCGTGATCCTGTTTTCCCGCAACTGGCGCGACCGGCAACAGCTGACCGGGCTGGTCGCCGAGATCAAGGCGCTGCGGCCCGACGTGCTCGTCTGCGTCGACCACGAAGGCGGTCGCGTGCAGCGCTTTCGCAGCGACGGCTTCACCCAGCTGCCGGCGATGCGCGTGCTCGGCGAGATGTGGATGGACGACGCTCGGGCCGGCCCCGGCAGTGGCGCGATGCGCGCGCTCGAGGCTGCCACCGCCGCTGGCCACGTGCTGGCGAGCGAGCTGCGCGCCTGCGGCGTCGACCTCAGCTTCACGCCGGTGCTCGA
>JBDTUG010000388.1:0-3710 GCA_040007855.1 Caldimonas sp.
CGAGGATCGCGAACACGATCAGGCCGACCGCGAAGTTGCCGCCGATCAGGAAGTGGCCGAACGACTCGATCACCTTGCCGGCCGCGCCGGCGCCGGTGTGGCCCTCGAGCAGCACCACCCGGGTCGAGGCAACGTTGAGCGAAAGGCGCAGCAAGGTGGTGAGCAGGATCACCGCCGGGAAGGCGGCGAAGTCGAGCGGCCGCACCATGTAGGCGGCGACCATCATCACCATCAGCGCCATCGCGATATTGAAGGTGAACAGCAGGTCGAGCGCGAATGCCGGGAGCGGCAACACCATCATCGCGAGGATCATCACGACGACAAGTGGCGCCATCAGGGCGCGCATCGCTTTGGCATTCGGGCCGAGGCGGGCCTGCAGCTGCTGCATCAAGTTGTTCATGGTGTGCTTCTGCTGTTGCTACGCTGCGCCGGGTCCCGGCCCGGCGGCCGGGTAACTTTCATTTGTTGGCCCAAATGAAAGTCACCAAAGCAAAGGGCCCAATACGATCTGGCCGTCACGCTCCGGCTAGAAGATTCGGTTGATGACGAGCGGCGGAAGCCCGTCACAGCGAGCGTTCAAGACGATGGGCGAACACAGACTGCATTGCCCTGGCTCTTGCTCTTGCTCTTGAATTCGCTCATGGTGTTGGACGCTCGGCGGTCCGAGCTGTCTTGGCCTTCACCAACCGAACCCTCGAGCCGTAGGCCCCAGGCAGGATCGTGTTCAGGCCCTTTGCTTTGGTTACTTTCATTTGGGCCATCAAATGAAAGTGACCCGCCCGCCGGGGCGGGACCCGGCGCGGTGCTGCGAAGGCAAGGAAGCACGTCCATCGCCTACACAGCGTGCGGATCCAGCTCAACCGGCACGTCGAGCACCGGCAGCGCCCCCGGCATCGGCACCGCGCCCGAGAGCGCCGCGCGCAGCTGGTAGACATAGGCGAGCACCTGGGCGACCGCGGCGAACAGGGCCGCCGGGATCTCGCGATCGAGCTCGGCGTGGGCATACAGGGCGCGGGCCAGCACCGGCGCTTCGAGCACCGGCACCTGGCTGCCCTGGGCGATGTCGCGGATGCGCAGCGCCAGCAGGTCCGCGCCCTTGGCAACGACGCGCGGCGCGCCCATCGTCTTGTCGTCGTACTTGAGGGCGACCGCGTAGTGGGTCGGGTTCATCACCACCAGGTCGGCCTTCGGCACCGCGGCCATCATTCGCCGCTTGGTCATCTCGCGCATGCGTGCCCGGACCTTGCCCTTGACCTCGGCGTTGCCCTCGATCTCCTTGTGCTCCTGCTTGAGCTCCTGGTGGCTCATCTTCAGGCGCGAGGCGTGCTGGTGCTTCTGCAGCGGCACGTCGATCGCGGCGAAAACCGCCAGCGCAAGCAGGATCAGGGCGAGGCCGCTCGCCATCGCGCCGGTAGCGGCGGGTATCGCCGCCGGCAGCGACAGCGCGAGCACGCCGGAGAGTACGTCGACGTGGCGCGACAGCCAGACGGCACCGATGCCGGCCAGCAGCAACGCCAGCAAGCTCGCCTTCAAGGCATCGATGAGCTGCGACTTCGAGAACACGCGGCCGAGGCCGGCCAGCGGATTGAGGGTCTCGAACTTCGGCCCGAGCGGCTTGGCGGTCCAGGTCCAGCCGCCCATCGCCAGACTGGCGACGATGGCGACGACGATCATCGCCAGGCCGAACGGCACCGCCGCCATCGCCCAGGTGCCGGCGCCTTCGACCAGACGGGCGGTCATGGCGCCGTCGGCGAACGCCTGGCGGCGATCGAAGTGCAGCGACGCGGCGAGCGCGTTCTTCAGCCCGGCGGCGGCGAACGGCGCGGCGACGACCATGAGCGTGCTGCCGGCGGCGATCGCCGTGAAGTGACCGAGGTGGCGCGAGCGGGCGACCTGGCCGTCCGCGCGCGCCTTGTCGAGCTTGCGCTGCGAAGCGGGAAGGTTCTTGTCCTGAGCGGAGGGGTCGGCCATGGTCGGATCTGCTGCGGACGATTGTTCCGGGGAGGCGGGAAAACTTGAGCCGGATAAGGCAGGGGAAGGCCGGGCAATTCGCAGCGTCGCGCCGGCTCGCGCCGGGTCTGCCGGCGTGCATCCAGACCGCGACCAGGCGCGTAGAAGTTCACATCCGAAGACGCCGCCATCCCGCGGCTCCGGGTATGCAACCCTTCAGAGGACAAGCATGAAACTCGTCAAATTCGCATCGGTCGTCCTGGCCGCCTCGCTCTCCGCGGTGGCCGTCACGGCGTCGGCGCAGGTGATGGTCGGCGGCGCGCCGATGTATTCCAGCAAGGACATCATCGACAACGCCGTCAACTCCAGGGACCACACCACCCTGGTTGCCGCAGTCAAGGCCGCCGGCCTGGTCGACACCCTGAAGGGCCCGGGCCCGTTCACGGTGTTCGCGCCGGTCAACTCGGCCTTCGCGGCGCTGCCCCCCGGCACCGTCGACACCCTGCTCAAGCCGGAAAACAAGGCCGCCCTGAGCAAGGTGCTGACGTACCACGTCGTCGCCGGCAAGATGGACTCGGCGGCGCTCGTCAAGGCGATCGACGCCGGCGGCGGCAAGGCGATGCTCACCGAAGTCTCGGGCGGCATGCTCACCGCCACCCGCAGCGGCAGCACGATCATGCTGGCCGACGAGTCCGGCGGCATGGCGAAGGTCACCATCGCCGACGTCGTGCAATCGAACGGCGTGATCCACGTCGTCGACAAGGTGCTCCTGCCGAAGTGATCGTCGTTTCGCGCGCAAAGGCGCGGCCCCCGGGCCGCGCCTTTTTCTTCGCTGCGCGCCGCCGCGTCGCAGCGGCTCGCGACCGGTCGCGACAAGGCGGGGCCGCTACTCCGAAGCGAACAGGCGGGGCGCGGCGCGGCGCAGCTTCTGCTCGAGGGTGGCACCGGTGAACGGCTTCACGATGTAGCCGGCAGCGCCTTCCTGGGCCGAGCGGACGATCTCTTCCTTGCGCGCCTCGGCGGTGACCATGAGGACCGGCAGGTGGCGCAAGCGCTCGTCCTTCTTGATCGCCGAGAGCAGTTCGAAGCCGCCCATGGTCGGCATGCCGATGTCGGTGATGACGAAGTCGAAGGTCGAGTCGCGCAGGCGCTCGAGCGCCGCGGCGCCGTCGGCGGCCTCGTCGACGGCGTCGAGCCCCATCTCGCGCAGCAGCCCGCGCAGGACGCGGCGCATGGTCGAGAAGTCGTCGACGATGAGAAGGCGCACGGCGGCGGCTCGGTCGGCGCTCAGCGCTCGCGGCTCGCCGCCAGGGCACCCGCGTCGGCGTCGGCGGCGGGCGCCGGGCCCGGCTCGCTGTCGCCCTGGTTCGGCAACAGCTTCAGCAGCCGGTCTTCCGCGTCGCGGTTCATCACGATGATGCTGATGCGCCGGTTCATCGGGCTGTGCGGATCGCCCGGGACGAACAGCTTGCTCGAGGCCAGGCCCTGGACCAGCAGCATCCGGTCTTCCGGCAAGCCTCCGCCGACGATCTCGCGCCGCGACGCGTTGGCACGATCGCTCGACAACTCCCAGTTGCTGTAGCCGCGCTCCCCGCCGGAAAAGGGCTGGGCATCGGTGTGGCCTTCGAGCGTGATCCGGTTCGGCACGTCGGTGAGCATGTGGCCGATCTCACGCAGCAGCTCGCGCATGTAGGGCTTCACGAAGGCACTGCCGCTGTCGAACATCGGCCGGTTCTGTTCGTCGACGATCTGGATGCGCA
>JBDTUG010000389.1:0-3693 GCA_040007855.1 Caldimonas sp.
TTGGCGCAGATCGCGAACGGCGAGGTCTCGGTCATGCCCAGGCCGGTGAGCATGCGGATCCGCTCGCCGCACTCCTGCTCGGCCAGCCGGTCGAGCTTGTCCCAGACCGGCTGGGCGAGGCCGGCGCCGGAGAAGAAGAACATCCTGACCCGGCTGAACAGCGTCTTGCGCAACTGCTCGTCGGTCTCGAGCGCGCCGGCGATCTCCTCGAAGCCCTTGGGCACGTTGAAGTAGATCGTCGGCGCGATCTCGCGCAGGTTGCGCAGCGTCTCGCCGATCAGCGCCGGGGTCGGCTTGCCTTCGTCGATGTAGAGCGTGCCGCCGTTGTAGATCACCAGGCCGACGTTGTGGTTGCCGCCGAAGGTGTGGTTCCAGGGCAGCCAGTCGACCAGCACCGGCGGCTCGTCGGCGAGCTGGCGAAAGCACTGGCGAATCATCTGCTGGTTCGAGCACAGCATCCGCTGCGTGTTGACGACCGCCTTGGGCAGCTTGGTCGAGCCCGAGGTGAAGAGGAACTTGGCGATCGTGTCGGGGCCTACCGCGGCATGCGCGGCGTCGACCGCGGCGCTCGGCACGGTGGCGAGCAGCTCGGCGAAGGGCAGCGTCGCCCGGCCCTCGATCGTGCCTTCGGTCAGGACGACCGCGACATCGGCCGGCAGCACCGCGGCGATCGCCTTGCCGTACGCCGGCCCGCTCGCGAAGACGAGGCCCGGCGTCAGCATGGCGAGGATGTGGCGCAGCTTGCCGTAGTCCTGCGAGATCAGCGAATAGGCCGGCGACACCGACGCGAACGGCACGCCGGCGAGCATCGCGCCCAACCCGAGCAGCAGATGCTCGATGTCGTTGTCGGACAGGATCACCAGCGGCCGCTCGACCGACAGGCCGCGGTCGAGCAGCGCCTGCGCGATGGCGCGCGCGCCTTGCAGCGCCTCGCCGTAGCTGACCCGGCGCCAGTCGCCCCCCTGCGCCTTGGGGACGCGCTTGGCGACCAGCGTGCGCTCCGGCTCGCGCCCGGCCCACTCGATGAAGCGGTCGGTGAGCCGAAGCGGATACGGCGCCAGCGCTTCCCGCGAGACGACCAGCGTAGAGCCATCGGCACGCCGCTCGAAACTCGCCTCGAGCGAGCCGCCGAGTGGCAGCGGCCGGTAGCGCGGTGCGACCGTGCCGTCGCCGTGCCGCGCCGCGCCCTCGCTCACGACTTGCTCACCTTGGCGGCCTTGCCGTCGAGGAAGGCGCGCACGCGCAGCTTGGCCGCGTCGTCGCCGGAAGCGATAGCCGCCATCAGCGACTCGACGAACAGGCCGTCGCTCTGCGCCATGTCGGCGATCCGCGGCAAGGCGTGCATGACCGCGAAGTTGGAGAGCGGCGCGTTGGCGGCGATCCGCTCGGCGAGGGCGAACGCTTTCTCGAGCCCGCACCCCGGCTCGACCAGGTACTGCGAGACGCCGATCGCCAGACCCTCGGCGGCGTCGTAAACGCGGCCGGTGAGCATCATGTCGGTCATCCGCGCCGTGCCGATCAGGCGCGGGATGCGCGCCGATCCGCCGCCGCCGACGAACAGGCCTCGCTGCCCTTCCGGCAGCGCGTAGAAGGTGCTCGCCTCGGCGACCCGGACGTGGCAGGCGGCGGCGAGCTCGAGGCCGCCGCCGACCACCGCGCCGTGCAGCACGGCGATGACCGGGACCCGGCCGTGCTGGATCTGCTCGAATGCGGCGTGCCAGGAGCGCGAGTGGACGACGCCCTCGGCGACGCTGCGCTCGGAGATCTCGGACAGGTCGAGGCCGGCGCAGAAGTGGTCGCCCGCGCCGCTCAGCACCACCGCGCGGGTCGCCTCCGGCAGGTTGACGAAGCAGGTGTGCAGCTGGGCGACCAGCGTGTCGCTGATCGCGTTGCGCTTGGCAGGACGGTTCAGGCGTACGTGCAGGACGGCCCCCAGCGCCTCGATGCGCAGCAGGTCGAGCGACCCGAGCAGAGACGCCGAGACGGGTACGGCGCTTGTCATTGGTTAGTTTTCTTAAGCATATGCCGAACGCCATTCTAGGATTTGTCACGCGCTTTGACCCTAGGGAAAGCCCTAGCGATGCGGATTGTTTTAGTTATTTACATTAATTAAATATCTGATTCGTCGTTGGCACCCTGTTCTGCGCGGACCGGCGCGGGGATCGCTCCGCCAAAGGAGACCCACCTGCTTGCCAAAGGCCCAAATGGCGGCGACTGGGCGGCGTGTTCGGCGCGCCGTCGACGCACGACGCCGGCGCCATCGCCGGCATCTGGCAGGTGCCGCCGGCCGCGCCGAGCGGCTTCGACGGCCGCGCCTCATGCTCGCCGCCGACGCCGACGCGCTGCTCGCGCGGGTGCAGGCGACCGATGCAGCCGCTCGTCGACTGGGTCGAGCAGGGCAAGGCGCCGGCAGCCGTGACGGCCAGCGTGCGCGGCCCCGGCAATGGCGCCGGCGCGAACGCCGACCTGCCGCCATCGTGGTCGCCGGGCCGAACGCGTCCGCTCTGCCCGTACCCGGCGGTGGCGCGACGCACGGGCGAAGGCGACCTCGAATCGGCCTCCGCATTCACCAGCCACTGAATCGAAGGGAGCCTGCCAACGCGCCGCGCTACGCACTTCTCGACGATCGACATCACGGCCCGCGACAGCAAGTACGACTGGCTCAACGACGGGGTCTGCGTCGCCACTCTGCACTGTCTCAGGCCGCGCGAAAACGTGCTGATCCGGGTGTACAAGGTGGCCTGAATCCGTCCTCGAATTCCCGCGGAGCCGCGACCATGAACACCGCCGACCTGATCGCCATCGACACGCACACCCACCTCGAGGTCTCGTGCCGCAACCCGTTCGACAGCTACGGCGAGGAGTACGACCGCGCTGCCGACAAATACTTCCGATCGAGCAAGCGGCCGACGATGCAGGAGACGATCGACTTCTACCGCGAGCAGAAGATCGGCTTCGTCAACTTCACCGTCGACGCCGAGACGCAGATGGGGCGGCGGCGCATCCCCAACGAGGAGATCGCCGAGGCCGCGCAGAAGAACAGCGACATCATGATCGCGTTCGGTTCGATCGATCCGCACAAGGGCAAGATGGGCGGCCGCGAGGCGAGGAAGCTGGTCGAGGAGTACGGCGTCAAGGGCTTCAAGTTCCACCCGACGGTGCAGGGCTTCGAGCCGGCTGACAAGATGGCCTGGCCGATCTACGAGGTGATTGCCGAGCACAAGCTGCCCGCCGTCTTCCACAGCGGCCACTCCGGGATCGGTTCGGGCATGCGCTGCGGCGGCGGGCTGCGACTGCAGAACTCGAACCCGATGCTGCTCGAAGACGTGGCGATCGCCTTTCCCGACATGCAGATCATCGTCGCCCATCCGTCCTGGCCGTGGCAGGACGAGGCGATCTCGCTGGCGATGCACAAGCCCAACATCTGGATCGACCTGTCGGGCTGGAGCCCCAAGTACTTCCCGCCGCAGCTCGTGCAATACGCCAACACCCTGCTCAAGGACCGGATCCTGTTCGGCAGCGACTTCCCGCTGATCACGCCCGACCGCTGGCTGAAGGACTTCGCCGAGGCCGGCTTCAAGGACGAGGTGAAGCCGCTGATCCTGAAGGAGAACGCGAAGCGTCTGCTCGGCCTGGGCTGAGCTGGCGCCACCGCGACCAGCATTCCTGGTACGGGTTCGATTCCTGTCGGCG
>JBDTUG010000390.1:0-3680 GCA_040007855.1 Caldimonas sp.
TCGGCCGCCAGGTGCGGTTCAGCAGTGCCTCGACCGGGTCGGTGGTGGTCGGCAGGGTCGGCCCGCCGTCGGCGCCGCAGGCCCAGGGAAAGCGTTTCCAGACCGCGTCGCCGAGGATCTGCGCGGTCGCCCTCGCCTGCTCGATCCGGTCGGCGGGAATCGCGCAGTGCAGGCTCTCGGGCAGCAGCCGCCCGGTCTTCGAGTCCTCGAGCCGGTCGAGCACCTGGCGCAGGACGCGAAAGCTCGACGGCACCAGCCCGCTCGCGTCGCCCGAGTGGATGCCTTCGGTCAGGATCTCGACCTTGAGCGTGCCGGTGACGTTGCCGCGCAGGCTGGTCGTGAGCCAGAGCTGGTCGTAGTTGCCGGCGCCGCTGTCGAGGCAGACGACCAGGCCGATCGAGCCGAGCCGGTCGCGCAGTGCATCGACGTAGACGGGCAGGTCGAACGAGCCGCTCTCCTCGCAGGTCTCGATCAGGCCGACGCAGCGCGGCCGGGCGATGCCCTGCAGGTCGAGCGACTTGATCGCCGTCACCGCGGCGTAGATCGCGTAGCCGTCGTCGGCGCCGCCGCGGCCGTAGAGCAGGCCGTTCTCGTAGCGAGGCGTCCACGGGCCGAAGCCGCTCTTCCAGCCGTTGAACTCGGGCTGCTTGTCGAGGTGGCCGTAGAGGCAGATCGTCTCGGCGCCAGCGTCGTTGCCGCCCGGCCGGGTGGCCGGCACGTCGAAGAAGATGACCGGCGTGCGGCCTTCGAGTCGGATCACCTCGAGCTTCAGGCCGGCGACGTTCTGCTTCTCGACCCAGGCGGCGGCATCGCGCACCACGTGGTCGATGAAGCCGTGCTCGCTCCATTGCGGGTCGAACATCGGGCTCTTGGCCGGCACCGCGATGTAGCTCGTCAGTGCCGGGACGATCTCGTCGTCCCAGACGCGCTCGGCGAAGCGGCCGAGCTGCTCTGCTTCGTCGGCTTGCACCGGCAGGTGAGGATCGCGTGCGTTCATCGCGGGCTCCAGGAAGGCGAAGTGGCCAGTGTATCGAGCCAAGCGCCGAGGGCGGACAGCACTTCGGCCTGCTCGGGTTCGTTGAAGATTTCGTGGAAGAGCGCCGGGAACTCGCGCACGGTGACGACGCCCTTCGGCGCCGCGGCAGCAAAGGCCGCGCTTGCCGCGGGCGCAACGTAGCGATCGCTGCCGGAGTAGAGCAGCAGTGTCGGCACGGCCCAGCGTGGCGCCAGCACACGCACAGCCGCGCCGCCATCGACGAAGAAGCGGGCGAAGCGCGGCGAGATGCGGTCATGCACGAGCGGATCGGCCTGGTAGGCAGCGACCACCGCCGGGTCGCGGGAAATCCACTTCGGCCCGACGCCGGTGCCCAGCGCGAGGTTGGGCGCCAGCGTGCCGAGCGTGGCGAGCATCGCCTTCTGGACCAGCGACATGTCGAGAGCGAGGGCGGGTGACGAGAGCGCGAGCGCATCGACTTCCCGCCGCCACGCCGGCCGCGGCGTCTCCAGCCCGCCGGCGACGAAGCGCGCCGCGACCAGCCCGCCCATGCTGTGCCCGAGCAGGACGAGCGGCGCGGCGAAGTCTGCGTCGGCGCGTACCGCGTCGATCACGAGCGCCAGATCGGAGAGCAGGTCGCCGGCCGCGCCGAGCAGGCCGCGCCCGCCTTCGCTCGCGCCGTGGCCGCGCTGGTCGTAGCCGACGACGCGCCAGCCGCGAGCATTCAGGAACGCCGCGACATGCCCGTATCGGCCGATGTGTTCGCCGAGCCCGTGCACGACGACAATCGTGCCCTTGGCATCACGCCTCGGCCAGGCGCGGCCTCGCAGCGTCAGGCCGTCGTGCGTGCGAATCTCGAAATCCATTGCATCCCCTCCCGCCATGAACACAAACGAATTCTTCGCACTGTCGCACGAAGACGGCATCGCCCACCTGCGACTCAACCGCCCGGAGCGCATGAACACGATGACGCCGGCGTTCTTCCCTGCCGTTCGCGACGCGGTACGAACGATGGCCGACGAAGGCGGGACACGCGTGCTCGTCATCTCCTCGATCGGCAAGCACTTCTCGGCCGGCATGTCGCTCGACGTCTTCGCCGGCAGCGATCTCGCGCTGGCCGTGAACACGGCGCGCGAACGCCTGAGCTTCCAGGAATCGCTGCGCAAGCTCATGGACTGCTTCACTGCAATCGACGAAGCACGCTTTCCGGTGATCTGCGCCATCCAGGGCGGCTGCATCGGCGGCGCACTCGACCTCGCCACTGCCTGCGACATCCGCCTGTGCAGCGCCGATGCCTTCTTCACGGTGCAGGAGATCTCGATCGGCATGGCCGCCGACCTGGGCAGCCTGCAGCGCCTGCCGAAGATCGTGCCGCAGGGCGTCGCCCGCGAGATGGCCTATACCGGCGAGCGGATGGGCGCCGAGCGGGCCCTCGCGGTCGGCCTGGTCAACGCCGTCTTGCCCGACGCCGCGGCTTTGCTCGACCGCGCCATGGGCCTGGCGCGCAGCATCGCCGCCAAGTCGCCGCTGGCGATCGCTGGCAGCAAGCTCGCCCTCAACCACGCCCGCGACCACTCGACGGCCTCGGCCCTGCACCAGATGACCCTGCTGCAGAGCGCGATCTTCGACACCGGCGAGATCGCGACCGCGATCGCCGGGTGGAAGGAAAAGCGGGCGGCGGAATTCGAGTCCCTGGCGCCGGTGGTGACGGTCTGAATGGGGGGCATCGGCGAACCCGGGTCGGCCCGCAAGCTCCGCTTCGTCGAGCACGTCGGCCTGCACATCGAACGACCGGCCGGGGGCGCGGGGACCTGCCGGCTGAAGGTGGCGGACCGGCACTTCAATGCCACGGGTGTGGTCCACGGGGGCGTGCTGTTCACGCTGGTCGACACGGCGATGGGCGCGGCCCTCTACTCGACGCTCGAGCCGGCGCAGCTCTGCGCCACCATCGAAGTCAAGATCAACTACTTCAAGCCGGTACGCGAGGGCACCCTGGTCTGCACCAGCGTGATCGTCAGCAAGGGCAAGAGCGTGGCCAACCTCGACGCCTCGGTCCACGTCGGCGACGTGCTGGTGGCCAGGGCGAACGGCAGCTTCGCCATCTTCGCCCGCAAGGGGGCAGCGCCCCAGGACCTTTAGTTTTAGCGCAGCGGCGCCGCCGGCGTCGTTGCGACCGGCTCGTCCTTCCAGCCGCCGCCCAGCACCCGGTACAGCGCGACCAGGTTCTGCAGCTGCAGGGCCCGGGTCTGCACCAGCGCCTGCTGGGCCACGAACAGCGAGCGCTGCGCGTCGAGCGCATCGAGGTAGCTGGCCGCGCCGGCGCGATAGCGCAGGTCGGCGAGCCGATAGGTGATGGCCAGGGCGTTGGTCTGCGCCGCCTGGGCGCGCAACTGCTCGCCCAGCGTGGCGCGGCCGGCCAGGGCGTCGGCGACCTCGCGGAACGCGGTCTGGATCGCCTTCTCGTACTGCGCGACGGCGACGTCGCGGTTCACCCGCGCGACCTCGAGGTTGGCGCGGTTGCGGCCGGCGTCGAACAGCGGCTGCAGCAGCTGCGCCGCGCCGGTCAGGGCGAAGCTGCCGCTCTTGAACAGGCCCGACAGCTCGCTGCTCGCGGTGCCGAGGTTGGCGGTGAGCGAGATGCGCGGGAAGAAGGCGGCGCGCGCCGCGCCGATGTTGGCGTTGGCGG